>VHCO01000135.1 GCA_016871715.1 Verrucomicrobiota bacterium
TCGTGCAACCCCTTCTCGGCCTCATAGAGCAGGCCGGCCTCTCGGGGCTTGGCCTTCCCGTAGAGGGCCTTCATGCGCTCGACCAGTTCCTCGTCGGTCGGGTTCTGCTCGGCCGGGACGCGGACCAGGACATGGAAGTGATTGGACATGATGCAGTAGGTGATGACTTCGAGGCCGCAGAAGGTGGCCAGGCGGCGGAGGAGCCGGACCAAGGTTTCTTTGCCGAGGTCATCCAGGAGCCGTTGGGCGCCGACGATGCGGGAGACGCAGTGGTAAACGGCGGGTCTGCCTTTCACTTTGATGCGAGGCGATCTCATAGACGGCGGTGAGGGTGTCAGAGCAAGCGGATTCTGTCAACTTCAATAAACCTGGCGAAATGATGTCAACTTCGCGGTCTGGGGACCTTGTGGCGGTGTTGAGCGGTCGTTTGAGTGGTCGTGATTGAGATGCTGGCGTTGCGCGGCAGGACAGACCAGGGGCACAGAAGGGGCACAAACAATTGCGTTTTGAGTTGAATAAGTGCAGGCTCAACCGCTCTAAATCAGTGAACGTTAAGTACGAATGACTATGAAGCAATTGTTGCAGAACTCGAAGCGGTACAGCGTGGTGGCATGTTTAGGGGCGGTATTGGCGGCGCCGAATTTGGAGCAGGCGCTGGGGGCGGGCGGAGACCTGGCGCCGTTACCGCTGAAGCTGCCGATACCGGCGTTCATGGGGACGCCGACGGACATTCCGTTGAGCGACGACATCGAGAAGCCGTCGGACAAGCCGCGACCGCCGTTTTTGGCGCCCAAGGGGGTGCAGAACGTGGCGCTGGACAAGCGAGTGACCAGCAGTGACAAGTCTCCGATCACGGGGAGCTACGAGTTGGTGACCGACGGGGACAAGGAATCCAACGACAACAGTTTCCTGGAGCTGCATCGGAAGACGCAGTGGGTACAGATCGATTTGGAGAAGAAATACCGGATGTATGCGGTGGTAGTCTGGCACGCGCACAACACCTTCCAGGTCTATCGGGATGTGGTGGTGCAGGTGGCGGAGGACCCGGATTTCACCCAGAACGTGCGGACGCTGTTCAACAACGATCGGGACAACAGCTCGGGTCTCGGGGTGGGGACCGACAAGGAGTATTTCGAGGACTACCAAGGTCGGCTGATCGACAGCAAAGGTGTGGCGGCTCGGTACGTGCGGCTCTACAGCAACGGCAGCACGTACAGCGCGTTGAATCGCTACACGGAAGTGGAAGTGTGGGCGCTGCCAGGTGAATGAGCCGGTGGTTGACGGTCGGTCTGGTGCTGGTCGCCGCCGGCGCTCTGGGTTGGCGGCTGCCGCAGCTTGACCAGCGTCCGCTGCACGCGGACGAGTCCGTTCACGCGATCAAGTTCTTGGGGCTGTGGGAGCGTGGGGAGTACCGGTATGACCCTCACGAGTACCACGGCCCCAGTCTCTATTACCTGACGCTTCCGCTGGCATGGTGCAGCGGTGCGACGTCGGCCGCTGAGCTGTCGGAGTTGACGTTGCGGTTGTTGCCGGTGCTGATGGGGGTGGGGCTGATTCTGTTGTTGGGACTGTTGGCGGATGGCCTGGGGCGGACGGCGGTGCTCTGGGCGGGGGTGTTCACGGCGCTCTCACCCGCCCTGGTCTTCTACAATCGCTATTACATCCACGAGACCGTGCTGGTCTTTGGCGCGCTCCTGGGCTGGGCCGCTTTGTGGCGGTACTGGCGCACGCGGCGGGTGGGATGGGCCGTGGTAGCGGGGGGCGCGCTGGGGCTGATGCACGGTACCAAGGAGACGTTTGTTTTCGTACTGGCGGCGGGGGCTGGGGCAGCCGTTATCGAGTGGGCCTGGAGCCGCGGGCGGGGCTTGGCGAAGCCGAACGTCCGATCGGCGCTCGGGGTCAAGCCGTTGGCGGCCGGGGCCGTTGCCGGGTTGGTGGTTTCGGTGGCGTTATTCACGTCGTTCTTCAGTCACGCGAGCGGGCCGGCGGATTCGCTGCGGACGTATTTGCCGTGGTTGGCTCGGGCTGGGGGGAACTCGCCGCATGTTCATCCGTGGCACTTCTATTTCGAGCGGTTGCTGTGGTTTCGGCCTGGGGCCGGGCCGGTATTCACCGAGGGGATCATCTTCGTTTTGGCGGCGGTGGGGTGGGTAGGGGCTTTCAGGCGGCAGGCGGTATCGGGGGTGCAGTGGAATGCACGGTTGGTGCGAATGCTGGGGACCTACACGGTATTGTTGATGGGGATCTACACGGCGGTGCCGTACAAGACTCCGTGGTGCGCCTTGGGCTTCTTGCATGGGCTGATTCTGCTGGCCGGGGTGGGGGTGGCGACCTTAGGGCGGTTTCTATCCCGATCCCGGGTGTGGGCGCGATTGGGAGTGACCGTGTTGGTGGGGGCAGGGACCGTTCATTTGGGCGTGCTGAGTTGGTGGGCAAACCACGGGCTGAGCACGGACCAACGCAATCCGTACGTGTATGCGCACACGTCGCCGGACCTGCTCGAACTGGTGGGGAAGGTGAAGGGTGTGGCGCGAGCCTACCGCGGGGAAGAACCGCTGGTAATCAAGGTGATGGCGCCGGGGGGTGACTACTGGCCGTTGCCCTGGTATTTGCGCGAGTTCGCGCACGTTGGATGGTGGGCGGAGGTGCCGGAGGAGCCTTATGCGCCGGTGGTGATTGCCGGGGCGAAGCTGCAGGCGGATCTCGAGGACAAGTCCGAGCAGAAGTGGCTCATGGTATCCTATTTCCAGCAACGGCCAAAGACGTTCCTCGAGCTTTACGTGGAGTTCGAGCTTTGGAAGCGGTACGTCGAGTCGCGACCTCGGCCGACTGGGGAGGAGGAGTGAACGTCGGTTATGAGTCGCTGGAACGGCGGGCGAGTGGGTGATGCGATGGTGACCGCTGAGCTCAGGGGCTTGCATCCAAGAGCGGGTTGCAGGACCGTCGTTGGGTATGAAACGATCTCGCCAGCAAGCCCGCCAGCCAGCACGGCTGGCCAGGCCGCGAGGGGGGCGGCGGCACGCTGAGTCGAAGGCTTGGATTGGCGTGGTGTTCTGTACGGTGGTTTTGGTGGTCGGGTACGTGGGCTTGACTCGGCTCGAGCAGGCGCGGTGGTCGGGCACCTCTCGCGCTGGCCGTACGAACGCAACCCCGCCGCTGGTCACTCCTTCGCCCCCTTCGCTTCCTGAGCCGAGTGCCTCGGGTCCAGTGGCTGAGGTCATTCAGGCGGTCGCGCCTGCGGCGGCGGCGGCGGTTACGGGGGCGGCGTCGAGCCTTGCAGGGTCTGGCGCGGGGCCGCTGCCTGGCGGGTCGGAGGGCGTGACGGTGGCTGAGGCGCGAGCGATCGGCGAGGGAGCGATCGGCGAGGGTGTGCCGGCTTCTGGCATGCGAGAGGGAGCTGGAACAGAGGGCGCCCGGGGTCGAGCGGCGCGGTTGTTAGCGGGGCTGCGGCAGTTGGGTTTTGTGGCGGGGCCACTCTCGTTGGAGCAGGCCGGTGTGGTCGAGGCCAGCCTGAAGCAGCTCAAGGCGGAGGGCGCGGAAGCGATTCCGGCGGTGGCTGAGTTTTTGGCGGGGTTCGAGGATGTTTCGTTCAAGCCGCAGCTCGTGAATGGTTGTCCGACGTTGCGGACAGCGCTGATGGGTGTTCTGGGCGAGGCGGGAGGGGCGGAGGCATCGGCGGTGTTGCGGCAGGCGCTCGAGTCGACAGCGGACCCGGTCGAGATCGGGGTGCTGGCGGAGCGACTGATGAAGTCGGCGCCTGGCGAGGAGGATCTCGATGAGATTCTAGGTGCGGCGCGAGACGCGCTCGAGTTAGCGCGCCAGGACAAGTTGGGTGGTCGGGATGTGGCGCCGTTGTTTGAGGTCTTGGGGCGGTACGGTGACCCGGCTGTACTGGGAGGCTGGGCGGGAGGGGATGGCCAGTGGGGGCATTACGTGGTCATGGCTTTGGCCGGTATGCCTGATGGCCAGGGAATCCCCGCGTTGCTGCGATTGGCGCAAGACGCGGGTTCGGCGCAGGTAGCTCGTGGCTCGTTCGCCTGGCAGATGTTAGCGCAAGTGGCTTCAAGGTGTGTGGAGGCTCGGGCGGCGCTGGTGAGGGAGGCTCGGGCGGGCGCGGTGCCGGAGGCGGTGTGGACACAGATTGCGACGGGCTTAGCGGGGGACCAGTACGGATTTGGCGATGGGGGCGGGCTCGAGGGCGGTGCGGGCCCCGCGGCGCCGCCGGTGGGGCTGAAGAGGTACCACATATATGCTGGCAACCAGAACTTCTTCAGCAGGCCGCTATCAGAGAACGTTTCCAAGGAAGATCTGGCGCGGCGGCGGGATTTGGTGGATGAGCTTTTTAGGGCGACGCGAGAGCCGGCGGCGGTGGCGGCGCTCGAGACGGCTCGCGCGAGGTTAGGGGAGGTTACTCGGTAGGCGGCTGACTCGATCTGAGGGCGGGTGCGGGTCGGGCGGCGCGTGGGGCGTTGGTGGATGAAGGTGGGAAAACTGTGTTTGAGGGGGGGGGACGGGTGTGCTAATCTAGCTTCGCAGTCGCACAACGGGCTCTTCAGTTGGGACTGCGGAACGAGTCATGGCAAAACGCTGTACAGTCGGGACTCGCTGGCAGGTCGCGATGCTGTGCTGGACTTGCGGGCGGTTGCCCGCGGCCAGGAAGTCCTCCTCCTCCTCACAACAGGGTCCCACGAATCGTGGAGCGTGAGTTATGGCCAAAGCTGCGCAAGGCAAGATACGCCAGACCTTCCGTTTCAACGCGCCTGGGGCGTTGAGCGTGCTGTTGGTGGGTGATTTCACTCACTGGCAGGAGAAACCGATTCCGATGCGCAAGGGTGCCGACGGCGCCTGGTCGGCAGCGGTGGATTTGGCGCCGGGGACGTACCATTACCGGTTCATGGTGGATGGCGAGTGGCGCGACGATCCTGAATGCACCGTGCGAGTGTCGAATCCGTACGGGACGGAGAACATGGTGCGCCAGATCGGGTGACGGCTGGGGCGGCTTGGGTTGCCCCAACGACGGGTCGAGCTCGCCGCGCAGGAGCGAGGCCGCGGCGAGCGCGGGCGCGCTGCGGCTGGGCGATCGACGCAGCGCCGCGCCGCTGAGGTAGCGCGCGGGAGGATGTCAGGCGCGTGAGGCCGACGGGTCGGCGAAGGCAAGCGCGCCGGTAGGACATTGCTGGACACATTCCTCGGCGACTTTTTGGAGGCCTTCGGCGATCGCTCGGTTCATGGGCGCGGCGAGTTGGACATCGAAGCCGCGCCCGACGAAGGTCAGACCGAGGGGTTCGGCGGCCAGTTCGGTGAGCTTGACGCAGATGCCACAGCGGATGCATTTGCCTGGCTCGAAGATGACGCCGCCTGGTTGGAGGTGTTGCTCGAAGGGGCGGCGGTCGGCGCGGAACCGGTTGGCATCGGCGCCGTAGACTTGGGCGTAGTGTTGCAGGACGCAATTACCGGAGGAGCGACAGTCGCAGTGGAGACAGCGAGCGGCTTCACAGGTTGCCTCGGGGGGTGAGAAACCGGCGCAGCGGTCGCAGGGGGAGACCCTCGAGGCGGAGCTTGTGGCGAGGAGGAACTGGCGCAGTTCGGCGGGGTCGAGCCGGCCCATGACACTCGAGAAGGGTTTCTCGGGGCGGCACACGGGTTGACCGCGCAGGGATCGGTCGACGCATTCAGCGGCTGCGCGACCCTCGCTCATGGCGCGCACCAACTGTTTGACGGGTTTGACGGCGGCGCCGGCGGCGAAGGTCTTTGGCACTGGTGTCTGGCAGGTGTTCGGATCGGTTTTCAGGTTCGCTCCGGCGAGGGGCACGCCGAGGGTGGGGGCATCGGCGGGGGCGACTTCACCCACAGTCAACAGGACGGCGTCGAAACGCTCGGCGAGCTCCGGGAGGGTGACGTGGCGGCCGAGTTCGACTCCGGGCTGGAGGGCGATGCCCAGGCGGGGCAATAGTGCTAGTTCGGCTTCGAGGACAACGGCGGGTAGATCGGACTCTGGGACGCCGCGCAGGGTGCCTCCGAGTTGGGCGTGACGGTCCAGCAGGGTGACGGCGTGGCCGGCGCGTGCGAGGGCATGTGCGGCGGCCAAGCCGGTTGGGCCTGCGCCGACGATGACGAGGGACCGGCCGCTGGGCGGTTGTTGGGGTGGGAGGGAGGGCTGGGGCTGTTCGCGGTCGCGATCGGTGACGAACCGTTCCAGGTCGCGGATGGCGGCGGGGCCGTCCCAGTTACCGCGGCGGCAACCTTGTTCACAGGGGTGATGGCAGAGCCTCCCGAGGACTCCGGCCAGGGGCAAGGCTTGGCGGACGGTGAGGATGGCGGCCTGGGTTTGCTGGGCCTCGATTTGGCGCAGCATGACGGGGATGTTCAGGCCAAGGGGGCAGAGCCGGTGACAGGGGGAAAGGCAATCGCCGACGTGATCGCTGAAGAGGAGTTCGAGGGCGGTGCGGCGGGCGGCATGGACTTCTTCGGTCTCGCTCTCGACGATCATGCCGGGGCGGGCTGGGGTACCGCAGGAGGGGACCATGCGGCCGTCGGTTTTGACTAGGCAGACGAGGCAGGTGTTGAGCGGGCCGCACTTTTCGAGGTAACAGAGGGTGGGGATGTCGAGTCCGAGGCGGCGGGCGACTTGCAGGAGGCTTTCGCCTTCGGTGGCTTGGACGGGGCGTCCGTCGATGGTCAAGGTGAAGCTCATGACACCTGGACTGCGTGGTGCGGGCAGACCTGGCGGCAGGAGTCACAGCGGGTGCAGAGGTCGAGGTTGATGGCGTGGCGTTGGTAGGGGACCATGGGGATAGCATCGACGGGGCAGTGCTGGGCGCAGAGGGTGCAGCCGGTGCAGTCGGCGGTGATGCGGTACTGGATGAGGGCGGAGCACTTGCCTGCGGGGCAACGGCCCTGCAGGTGGGCCTCGTATTCGTGCCGGTAGTAGCGGAGGGTGGTTAAGACCGGGTTGGGGGCGGTTTTACCGAGGCCGCAAAGGCTGCCCTGGCTGACCTGGGCGGCGAGTTGCTCGAGGGCTGCGAGATCCTGCTTTTGGCCTTTGCCAGCGCAGAGGCGGTCGAGGATGTCGAGCATGCGCTTGGTGCCGATTCGGCAGAAGGTGCATTTGCCGCAGGATTGGTCTTGGGTGAACTGGAGGAAATAGCGGGCGATGTCGACCATGCAGGCGGAGTCATCCAGCACGACGAGGCCGCCGGAGCCCATGATCGCGCCGACCTCACGCAACGATTCATAGTCGACCGGGGTGTCGGCCAGGCGCGCGGGGACGCAACCGCCGGAGGGACCGCCGATTTGGACGGCCTTGAACCGTCGACCTTCCTTCACGCCGCCGCCGATGTCCTCGACGATCTCGCGCACGGTGGTGCCCATGGGAATCTCGATGAGGCCGCCGCGCCGGATTTGGCCGGCGAGGGCGAAGACTTTGGTGCCTTTGCTGGTGGCGGTGCCGAGGGTGGCGAAGCGTTCCGGGCCATGGCGGACGATCCAGGGGACCATGGCCAAGGTCTCGACGTTGTTGATGAGCGTTGGCTTCGCCCAGAGGCCGGACTCGGCGGGGAAGGGAGGGCGGAGTCTGGGCATGCCGCGGCGGCCCTCGAGGGACTCGATGAGGGCGGTTTCCTCGCCGCAGACGAAGGCGCCTGCGCCCTCCTTGACGGTGAGGCGCAGGGGATAGGCAGCTTCGAGGAGGCGCTCGCCCAACCAGCCGCGTTTTTCGAGTTCGGCGAGGGCGGCGCGCACGCGGCGCACGGCCAGGGGGTATTCGTGGCGGATGTAGAAGATGCCCTCGTGGGCGCCGATGGCGACGGCGGCGATGGCCATGCCCTCGATGACTCTGAAGGGGAAAGACTCGAGGATCATCCGGTCCATGAAGGCGCCGGGGTCGCCTTCGTCGCCGTTGCAGATGACGTACTTGGTATCGTCGGTTTGCTGACGGACGACGCGCCATTTTCGGCCGGTGGGGAAGCCGGCGCCGCCGCGGCCGCGCAGGCCCGACTGCTCGATGGCGCCGACGATGGCCTGGGGGTCGGGGGCACCGAGGCACTGGCGCAGGGCGGTGAACCCGTCGTGGGCGAGGTACTCGTCTAAGCTCAGGGGGTCCAACCGGCCGAAGTGTTCGGTGGCGATATGGATTTGTTTGCCTAAGAAGGCCAAGACACCTGGCTCGCGCACGTCGAGCGCGCAATCTTGGACTTGGTCGTCCACCTGTTGATCGGTCAACACGCTATCGAGGGCGCGGGTCCAGAGGCGGGAGACATGGCCGAAGAAGCCGCGGGGCCGGAAGTGACGTTGGACCAGGGCGCGGGCGTGGGCCGGGGTGAGGCCGGCGTAGAAGGCGCTGCGTTTGCCGGCGGTGGCGACTTCGACCAAGGGTGTGCGGTGGCACATGCCGACACAACCGACGCGTTTGACGACGACATCGGTCCCGGTCTGTCGGGCCCCTTCCTGGAGGGCGTGAAAGAGGCGGTCGCTGCCCTTGGCCATGCAACAGGAGCCCAGTCCGACGTGGATCTCGGTGCGTCCATTGCGGGGCCGATGGATGGTTTCTGTGGATGTCGGCGCTTCGTCACCGGCGGCCATGCGCGCGAGGAAGTCTTGGATGATGCCGGGCACCTTCTCGGCGGTGGTATGGCCGAAGGTGGTCTCGTCGATCTTGACCACCGGCGCCAAGGTGCAGCACCCCAGGCACGCCACCGGTTCGACCGTGAACTCCCGGTCCGGGTCCGTGTCGTCGCCGGCGGGGATGCGGAGGCGGCGGCGGAGGGCGTCTTCGACGCGTTCGGCGCCGGTGACATGGCAGGCGGTGCCGCGGCAAACACGGACGATGTATTTGCCGACGGGTTGATGCCGGAACATGTCGTAGAAGGAGGAGACGCCGGTGATGGCGGCGGGGGTAATGTCTGTGGACCGGCAGACGTGTTGGAGGGCTTCCTGGGGCAGGTAGCCGAAGTGCTCCTGGATGGCCTGCAACACGGGGATGACCGTGTCGGGCGCGCGCCCGAGTCGCGCGATGGTGCGATCCACAAAGGCCAGGTCCACTTCGGTCCCGGCGGCAGGTGCGGGTGCGGCTTTGACTTCGAGGGAGACGCCGTTGACTTCGGTGATCATTCCTGTTGGCTCCCGGGCCCCGGCGGCGTGTTGGCCGCGCCGGTGGCCAAACAGAACAAGGTCTTGTCCGTGCGCACGAACACACGGTCCGCGGCCAAGGCTGGACTGGCGAGGACCGGTTCACCCAGGCTCGAGCGCGCCAGTTCGCGGAAGGTGCGGCCCACCTCGAGCACGACGGTTTCGCCCTTGAGTCCCAGGATCAGCAGGCGGGTGCCTGCGATGGTCGGGGATGCGTTGGCTTCGAGGTTGAGTTCCTGTTCCCAGAGTTTTTGGCCGGTCTTGAGGTCGTGGCACGACAAGGCACCGCCGCTGGAGAGCAGAAAGACCAACTCGCCGTTGCTAGCTGGGCTGGTGACATCGGGGATGTTTTCTTCCGCGGTCCAAGCCAGGTGAGTTTGGGTGACGTCCCCCGCGCCGTCGGGGCGGATGGCGAGGAGTCGGTCATGGGGCGAGACGGCTAGGACGAGGCCGCCCGCGAAGAGGGGTGAAGGGGCTAACTCGCCGTGGACACCTTCGACGCGCCAGCGTTCGAGGCCGTCCTTGGCGCCGTACCCGATGACCCAGTCGCCACCCACGGCGACGATCTGGGCTTGGCCGGCGGGGTCGGCTACGGCGGGTGTGGTCCAGGAAGCGCCGACGGCCCGCGTCCGTTCCCATAGGAGGCGTCCTGAGTCTCCTTGGAAGGCGTAGAGGCGCGAGCGGCCCTGCTCGGCGTCGCCCTGGTCATACTGGACGATCAGGGTGTTTTGCCAGGTGATCAGGGAGGTGGCGTGGCCGTAGGTGTTCTTGGGCACGCCGAGGTTCTTCGACCACGCCGGGCTGCCATCGAGGCGGAAGGCGGCAAGGTCGCCATTGGCGAAGACCACATAGACTCGGTGCCCGTCGGTGGCCATGGACGAGGCGGCGAAGCCTGTGCCTTCCGGTATTTCCGGCGGCACGGCCGGTGAGCCGGGGACGTTTTCGACGGGGCGTTGCCAGAGGATGTCGCCGTGGGCGGCATCGAAACAGACCACCGCGCGCCGTGCGGCATCGCCGCCGGAGAGGAAGAGGCGATTACCCCAGCGAATGGGCGAGTTAAAACCTGCGACAGGCACGGGGGTTTTCCAGGCGATACCCGCGCCTGTGGCGACATCCCAAGCGGTTGGCAAGACGGCGTTGGGTAGGAACGAACCGCCGGTAGGCCCGAGGAAACGGGGCCATTGGGTGAGGTACTCGGCGAAGGTCACCTCGGCGGCGCCTTCGGCATCGTCTGCTCCGGAGAGTTTCTTGAGGAGTTGGTCTAGTTCGGCTGGGCGGGTGGGCAAGGCGCTGCCGGTGGTCAAGGCGAGGGTAAGGAACGCCACCGCGGAGGCGAGGGCGGTGGCGGCGACGGACCAACGCGCCCATTGCCTTGCAGCGGTGTAGCGTTCGGTTTCGTCGATGGCTCTCTTGGGGAGGTGTGGGCGGGCGCGGAGGCGAGCGACGCGACGGCCGGCCAGGACGCACACGACGCCGCCACCCAAGAGGAGGCAGGCGCCAGTGGCGCTGAAGGAGAGGTGACGGAAGTAGCGCTGGCGGAGTGTGAGGTCCAGTTCGCGGATCTGCTGTTTGACCTGCTCGTTTTTGGGTTGGGCGGTCAACTGGGCCTTGAGCGCGGCGATTTGGGTGGATTTCAGTGGGTCGGCAACCTGAGCTCGGAAGTATTGCACGACCAACCCAGCGAACACGATCGCGCAGAAGGCCGCCGCCACCCACAACGTCACGCGCAGGGCGCGCGGTTCGGGGTCGGTTTCCGGCTGACCTCCTTGGGCGGGCGTGGGGACAGCCGGGCCCGAGGTCGGGCGGTCAGCCTGCGGACTGGGACCCGGCTGGGTCCGACTCGACTCGGTTGGGGGTGTCGGGTGGGACATTGGGTCAGGTCGTGTGGCTGCCTGTCTGCGGGAGGGTGGGTGCGGGTAGGGGTTGGATTGCGGGCAGTTCGGAAGCGGGCATCAACCCGAGTCGGACGCGCTCGTTCGGACAATGCAGGTAACAGCGGGCGCAGGCGAAACAGGCAGCCCGGTCCGGCTCGAAGTCGGTGCGGCCCGAGCGGATGCTCAAGCGGATCAGTTTGACGCCGATGACCAGCCCGACCCAACCGCCGAACCAGACCATGGCGGTTCCCAGGCGGCGCCGCACGTCGAGGGCGCTGGCGATCAGTTCGGTAGGATTCTGCTCCGCGCGGCCCAGGGCGAGGCTTTCGGGTGTTTGCACGCCAGGCGGGGTTGGGGCGCGGTGGGGATCGAGGTAGGACTCAGCCAAGGCGACCGTAGGATGCAGCTTAGCGGCCACGGGGGTCAGGCGCGAGCCGAGCAGAGCTCCGGCCGCGACGAGGGCGGGCAGCAGCAGGACGAGCCAACCTAAGCGTTTTCGTTCGGGCGCGAGGGCGAGCGGGTTAGCGGGCAAGGCGACGGGGGTGCGGATCGCGCCGAAGGGGCAGGAGGTCTCGCACAACTGACAGCGGGTGCAGTAATCGGGCGTGATGCGCACGCGCCACTTCGAGACGATCGAGGCCAGGCGCAACAGGGCGCCGTACGGGCAGAGGAACCGGCAATAGGGCCGGCCGACAAACATGCCCAGCAGTAGGAACAGGCCGCCGGCCAGGAGGAGCATGAAGCTGCCCGAGAGGCGAAAGAGCGGGACGAAGGGGTCGTATCGGCAGATGACGAACGCGCTGCCGGTTGCCGCCAAGGCCAACCCCGCTCCCAGGAAGATGAACGGGATCACGCTCAGGCCCTGTTCCAGCCAGGCAGGCACTTTGACGGGGCGCAGCAACACCAAGTCCTGCAGCGCCCCTTGCGGACACACGGCGGCGCAGAAGGTGCGTCCGGCGAAGAGGGCGACGGCAAGGGGGAGCAGGAAGAAGGCCGCGGCGGTCAGCGGTAGGGCGTAGGTCGAGTCGAAGAGGGCGAGGGCGACGTTTTGTGGGGCGCCGATGGCGCAAATGCAACCCTCGCGGTAGAAGCCGAAGTAGACCAGGGAGAACAGGGACAAGGCGAGCACGCCTGTCCGCGAGCGGCGGCGATAGACGAGGTAACACGCCAGCGCCAAAGCGACCGCCAAGATGCCGACGTCCACATATTGCAGCAGGAGAGAGCGTGGCGCCGGGGTTTGGGTTAGGGGCAGTTGGTAGCCACTTTCGAAGTCCGGCGGTGGGAATCGTTGTTCGGCCACGCTGCGGCCCAGCCCCCAGCCGAGGGCCCAGAGCCAAGCTGCCCCCCTAAGTTCCTTCCGGCGCTTGACTTGGTTCATCATGGTACTGGGCTGCGGCGGGGAGCTGACGGACGTGGGTGGGTTGGGTTAGGAGGCCGGGAGGAGTCCGGTGCGGCGCTTTAGTGGCTGGTGGTCTTCAGCAAGTACGGGTGGTCGATGGGGATACGACGGAAGGCGTCGCCGGGGCAGACGCGGCCGATGGCGCATTCGTTGCAGTTGAGGCAGTGATCTTGGCTCACCTGGAGGTAGAGCGAGCCGTTGCCGAAGCGGTTGCAGCCCTCGACACACTTAGCGCAGCCGATGCACAAGGTTTCGTCGATGGCGTACTCGTAGTAGGGATCTTCGATGTAGGTGCGGCGGATGGCGGCGGTGGGGCAGAGTTGGTTCTCGGCGGCGGTGTTGAGGCCGTTGGGTTCGGGGACGAAGTAGCCGGTACAGAGCTGGCAATAGCCGCAGAAGGCGTGGGTATGGAAACACTTAACGGCGGACTGGGTGAGGACGCACTCGGTGGCGCAGCGACCGCAGCGCAGGCATTTGGCGGGGTCGATCTGCCAGACGGTGGTGCGCGCGCTGGCCCGCGGGGCGAGAATGCCGCACAGCAGCCCCATACCCGTCATGCCGGCCACACGGGCGCCGGCGCGGAAGAACTGGCGTCGACTGAGCGGGCTGGTTTTTTGGGGTGGAGGATTCATGTTAGCCGGCCAGGGCTTGCCCTGGTTTGTTCGCCATGACGTGGACGTCGCCCGTCACCATGTCGAGCACGTAGATGCGGCCGGTGGCGTCGACCGCAGCGTCCAGGCCGGCCTTGACGCCGTCGGTCATGCCGTCGCCGGCGCCGGCTTTGGCGTTCTCAGGGAATGCCTCGACGCCTGCCACCACGCTCTCGAATTCCCCGTGCAGGTCGTAGACCTTGACGCGAGGCAACCCTTTCTCGCAGGTGACGCACCGGCCGTCGGGCAGCACGGCCAGATTGATCGGATTGCAGCAACCGCAGAAGCCCTCGATCGCCGCGGTCGCTTTGCCCCAAGCCAACTCGAAGTGGCCGTCCACCGTGTACGCCTCGACCCGGTGCCGGCCGGGATTGTTCACCCGCAAGAGGCCGTCCGGGTGCAACTCGACGTCCAGGAACGGACTGGGCAAGACGAAGCCAGCGACGTTTCGGTCTGCGTTCCGCTCCCCGATGCGCCCGAGCGGTTTACCGCTACGGTCATAGCGGTGGATCACGCGGTTGCCGGCGTCGGCGGCGAACAGGTCGGTCTCGCTAACGGCCAGACCGGTCAACCACGGTTTGCCCGGTGGGGGATCCCAGGTCGCGCGGCGTTGTCCTTGCGCGTCGAACGCGAGGATTTGCTGGCGTAGTCCCACATAGAGTGTTCCGTCCGAGGCGGCGGCCAAGGCGCGGGCCGGGCCGGGCAGTGCGATCTCGGAGAGCGTCGCCCCGGCTGTGTCCAACAGGCTGACGTAATTGCCTGCCGCCAGACACAGGCGCCCGCGGGCATCGAAGGTCAAACGGCGCGGATCGGGTCGAGGACAACGAAAGCCGGCCACCCGCTCGTACGCGATGAGGCTCGCATCGGTCTGCTCGAAGTGCCCCATCTCATACGCAAAGGGGTTGGGCGCCCGGTCTTCGGCGCCCTGTCGGGAACGCACCGCACGGACCGCCAACCCGCCCATCACTCCCAAGACGCTCGCACCCGCAATACCCTGCCAGAGAAACCGGCGTCGCGTGACTCTTGTCGGCTGGGATAACTCGCTCATAGCCTATCCTCCGTTTTCCGTTCTATTCTCGGTGATCGAGGCCGCTCGCGCTCGAGGCAGGCTGCAGCCGGCCCAAAGCCCACAGCCCTGGCAGAGTCCCTGCCCCGAACAGGCTCGGCTGCCCGCGGCGGTCGAGCGGGCCCGGCTCAGGTAAAATGCCCCACCGGCCAGCGTGAGGACCGCTGCACCCCGCACAACCGCTCGCAGGAACTCGCGGCGATCCGGGACCGTTGCCGAATTTGTGTTCATTCGTTTCGCGCGCAAACGTAAGACGGCTTCAACCTGATTCAAAGTCCAAGTAGCACGGAACTGAATCGAAAGACCAAACCTTTTTTGCCATCATAAAGCCAAATCTTGGCCAGCCTTGCCCTCCTCACTCCTCAGCGAGCGAACACTGCGCAAGCTTCGGGGCAATACAGCCTTGAGATCGGCGCTGACAGAGACTGCCGCTGACCTGTCGCTGACCTTGACAAGGCGGTGGCCGTCACTAACCTACGCACACTCCACATACTGATGAGTCACTGAGATGGACTACAACTCGGCGGTAGGGCGCGCAGTCCTCTGCGCGCCGCGGCTTGCTGTGTCCACAGCGGTTTACGGCGCGCAGAGGACTGCGCGCCCTGCAATGTGTCGTCTATTCCGAGCTGTCATCGCAAGGACGGATGCTATATGAGGCTGCGCTTCGAGCTCGTTGACTCTGGTTGTTCCTCGAGTCATCCCACGACGGCTGAGCCACGTCGAATCGACGCTCTCCTCGCCTCCTTCATCGTGAAGCGGGCGGTCATTCGGCGGGCGCCGAGTGGATGCGCTTGGCTCTTGCCACTGTTGGGTTGCTGGAGCATTTGGGTTTGCGCGCAAGAAGCGCCGAAGATCGCCCAAGGACCCCAGCGGCTGCGGGCGCGGCCGGGCGAGCAGGTCTCGCTGACCGTGGAGGCCCAGGGCGAAGGGCTCCGCTACCAGTGGTCTTGCGGGACCGCTGTGTTGGACGGACGGACCAACGCCACCCTGACCTTGACCAACGTCCAACCCTCAGACACGGCCGGTTACCGGGTGGTGGTGAGCAATTCGGGCGGCAGTGTCGAGTCGGGTCCGGCGGGGGTGGTCGTCACCGAAGCAGCCCCCGCCGAGCTTTGGAACCGGGTGACCGTGGGACCCGTGGCGGTCGAGCGACGGGACGCAGAGACTGGAGCCTTCCTCGGGAGTGCGGCCACGACAGGAGCCTGGTCGGCGGGGCAGGGTTTTGACCGGGGGCCGGACGGGTTGGTCTACGTGCCCGCAAACACTGCCAACGCCCTCGAACGTTACCAACCCAGCACCGGAAAGTACGTGGATCGGATCGACCTGGGCGGCAGTGAGAATTCGCGCACGGTCACGGGATTTGCCTGGGGCAACGACGGCAATCTGTACCTGAGCAACCCCCCAGCCCGGTCGGTCTCCGCCCTCAACGGCGTGACCTTTGTGCGTGTGGCCAGGTTGACCTCGTGGGACGTTCCGAGCGGTTTCCAGGGAAGTGAAGATGTCCAAATCGCGCCGGACGGCACGGTGCTGGTCGCCAGTTCAGGCGACGGGACGGTGAAGTCCTTTCGCGCCGGCGACGGTCAGTTCCTGGGATCAACCGAAGCTGCAAAGACCCGCGGACTAAGTCAACTGTCTGCGTTTGCCCGGCGTTGGGATGGGGATCTTTTGGCGGCGGATGTCACGGTGGGCGGGGCGATCCATCGGTTTCGGGGCGGCGACGGCGGCTATGCGGGGATCTTCATAGCCGGGGGTGCGGGGGGTATGGTCCGGCCGCGATCGCTTTGCTTCGGGGAGGACGGTGTGCTCTACGTGATGGACGAGAGCTGCATCCGCCGGTTCCACCGCCAGACTGGGGAATTCATCGATTGCATTGCGGCCGGTTCCACGGCTCCGCCGCTGCGCTATGTCTCGGCGGCGCCGGTAGTCAGACCGGAGATCGCCCAATCGCCCGTGGGGGGCCACTTTGCCGGCGGCTTGGGAGTCACGTTGGCGGGCACGTTTGGCGGCACGCCGCCGTTCCGGTTCCAATGGCTGCGAGCTGGCACCAACCTTGCCGGGGCCAACAGCCATCCGCTCAGACTGGCGGGCAGTCTGCTCACCGATCCAGGCGAGTACCAGGTCGTCCTCTGGAATGGGGCGGGGGGGGCGACGTCGGCGGTCGCGCAAGTGACTTTCTACCCTGGAGCACCTGAGATTCTAGGCATGACATCGCCGCAGACGTTCACCGCTGGGCAGCAGCTCACGGTGGGGCCGACGAATGTGTTGGGGCATGGCTCCTTCGCCTATCGCTGGCTGCGTGTGCTTTCGTCCACGGTGGGTACGAGCGCCCACACCACTTTTGTCGAGGTCCCGGGTTCCACCAACGTCATGCTCGCTTTCGACCCAGCGCTGGAACGTCACACCGGCTTCTACCAACTCGAAGTCGCCAACGACTTCGGTGCCACGCGACAGACGGTCGAGGTGCGAGTTGTGCCGTCGCTGCAACCCCAGATCTTGGATCAGCCGATGAACTTGAACGCCTTGGCCGGCGCACCCGTGGAAGCGCCCTTGCTGCTCTCGGGTCAGGGCCCGCTGCATACGGCCTGGACGCTCGACGGACTGGTCTTAACGGGGCAGGTTCTGCCCGCGCCCCAGTTGCCGCTGCGGCCCACGAATTTTAGCGCGACACTGGTGGCCGTGGTGAGCAACCAGTTCGGCACGGTCACCAGCGCCCCGATAGCTCTGCGTGTGGTGGGCACCAACCGCTACCGCCAAGACTTTAGCGGCCGCACCGCGCCGGGCTGGATCCCGACCTTTTCGTCGGGGGCCTTCGACACCCGCTGGGGGCGCAATGGGTTCGTGAAGGAGTTGGGTCGGTTCCAGCTCACCAACGAGGTCCCTTTAGGCGAGGTCGTCTTCGGCTTCGATGTCTGGGCCCAGAACTCTTGGGACGGGCTCCACGGTTGGTACGGTATGGACCGGTGGGGTGTCTGGCTCGAGGGCGAGCCGCTTTGGCTGGGTGCCTTCAGTAACAACGACGATCGGGAGCGGCCCTCCTACTTCACCCAGCGCGTGCCGGCCACCCCTGCCGCGCCGGAACTGGACCCCCGCCTGGGTGGCATCGGCTCAGCCCGCTCGATACCGATTGGGGGACCGTGCCGGCCAACGTGGGCCGTGTGTCGGTGGATTCGATCTACCGGCTCCGCTTTCCAATCACCAATACTACCCCCATCTTCACGGCTACCTTCCAAGCCTTCGAACTGACGGACGAGTCGTGGACGATGGACAATGTGTACTTGGTCCACCCGCCAGCAGAGCTGGCTTGGATCCGCGTAGTCACGCCCGCCGTGGCCGCGGCCGAGAACGGCGGCGACGCCGAGATCCAACTCGAGCGCCGCGGCAACGTCGACTTGTCCGTCGACGTTCGTTTTGCCACCCAGGACAGCGGAGCGGTGGGCGGCGTGGACTATGAACCGCGCCGGGGCACACTGACCTTCGCTCCCGGCGAAACCCAAAAGTCCCTCCGCGTGCCGGTGCTCGACAACTCGATCCCCGATCCCCTGCGTTCCTTCGGCGTATGGCTGCTCGATGCGGGCGCGAACGGTGTCTTTATCGGTACGCCCTTCGCCGGCGTGTCGATCAGAGACGACGAAAGCGAAGTTGCTTTGGAGCCGCTGGTCAGCACCCTGCCTCCGGGCACCAACGCCGTGGTGGCCCAGGTCCAACGCCGTGGCGACCTCACCCTCCCACGCGTCGTGGGTGTCGAGTTGGTCCCGCAAACGGCCGCCTTGAACATCGCCTTCACCATGACGGGCCTGTCGACCAATCAGGGCTGGGTCTTCTTCGACGTCGGGGCGTCGGTGGGGGCGCCGCGCCTGAATCAGGGCCCTGGTTTTTCCCGTCGCGAGGATCCGCTGGCCGTTTCTACCGATAGCAGCGCCGCCGCTGAGGGGCCGGAAACGTTCCTGGTTCGACTGACGCCCAGCGCGGACTTACGGGTCGCGGGGCAGAACGAGTTGCCCATCCGGATTGCACGCGCACCCGCCCCGCCCCGCCTCGAGGTGTTGCCGCCGGCGCCCGGCGGTGCACTGCGCCTCAGCCTGACCCTCGAGACCGGGAGCATCGGCCGGCTCGAAGTATCGGAGGATCTGTCCCAGTGGCAACTGGTGCGCGTCGTGGAGAGCAGCGGAGTTGTTACCTTGACCCAGCCTGTCAAACCGGCTGAGTTCTTCCGGGTGGTCATTCCGTAGGTGGCGTCGGATCAGGGCAGACCCAAGCAGAGGCAGTGCCGCCAGGTGAGCGCACTGCAGCGGTGGGAGCAGACATGGCAGAGATTATGAACCGTGATCGATACAACCAACTCATTCAGGAGTTCCTTGGGAAAAGGCGGATTGCGATCTGGGGTGTCGAGGACAGCAAAGGGGATCCCGGGCAGTGGATCGCGCGCAGGTTCCGCAAACGGGGGATCGAGGTGATCGAGGTGAACCCGAAGTTTGCCGGCAACGAGTCGCTGGGGCGAGCTTCCTCGCTCACCCACGTGGATCCGCCGGTGGAAGCCGTACTCGTCTACGTGGATCGCCCGCAGACGATGGAGGCAATCGAGGACTGTCTCGCAGTTCAGATCCCGCTGGTGTGGTTGCACGATGCGCTCAGCCCGGGGGCCGCAACTCCAGAAGCCATCGATAAACTACGCGCAGCGGGGCGTGCCGTCATCCCGGGACTTTGTCCCATGCTGTACCTCAAGCCGGTCGATCCGGCGCACTTTTGCCTGAAATGGCTGTTGCGGCTGACTGGAAAGGAAAGGCGCACGCGTCAGGCCGTGCACAGGCATAGACTGGAAGGCCGAGCACGAAGGTGAGCGCGGGGCGGAACTTGCGGATGAAGGCATTGACGAGGGCGACCTTGGCTTCCAAACCCGTGGCCTGCGCTGTCGCCAGCGCATCGCCCCAGCGCAGCGGAGAGGGTCCGCGACGATGCATCCGCTGAGGACAGCGGACGTTACAGGCGTTGGCCGGCAACCGTGGCAGTGCCGTACCGCCGGTCTTTTAACCCGCGCGGGGCCTCGATCGAGGGCAGCGACGATCGAGTCGAGCGGGTGCCTTGCCCTAGCGGGTTAAGGTCCATGCTGTGTCCGGCTCGGCGGGAGCCTCGCCCTACCATTTCCGATCGCCCGACGCAGTCCAGACGCTGCGCGAGTTCGGGAGGTGGGATCGAGGCTGGAAGCGTGGTCACTGGCGGGAAGCGTGTGGAGTGCGCCGATTCATCGGCGCTATGCTCGCCCTCAAGGGCGGCGGATGCGATCGGCCAGGGAAGCCCCGTCGATGTAGCCGTTTGTGTGGGCGCAGCCCGGGTGGGTTGCGGTTGAAGCGTATGGCTTGCAAAGGGGGTGCGGTGGGGTAGCGTTCGGGCCTGACTGCGTTGGGCTAGGCGGCTCAGTCGAGCCGGCGCAGCCAACACCCTGAGAGGCACTGAACATGGCAGAATCGTACCTACAGAACCTGCTGGCCGATCGGATCGGCGGGAGCCAATACGGCAAGTCGACCACGCTTTATAAATTCGAGAAGATCAAGCGGGCCAAACGCGCGGCCTTCGCGGCGCATCCCGGTGCGGAGATCATCGACTTGGGCGTGGGCGAGCCTGACGAGATGGCGTTCCCGGAGGTGGTGGCGGAACTGCATCGCGAGGCGTTAAAATCCGAGAACCGCGGTTACGCAGACAACGGCGACGCGGTACTGAAGCAGGCGGCAGCGCGGTATCTCGAACGGGTATGCGGCGTGCCTGGGATTGACCCTGAGATGGAGGTGATTCATTCGATCGGGAGCAAGGCGGCGCTGTCGATCTTGCCCGCGGCGCTGGTGAACCCGGGCGATTATGTGTTGATGACGACGCCGGGCTACCCTGTCTTCGGGACACACGCCAAGTATCTGGGCGGCCGGGTGCATCAGACGCCGTTGACGGAAGCGAACGAGTTCCTGCCGGACTTGGGGGCTCTTCCGGCGGAGGTCCTAGACCGCGCCAAGGCGATGGTCATCAACTATCCGAACAACCCGACTGGGGCCAGTGCGACGGCGGAGTTTTTCGGTGAGGTGGTGCGGTTTGCGCGGCAGCACCGGTTGGTGGTGGTGCACGATGCGGCCTATGCGGCGTTGGTGTTCGAGGGGCAGCCGCTGAGTTTTCTGGCCACGCCGGGGGCGAAGGAGGTGGGGGTCGAGCTGCACTCGTGCAGCAAGAGTTTCAACATGACCGGGTGGCGCTGCGGTTTCGTGGCGGGGAACGAGCTGTTGGTGCGGGCCTACGGGGATGTGAAGGACAATACCGACTCGGGCCAATTCCTGGCCATTCAGCATGCGGCGGCCTACGGGTTCGAGCATCCGGAGATCACCGAGCGGATCGCAGCCAAGTACAGTCGCCGGATGACGGCGTTGGTGGGGGTGCTGCAGGCCGCCGGTTTCCGCGCGCGCAAGCCGAAGGGGTCGTTCTTCCTGTATGTGAAGGCGCCGCGCGCCGCGACGCGTGCCGATGGGACGCGGCTGAAGTTCCAGACGGCTGAGGAGGTGTCGGAATGGCTGATCACGGATCGGTTGGTCTCGACGGTGCCCTGGGACGATGCGGGTGCTTACCTGCGGTTCAGCGTCACGTTTATGGCTCGGGACGAGGCCGATGAGCGGCGGGTGCTCGAGGAGTTAGCACGGCGTTTGGGCGAAGTGACGTTCGAGTTTTAATTGATTTGTCAGCGGTTGGGGCCTGCCGCTTAATCCGAGGGCATGGATTGGATCGAGCAGTTCTTATTCCCGCAAGACAAGTTCCTCGGCGTCGAATGGCATGTCTGGAAGGTGGTGGGGTGGTTGGGGAACCTGACGTTTTTCTCGCGCTTCTTAGTCCAGTGGTATGCGACGGAGAAGCAGCGGCGAGTGGTGGTGCCGACGGCCTTCTGGTGGCTGAGTCTGGTGGGGGCCGGACTGTTATTCTCGTACGCCCTGTTCTACAAGCGGGACTCGGTCTTCATTTTTGCCTACGCCTTCACTTGGATTCCCTATGTGCGGAACCTGGTCATCCACCATCGCACGGCAGCCGCAGCGGGGTGTCCGCAGTGTGGCGAGCCTTGCGCTTCGGCGGCTAACTATTGTTCGGCGTGCGGAGTGGCGCTGCACCCGCCGAACCCGCGATCGGGCGCTTGACCGTGGGTGCGGCTCTTCCTTTCCGCTCGGGGGAACACGCGGGGGAGGCGGTTCGTGTGTCCGGTCCCCAGCGGGTGTGATTCAGGGATCGCGCCCCCGGTTCGCTGAGGACAACGAAGGCTGCAGGGCCCAGCAGAGCGCGCCTGCGTGGGCTGCCCTATCGATTGGCCGGTGGCGCGGGGGGAGTGGGCGTGGGCGGGGCGTTGGTGGCGCGGAGGGCGTTGGTCGAGATGGTGTAACGGGCCAGGATCTGGGCGTAGTCGGGGTGCGCCTGCGCAAAATTCACAAGGTCGGTCGAGAACCGGTTCATCCAGGGGACGCTATTGGTCTCGTAGTCGCCAACGACGCGTTTGAGTTCCTCCGAGGCGCGGTTGAGTTCGAGAGCTTGGATGCGGACCAGGCGTTCTTGGTACCAAAGAAAGACGGCTGCGGTGAGCAGGAGCAGGACCATCGAGGCGAGGATGAGTTGGACCTGGAACCTGAGGTCGCAGACCGACGTATCGAGGTTGGCGAGGTTCGGCTCGCCGCTGGCGGGGGCGAAGGTTGCGGCCGCGGGGTTGGGGGAGGGGTCGGGCAGATCGGAATTCATGTCAGCGGCGTGCGTTCAGCGGGTTG
>VHCO01000136.1 GCA_016871715.1 Verrucomicrobiota bacterium
AGGCGGCCATTGCCGCTGAGCGGACGCGCATTGCCAAGGATCTGCACGATGGCCTGGGAGCGGACTTGAACCGGCTGAGCCTGCTGGCCGAGCTTGCCAGCGGCCAGGGGGTAAGTGGCGCTCGGGAACATCTGGACCGGCTCTCCCAGACCTCGAGGGAAGCGACCCGGGAACTCAAGGACCTCATCTGGATTGCCAACCCGGCCCATGACACCGTCGAGAGCCTGGTGTCGAGGCTCTGCCAGAGTGGTGAAGACCTGCTGCGCGACGCGCGCATCCGCTGCCGGTTCGACCTGCCGCCGGATTTCCCCGCGCGGGCGCTGACCCTCGAGCAACGGCGCAGTCTGTTACTGGTCGGACGCGAGGCGTTCAACAACATCGTTAAACATGCCTGCGCCACGTTGGTCGTGGTCCGCGTGCGCGTCACCGAAGCGGAGTTGGACCTCGAGATCGAGGATGACGGGCGGGGTTTCGACCCGGCGACTGTCCGGCCCGGCGGGCTTGGCCTGGGGAGCATGCGGTCGCGGGTCGATAGTCTGGGGGGGACCTTTCGGATCGAGAGCGCGGCAGGCCGGGGCACGCGCATCGCGATCCGGGTTCAGCGGGATCGACCGGCAGACAAGCCCAAGAACAACCGCTGAACCGCGCCCTTCCGGCTGGAGCGCATGCACTTCAGCGCCGCGCTCCACCGGCACCTCGCTGTTGATTCAGGGAAAATGGCCAACGGAGGCCGCGGCGCGCAGCACGGCGCGCAGACGACTGCGCGTCCTACCGCGGACTTGTCGGCCTTGTACTCCGTTTCGGTGACTCATGGGCACGGGCACGGCTCGACTCGCTCGACTCCTTGCGCCTCGGCCGCGCGGCCTTGAGTTCCTCACATCAATTCGCCGGGCATAAAATGGTTGACAGCACAGGAACTGGGAATCCAATCAGTTCGCCGGGCATAAAGTAGTTGACAGAGACTGAATCCGCGCCCCTTACGCTCCCTTGCGCTCCCTCGCGCTGCGGTCGCTACCAGGTCCCACTTCCTTCCCATTCCCCTTCCTTCCCTCCCGCCTCCCCCACCGCTAACTCCTTGATGGTCTGGGCGCGGCGCGGCGAGCGATGAGATCGAGGCTCGGAAGAGGGCTGGAAGCCGTGAGGGGCGTTCCCCATGAACCGCCAGGTAGGGCCGGACCGCCGGGCCGGCCGCTCGGGCCCGGTGACCTGGCTTGTTCGGCGCGCCCAGCGGTCGCGCCCTGCCGGTGTATGGCCCCTATGACCGCCGACCACCTTGGCGTCAACGCTCCTCATGAACCGCCAGCTAGAGGTAGGGCCGGACCGCCGGGCCGGCCGTTCGGGCTTGGTGCCCTGGCTTGTTCGGCGCGCCCAGCGGTCGCGCCCTACCGGTTCATGGCCCCGATGCGCGCGCCAAAGCGGGTGGAAGCTCCCCACGGGCGGTTGGCGCTTGGGGCGGTGGGCGCCTAGGCTTCACCGGTTCACTCTAGGTTCATTCTCGGCTTTCCATCCGGTCGCGCGCCGGCCATCCTCTCGCTCGCGCATGCCCACGCCGACTGACCCGCCGGCCATCAAGGTTGTGACGGTCGAGGACGACGACCAGTACCGCGCCTTTCTCGACGCGCTGATGGGTGGTGCGCCGGGTTTTCTCTGTGCGGGCTCGCATCGCACGGCCGAGACTGCACTCGCGGGGTTGTCCCGCGAGCGACCGGACGTGCTGCTCGTGGACCTCGAGTTGCCGGGCGCCTCGGGGCTGGACCTGATCGCCAGAGTCTCCGGGCTCCTCCCTCGGCTGCCGATTGTCGTGCTCACCATCCACGACGACACCGAACGGATCTATCGGGCCCTGGAAAACGGCGCCATCGGTTACCTCATCAAGCCCATGTCCCCCGCCCGGCTGCTCGAGGGCCTGGCCGAGGCCCACGCCGGCGGGTCCCCGATGTCGAGCATGATCGCGCGGCTGGTGATCCGCCGGTTCCGGGAACAAGGGCGCGCGCGCCGCCAACTCGAGGCCCTGACACCTCGCGAAGCGGAGGTGCTCGACGGTCTCGCGCGCGGACTCCAGAACAAGGAGATCGGGGCGGCGTTGGGGATTAGCGACCGCACGGTGGCGACCCACGCGCGGCACGTCTACGAGAAGCTTCACGTTCACAACCGCAGCGCAGCCGTCGCGCGAGCGCTGCTCCGCCCCTCGTAGCCACCGGACGACGCGGTGGCGATCAGGGGCGCGCGACACGTCGGATCTACTCCAAACGGCGGAGAAACCCTCCCGTCCGAGCGGTTCCGCTCACCCGATCTGCGCCGTTTGACCGATTGTCTCGCAGGCGTTGGGCCGGGCATGCTGGCGCCCGTTACCAGCGTGATCCCACGGCGACCGAACTCTGGGCTGGCTTCATTCTGCGCCCGGCACGAGCAGCGCTGGCGCCTGGGTGAAGAGCCTAAACGTCGGAATCGGTAGCGCCGATGAAGCGATGAAGCGGACTCCCTCCAAACGCTGCGCACCCGAAAGGGCGACCGGCGTCCGGCCGCCGATGCCAACGGCGCCGCCCGCCATCAAGGTTGTCGTCGTCGAGCATGACAACAAGCTGCGCGCGTTTCTCGTTGCGCTGCTGGGCGGCGCCCCCGGGCTGAGCTGTGTGGGGTCGTATCGGACTGTCGAGAGCGCGCTGACCGGGTTGTCCCGCGAGCGACCGGACGTGCTCCTGGTCGACTTCGACCTGCCTCAGGACTCGGGCATCGATCTGACCAGGCAGGCGGCCGATCGCTGGCCCCAGTCAGCCGTGTTGGCGCTCACCATCCGGGACGATCCCAAACTCATCGTTGCCGCGCTCGAGGCTGGCGCCGTGGGTTACCTGGTCAAGCCGGTGGCTGCCGCGCGCCTGCTCGAGGCCATTGCCGAGGCTCATGCGGGCGGCTCGCCCCTGTCCACCCATATCGCGCGGCTGGTGGTGCGGCGATTCCAAGAGCATGGGCATGCCCGGCGACAGATCGAAGCCCTCACGACGCGCGAGGCGGAGGTGCTCGATCACCTCGCGCACGGGCGCGGCACTGCAGAAGTCGCCGCGGCCCTTCGCATCAGTCGGCGCACGGTGGCCAGCCACCTCAGTCACGCCTACGAAAAACTCCACGTCCACTCGCGCGCCGCCGCGGTCGCCCGCCTGTTGGGGGGGAACGGCTGAGGACGCGGGCGGTCTCTTCGCCAAAGGCGGCCTCGATATAGGCCCTGTGGCAGGCGCGCAGTTCGGCGAGGGTCTCCGAGGGGGGGCAGGCGCAATATCGAAGGGGCGGAGATCATGGTTCGAGGCCCGCGTAGTGGGGGGGCAGATCGGGGAGCCATTCCAGAACTGCCTCTGAAAGCAGGGCGCGCTCGATCAGCCAGCGGCGCGCCTCGCGCAGATGGCGGTCGATGCCGTAGTTCACCAAGGGGCTGACCTCGAGATGCCCCGGACCTCCGGTGTCGACCAGACCAAGGAGATCGCCGACTCGCTGAGCGCCAGCGAGCGGGCAGCACTTGCCTGCGTCAGACGGCGTAGAAAGCCGCTTTGGCCCGACTCGTGTGGAACGTCTGGACCGACTGGGCGGGCAACTACACGACCAACGCCCGCATCCGGTTGGTCGCCGACGACACCGCCAGCCTGCTGCCGTGACCCCAGAGCAATCTGCCGCTCCGGCGACTGCTCCGAGGCTCATCTCGATCGGCGGCGGCACCCCAGATGAGGCGGGGGGCTCACCCAGGCCGTGGGTCAACCAAGGCCAGGTCCACATAACAGATGCTGGGCCAGATCGGAGTCGCCATCCGCGAGGCTCAGGCTCGCCTCGGCATCCATCTCGGCGCCCCGATCGACGGGACCGCCCACTGCGCAATCGTCCAGGAGGGTAAACCACGAACCACACTCGAAACACACGGGAAGGCTTCTGGCTGCACGTTCTCCAACCTCGCGGGGCTGGATATGCCATATAAGCTGGCGCCACGAACTCGATGCTCTTCCCCCCAAAGCCTACCCCTAGGTCGTTGCGTTCACGACCCTGCCCGAGATCTTGAGTTGCCGGTCGCATGCGTCAGACTACGCAGAAACCAGCGCGAAAGCCTGATGCGCCACTCGAATCTGCGTCGTTCGACGGATTTACGCCCGCCGCGCAGGTGGGCACCGTAATTCCTGTGCCCGTGGTGCCTAAATGCCTAAAGGACATTCGCCACAACGAAGGCTCGGCACGTACGTCCTTCCGCGGCGGCCGCTCGCCAGGCCTGTCACCGGATCTGCGGCGCGCGCTAGGGCGACCACACTGAACCTACGCACGGCCACCGCGCGGCTTGAGGACGGGATACAGTGTCTGCGTGACCGGCTCTGCCGGCTGACACTTGACCGTGAACAGGACCGACAGGCCTCCAGCTTCGCCGCGCAGATCGTTGGCCAACTGAAGAGTGACCATGCCGGCGCTTTCGAAGAAGTGCGCTACTAAAGGCCAAGCCAGAGCCCAGGCGAGGCAATCCTGTCCGGCACAGTCCACAAGTACAAGCCGGGCAGCGTGGCTGGCAGACTCTGGTTCGGTCCCGGGATCGGCGCCGCGAGTTTCGAAGGGGACATTGTGCTCAAGGACGCAGCCAGCGGGGCGGTGGTGCTTTCCGGCTCGTTTGACAGACTCTGGGCATGGGGAGGCACCCTCGGCGGTAAACAAAGGAACCCAGAGTAAACGGAGAGGGAGGGCGACGGATCGTTGGTTCGTTGCTCTCTCTTTCCCAATTGGTTTTGGACGCAGCCAAACAGACACCCGAGAACAACCCGAGCACCCTCGAGGAAACAGATGCTTAAACCCTGCGTCGAGTGGTCTGAAGATCGGGGGCCACCGCACCCAGCCGATTAGATGTTGGGCGGCAACACGTCGTCCAGTACACAACCAGACTGTCCAGCGAACGGGAGCCAGCCGATTCGCTCTGAGGCAGATCGAACGTCATCGGCGGCTGGCTCCCGTCGCTGACCTATGCGTTAGGTCGCTACACGCGATCTGACGCACCCAAAGCTCAACATGGAAGAACACCGAAACTTTGTTGAACGTCTCGTCCAAAAAGGTGGCCCCGATGAGAACGACTATTCGGATTTCGACACTTGGCTTGCCCGGCTTCATCCGCTCGCTTCAGACGGCACTGTCTCGCCGCCAGAGCTTACTGCCATTCGCTCTATGTTCGGCGCGGCTCTGTCGCCAGCTACGATGCAGGGATTCGCACTCGCCAAGCCTCATGGCTACGCCGGCGATTACGAGGTCATCGACCGCATCTACCAGCAGTACATTTCTCCCGACCCACACCTCGCCAACTGGGACCGCTACTACCACCATCAAGCCGCACCGCAGGCCGTTCGCAATCGCAAGCACTACTTCCACAAGCTCCTTGACCACCACGCCAGCCGCCAACCCCTCCGCGTCCTCAACATCGCCAGTGGGCCAGGCCGTTGTATGTTCGAGTGGCTTTCTGGGATCAAACGATCTGGCAGCTTGGGCTGAGCTCGCTGGCCCGTACGCTGGAACCGGCCAATTAATCACGTGTCTGTTGAGCACGCGAGCGGCTCCTCAGAAGTATTATCGTATCGTTGAACAGTAGGACGGCCTCCTCGGTACCAAATCCGGTCGGCCGTGCATTCCCTGCGCATCCGCCGGCAGTGACCCGCGCATGGCCCTGGGCTTGCGGCTTCAGGGGGTGCGGCCGGACAAGAGCGCAGTGCCTGAAGCAGGCCCACGGCGCCGCTCCGTTTCCGAGGTGTGCTACTCAGGAAGAGGCTTTGTTTGCCGGCTTTTCATGCACCTCCACCCGCGCAATCAGCGGCACATCCAGGATGTCAAAAGCCGAGTCCTTCTTGTGAAACACCACCAGCGTGTCGCCGCAGGGCGATAAGGCGGCAAATTCAGGCTGGGCAATGCGGAAGACCCCGTCCGCTGTGTGAACGGTGAACGGCCGGAACGCGGCGCCTCGCAACAACTGTCGCAATTCATCAGCGGTCATGGCCTCCGTATGCCACAACGCCACACCCCCCTCGAGCCCGGATACTGCCGACGGAATGGCCGCAAGAGAACGCAAGGATTGCAAGGCGTTGGGCCGGCCGCCGCAGCGAAACGCCGAAAGTTCTGCCGGCGCGAATTGGCCCAAGGCAAACTCGCCGACACGAATGCCGGCACGCCGCGCGCGGGAATGCCTCGCCGTCTCCTCGCGTCATCGCTTCTTTCGACACTGTTCGGCTCTGTAGACGGCGATTGCGCGCGCGACCATGTCCTCTTCGTCCGCGGTTTGCAGGCCCAACAACGTCCCGGCGGCGGCGATCGCCTGCCGCAACTCCTCCCCCGTCGGCTCCGGAATGGGTGTCAGGTAGAGACCCTCGCCCACCTCGGTTACTCGCACCGCCATGCCGGCTTTGAGGCGTTTCCGGGCGCAGAACTCTTTGGACAAAGCCAACTGGCCTTTGGCCCTCACGCTGATCGTCGTCGTCATGGGGCCAAGGTGAACGGGCCCTCACTTCGGTCAAGCCCGCCGCGCCGCGTCAGCCAACGGAGGCCGCGGCTTCATGCCAGGAACACCTCGGCAGCCACGTCGAAATGGCGGGTCAACGTCCGGACATGATTGAGCGTCAGCTTGCGATCGCCGCGCAGGATCATCGCCCCCAGCGTCCGATGAACGCCCAGCAATCGCGCCAGGTCGGCCGCGTTCAGCCCCTGGGCGTCCAGAAGGTGCTGTAACGCCTCGAGGGTGGAGACTTGAGGTGCCGCCACGCGGTCCTTCTCGTAGTCCTCGATCAAACGGTAGAGCAGGTCGAAATAGTCTTCTCGATCCGCCGTCAACGCGTGTCCGGCCATCGCGTCGGTGATCTCCAGCACATTCTGGAACCTCACCCGGTCGTGGATGGGGCGCGGCAAGACGCCGACCGTCTTCCGGCATCCTCTCCCCCATGTGCGCGAAGCCGCCTTGCGCTCCCTGTCGTTTGCAGGCTGCAACATCAAGCGGCAGGAACCGTATTACGCTCCCGGTCGCCGGCCCAACAAGGTCGGCCTGTTGGTGGGCAGCGGGGGCGAAACGGTCGAAGTCTTCCTTCTGAAAACGGGGTCAACCACGTGACCGCCATCGGCATTGTGTACAAATAGATCCGAGTGCGAGTTTCTGGCGCTCTTGGGACTGGCATCGCCGCCGGCGACTTCATCGAGAGTGGTGAGGTTGGTTTCGCCGGGGGTGCCGGGCTCGAGTTCGCGCGCCGGGGCACGCTGCGGTGGGGTTTCGATGCCGATTACAAACTCCACCGATGTGAACGTGAACCCGAGCGGCCTCGCCGACTACACCCTGTTCGCGCCCCAACAAATCCGCCCCCTCCTCGAAGCCTTGAGCCGCAGCGACGCCGTCATCGTCGGCGGCCAGGCCATCAACCTTTGGTCTGAAACCTACCAGAAGAAGGAAGAGCCGTGGCGTCAGGATCTCGATCCCAAACGGCTTTCCCAACACCAGCAAGTCGCTGGCCTTGGAGACAACGACCCTGTTACTTGGAAGGTTTGGAACCGGGAATGAACGCTAAGGAACGCGAACGGGGCAGACCCGGGGCAAAGGCGGCTCGGCGCCGGGCCGCCGGATTCGCGTCTATTCGCGTCCACTCGCGGTTGAACAGGCACTGAAATGGTCATCTCCGCGCGCGCCACCATGTCCTCTTCGGCGGCGGTTTGCGGGCGCCACAACGTCCCGGCGGCGGTCATCACCGGCTTCAACTCCTACTCAGAGTTAGGATATCGATTCCATACGGCTGACACCAAACCTGCACACCGCTGGCTTTGGAGGCGATGCGCATTGCCCCGCGCGCCAGCGATCACGAAGACGCTTTGGCCGACTCTTGGATTTCAGCGCGGGCGATCAGCGCCACGTCCAGCAAATCGAGCGCGGCGTCTTCCTTGTGCATCACGATCAAAGTGCGGCCATTGGGCGTCAGCGCGGCGGATTCTGGGTGGGGCACGTGAAAGCCCTTTCCCTCGGCATAGACCGTGAAAGGCCGGAAAGCCGCCCCGCGCAGCATCTGTCTCAGTTCGTCACCTGTCATGGCGTTTGTATGCCAGAACGCCGCGCCCCCTTCAAGCCTGGAGACCGCCGAGGGAATGGCCGCAAAAGAACACAAGGATCACAAGGCGTTGGGGCCGCCACCGCAGCGGCGCGTCGGAACTTCTGTCGGCGCGAAAGGGCCCAAGGAAAACTCGCCGACAGAAATTACGGCGTTCCACCCGCGCGAGCGCCTCCCCGCTCCTCCATCTCCGCCTCGTCCGGGGAGCGGGCCGGGGTGAGAATTCGCCGAAATAGAGCTCCGCGCTTTGATCCCCTGAACCAGCCAGTGCCCCCCGTCGAGGGTCTTACTCTTAATCGTAATCCTCCATCCACCAGAAGAGTAAGAGTAAGATTACGAGTAGGACTAAGAGGCAGGCCCATGGTGAGGTGTCGTTCTGGCGTTTTGCCGCTCCAACGCTTCAACGGCTCGGCCTGCCTCCCTCTGTGTTCTATGCGTTCCTTTGCGGCCACTTCATTCAGCAATCCGTCCTCCGCTCTCCGCCCGCAGAGATTTCCGGCAACCGTTTTCGGGGTTTTCCTGAGTACACCTTGAACGAACTTTGAACTGCAAACCTTGAACTTTGGTCCCAGGCCAGTCCTCGGCGCCGCTGGGGTCTCGCGCCGCCTGCATCCTGCCAGCATCCCAGGCCACCGCCAGGAGGGCCCAACCGTTGGTGGCTCTGGCCGGCGCGACGCGCGACTGCGGGACTTCACTCCCCTTCCAGCCGAGCCAAGAACTGCCGCGGCTTCATGCCAGGAACACCTCGGCAGCCACGCCGAAGTGGCGGGTCAGTGTCCGGACGTGATTGAGCGTCAGCTTGCGTTCGCCGCGCAGGATTATCGACCCCAGCGTCCGATGAACGCCCAGCAACCGCGCCAGGTCGGCCGCGTTCAGCCCCTGGGCGTCCAGAAGGTGCTGTAACGCCTCGAGGGTGGAGACTTGAGGTGCCGCCACCCGGTCCTTGCTGTATTCCGCGTGCGTCAGAAAGGGCAAGGTGCAGAGGATCTGGCCCGCCGCCACCAGAAAGGCCTCGTTAACGATGCGCACTGAGACAATTTGTATTCACTCCTCCCCGCTTGTCCAACCGTTACTGCCGCCCGGCTCTGAGGGCATCGTCCACCCCGCAACATCTGGACTGCGCGCGCCTCAGCGCCGTTTTGGCTGCGCCGAGGCTGTCCCCGGCCCCATCTCCCTCGCTCAGCAAAGCGCCGATGAATCGGTCGCACTCCAAACGCTTCGCGAATCCGGCCACCGGTCTCCCCACCGCTCCCCGGCAGAAGAGCAATCCTGCGTCAAATGACGTAGAAAAGCTCCTCGCCGCCGCAATCGCCACGCAGATCTGAGTAATCTGACCGATTTACACGCCTCGGCCCAATCGACAAAGTCGCCCTCGTGCCCACAGGATGTTCCACGCCACATTGCCTCAGACTCTTCCGACCAAGACTGACGCGACTGTGCCTGGCCCTCGCCTTGCCGCTCGCCCTGCCGATGCGGTCCGAGGTCTTGTACGGCCCCATCACCAACGCCGCCAATGGCCACGTCTACTTCTTGTTGTCCCGGACCAATTGGCACGCGGCCGAAGCCGAAGCGGTTTCGTTGGGCGGCCACCTGGCTACCATCGATCATGCGGCCGAGAACGCCTGGGTCTACCAGACCTTCGCTGCCCCCAACGCCTTTCAGCTCTGGCTCGGTCTCACCGACGCCGCCCGCGAGGGCGTCTTCGAATCCTGCATCTCCCGCCCCGCTTTGGGTCAGTCACATTCCGTGGAAATCCAGGCGAGGGAAGCGACCGGATGGGGCCTAACCGTCGAACTCGGCAAGCGACACCAAGACCTCAACGCCTAAGATTGCGGGGTCCCTGAGGTTGGGGAGCGCCCCCAAACCTTCACAAAGCCGTCGGGTCGAGTGCGGGCACATCGGCATGTTTGAAGTGGGATAGGTCCCTCGTGACAATCGTGTGCGCATGGTGCAGCGCGGTGGCTGCGATCAGTGAGTCTTCGCAGGTCATGGGCAAGCGGTCGGTGTCGATCAAGTAGCTCATTTGAAGGGCAGAGAGTGCCGCACGACTTCAGGGAGTGCGACCGGACAAGAGCGCAGCGCCTGAAGCAGGCCCACGGCGCCGGTCCGTTTCCGAGGTTTGGGAGTTAGCAGCAGGCTTTGCCTGCCGTCTCTCAAGAAGCGCACTTCGACCACGCCGCCGCGCTCCAGACCGGCCGCCAGCAGCCAGGCCTTCGGAAAGGTGGATTGCCCCACTTTCGAGATCGTCATCACGTCAAAGTCTTTCATGGATTTAAGGATTCCTTAGTCGCCGTGAACCGTCCAGGAGTCAACGGCGGCTCGCAGGACCTTGTCATAGGACTCGCGCGTGAAGAAAGTTGGATGTTTCAGGCGGTGCAGTGCCGGCAGGATGTTCTCGTCGGTGACGCTGAGGCTGGCGACCTCAGCCCCTACCTGCCGCACGGCGATGCCCCACTCACGCAACCGCCAGATTTCGATTTCCGAGATACTGCAGCCGCCGGGCTCAAGTTCCGCCTCTTGCCAAGAGAAACCGCTGGAGGCAGCTCAGGGCGGCCCAGGCCGCGGGATGCGCGGCGCGGTCTGGATGCGGGGTCGAACGGCCAACCACTCGACACCTTGGAAGTCCGGATCCGGTATCTCGCGGATTTCCTCGTCGCCACGGTACGGACACATGGTGTCCACCCAAAGCTGCAGACGCAACAAGTTCACCGGATCCACCCGGACCTCGTGGTGATCGCCGCCGGCGGCTAGCTCGATCAGCCGGCTCTTGAACGATAAAACCGTCATGGGAGGCGGCGTCCGGTAGCCGGCCGGGTCCGTCGTGCCGTACGCCTCGACCATCAGGGTGTCCGCGATGCCCCAGCCTGGAGGCGGGTCGGGGGGCGGCTGATAGGGTTGGCCCCAAGAAGGATGGCCCGTGAACAGCCAATAGACCTCGTCGAAACCCAAGAACCCAGGCCGCGCCGTCAGGTCCAGCGTCGCGCGGCCTTCCCCGTCGCCGGTGTGGCAATCGGCACAGTACCGATCGAGCACCGGCCGGACGTAGCGAGTATAGCTGACGGAGGTATCGGGCCAGGGCGGCGGGGCGATGGCGCGCGGCGGTTGGGCCAGCGCCAAGGCGCTTGTGACGGTTGGGGGCGCCGTGCTGTGAAGCTCGTGACAGCCAAGGCAGCCGCGGGATTCGCCCGGCATCAGATTGGCAAAACTGCGCATCGTCTGCAGGGCACGTTGGTCTGCATCGAGCAACTGGAAATGAAGCGGGAGCCCCGCCGGGGCGCGGAAGTTGACCGAGCCGTCCGGCTCGATGGGCACAGTACCCAAGACGCGTTTGACGCCGTCGGACTGGACACCGGACACGACCGGGCCAGTCGAGATGTAGGGGCGTTTGTGCCAGTAAGTGTAGGTCTTGTGATCGATGGTCAATACCCGCAGGAACTTGGCCCGGCCACGCAGTTCCTCGGGCGCGCCTTGGTAGACATCGGCACTGTAGAACACACCCGCAGGGGCGGTCTCGCCGTCTTGGGCCAGATGCAGGTCGGTGCTGTCGGGCAGGACCGGCGGTCGCGGCCGCGGCTTGAGTGGGAGGGCATGGAAGATGTGGTTGGCGCCTTCGTAGATGAGCTCGCGATTCCCGTGGACGTCCATGAGGTAGAGAACGAACTTTCCGGCGCGATTGGCGGAGACGAGGAAGTCCTCCTCGCTGAGGGGATAGGGAGAGTAGTAAGCGGCATAGCGGCCGCTCGAGTGGTAGCGCGGCGATTCGATCGGGTCCACGGGCCCGTTACCGCACTCGGGCCAGGCGAGATCGGCGGTGATCTTGGTGAGGCCGTGGGGGAAGTTGAACCCGGCGTCGGGCGTGATGAAACCGAGGGAGCCGGCGAACCAGTCGTGGTGGGCGCTGCCGGTGAACATGATGCGCCGGCTGCCGGGGATGCTGCGGGCGTCTTTGACCAGGTCTGGCCAGACGCTTTGGTTGCCCCAGAGCGTGTTGACGCGGGTGCCATCCGGGTAGACGGTCCACAGTTTCTGGGCGCGCCAGAGGGGTTTGTCAGTGTACTCCCAGCGGGTGTAGACGACGCGCCCGTCGTTGAGGACCGAGGGCAAGTAATCCGGCTCGTTATTGGCCGAGATCAGAGCCAAGCCCTGCCCGTCCCGGTCGCAGCGGGCGAGCACGAACGCGCTGGTGGGCGGCATGCACCGCACGTAGGTGTGGCCGCGCGTGGTCGAGAAGATGACGTGGCGCTCGTCCGGCAGATAGACGGGGTCCAAATCGTCGTAGGGTCCCTCGGTGAGTTGGCGCAGCCCCGTGCCGTCCACGCCGATTTCGTAGAGGTGAAAGGACTTCTCGTTATGGGGCTTGAAACAGAAGAGGACCTGGCGCGCGTCGTAGGAAAGGTCCGGCCGCCAGAACGACCCGTGCAGCGGCGGTTGGGGCATGAGTTGGCGCAGCTTGCCCGCCGGCGAGAGCCCCTCGAGGATCGTCAGCCGTCCGCCCGGGACAGCCATGTAGCCCAGCCGATGCCGCGTTTCGTGTTGCCACTCGGATCCTTGGGGAAAGGGCATGTCCACGAACAAGACCCGGTCAAAGTCCAGGCGCGGGTTGCGGAAGGCGATTTGGCGCTTGAGCGCGCGCACCTCGAAGTAGAGCGCCGGGTCGGGCGCAGTGAGGGATGCCGCGCGCGGCTCGAGTTGGTCCAGGGCCTCGAGGGCCGTGGCCAACGCGGCGTCGGTTGGACTGGGAAAGAGCTCCTGCAACCGCGCTGCCAACTCGCGCGCCCAGGTGATCTCCTGGCGAATGCGCTCCGGACTGGGCCGCTGGTCGGCCTGATGGAGCCAATCCCGTTCGAGCGCGGCTTGGGCCTCGGCGGCGGTGAGATTGCGGGTGGGGGGTGTCTGGGGACGGACGTACGGCGCCACGGCCTCTTGGAGGTACGGCCGGAGTTGGACACGACGCCCGATGTCGAGCAACAGCTCGATCCAGGCCGGAGAGAACTGGGCTTCCGCACCACGCGCCTCGAGGGCGTCGACCTGAGCGGCCAACGCGTCGGCTTGCTGCCACTGCGCCAGCTCCGCCGGCGTTTGATTGCGCCACTGCGTTTCGGTGAGGGGTTTGTATTCGAGCAACAACTCGAGCAACCGCCTCGCCTCGCGGAGCGGGAAGGCCGCGTCAGCCGACTCGAGGTACGCAAGCGGCTGCACGCCGGTCCAACGCGCGAACTCGGCGTATTCCTGCGGGTGGCGCTGCCGCAATCGCCGCGTCAACGCCCCGGCCAAGTCGGGCGGGAGCGTCGCGTCGCGTTGCTGGAGCCTGCGGCGGGTCTCTGCGAGGGTCTCGGCGTAGGTGGCGCGGGGAACGAAGCACTCGGCTAGGCGTTGTTCGAGTTCGCGCGCGAATCGGTCGAGGGCAGGACGCGCGCTTTGGTAGAGGGCGGCGACCTCGGCTGCCGGCAACGCGCCGCCGTAGATCCGCAGGTCGTCCAGTGCGCCTTGAAAACACTCGCCGCCGTGGGCGGAGCCGATGCATCCCGGGGCGGGGCCACCGGCTGCGACGGTGCCTGGGCGCCGCTGGGCGCCGATCTCGCGGCCGTCCAGGTACACACGCATCCACTCGCCGTCGAAGGTGGCGGCGCAGAGATGCCACTGCCCGTCGAGCGCCTCCGCCGGGTCCAGCTTGGCATCGCACTCGAAGTACCCGCCGACGTTGAGGCCGAGCGACAAGATCGTGCCGTGTTCTTGGAAGGAGAAGAGCACCCGCCGCTCGCCGTCTTCTTTGCGGAAGAGTTCGTTGTAACGCTCGAAGGCCACGGGGCGCACCCATACGGTGAGCGAGAGCGCCTGGCGCCCGTCCAAGTCGGGCCGGCCGGGCATGCGCAGCAGATGAGAACCCGCGAAGTTGAGCGCCCGGCCCAACACGCCTTCCACGCGGCTGAGGCCCTGGCCGCGGCCGGGCTCGGGCGTCGCGTCATGGCCGTGGCCGCTGGCGTCGGCGCACACGCCGCCGGCGGGTTCATCGAAAGGCCACCAAGCCAGCAAGGGATGCTCGAGCGTGGGGATTGCTGAAGGCGTTCGCGACGCTGGGAGAAGCGCGTCGGCAGCGAACCCATGGACCGAGGCGGGCGCGGCCACCGTGGCTGAGAGGGTTATCGTGGCCAAGGCGAGCCAGGAGGGAAAGGATTTCATGGCTTTGTCGGGCTTAGGCTGTAGCACCGTTGGGCGGTGTGGGGCAATCTCATTCGGGCGTTGGGCCGCTGGCGGAGACCCCCTCCTCATGAGTCACCGAGAGGGACTACATGTCGGCGGTAGGGCGCGCAGTCCTCTGCGCGCCGCGGCTTCCTGTGCCCGCCACGGATTGCAGCGCGCAGAGGACTGCGCGCCCTGCCAACGAGCTGTAGTCAATCCCTGGGGCTCACCAGTAACAAGACCGGCCCGCCTTCACAGGCGAGCCGGTTTGCGTAACCCTATTTGAGCCGAACCTAGCGAAGAGGAGCAACCGAGGCCCAGTTCAGGACCGTGCGGACGACCCGGAGCTTGGCGGGGTTCTCCTCCAAAACCATATGCGATGACCGAAGCCAAAACACGGCGCAGTGTAACAGAAAACCGGCGCGCAGGAAGTGTGCGTCTGGCTGCACATGGAGCCCGCCACCACCGAGCGAAGCGGAGGGTGGCTGGCTATTCGAGGAGGGCTTTGGCCTTGGCGAGAGCGGCGTCCAACTGCGCCACCGCCTTGCCGCCGCCCCGGGCGTGGTCGGGTCGGCCGCCGCCTTTGCCGCCGACGATCGGGGCAATCTGCTGGATGAGCTTCCCCGCGTGGACTTTGGCATTGAATTCCGGTGCAACGGTCGCGATGAGCGTTACCGCCTCGTTGGCCACTCCGCCCAGGAGCAAGACTCCCTGGACCTGGCCTTTGAGTTCGTTGACCATCGTCTGGAGTGTGTCGGCGTCGGCGTCGATGCGCTCGATGAGGGTGGGGATGCCGTTGCGCGAGGCGACTTTGGCGAGCAGGGCCTTCGCCTGGGCGGCGGCGCCTTGCTGGGCCTGGGCCTTGAGCTGTTTCTCGAGTGCGCGTTGGTGTTCCAGCAGCGCCTCGATCTTGCGTTCGAGTTCGCCGAGGGGAGAGTTGACCTTGCCGGCAAGGGTCTTGATGAGCTGGAGATCGTCGCTGGCCTGCCGGTAGGCCTCGAGACCGGCTACCGCCTCGATGCGCCGTGTGCCGGCCGCAATCGTGCCTTCCGAGACCAGCCGGAACAGGCCAATCTCGCCCGTCGCATGCGTGTGGGTGCCGCCACACAACTCGAGCGAATAACCGTCGAGCGCGGTGGGGCGACCGCCGATTTGGACCAGGCGGACCCACTCGCCGTACTTCTCGCCGAAGAACTGCATGACGTCCTTGCGCTCCTTCACGTGCTGGTACTTGACGTCGAGCCAGGTGACAGGGGCGTTCTCGAGGATGCGCTCGTTGACCAACCGCTCGACATCGGCGAGTTGACATGGGGTCAGCGGCGCGCTGTTGAAATCGAAGGTGAACTTGTCGGGGCCGACAAACGAGCCCTTCTGCGTGGCCTCGCGGCTGACGACTTCATGCAGGGCCCAATGCAGGAGGTGCGTGGCCGTATGATGCCGCTGGATCGCCTCGCGCCGGGGCCGATCCACAGTCACCGTAACCTCACACCCCACCGGCGGGGCGCCTGCCTCAGTGGCCGGCGTGGGCGCTTCCGGCGAGCTGCGATCGGGTTCGCCGCTCCCGCGCTCGAGCAGGTGCAACCAAGTCGGGCCGCTCTTCTGGGTCTGGACAATGCGCCAGCGTTGGTCGCCTAAGCGCAGCTCGCCCGTGTCCCCCACCTGCCCGCCCATCTCGGCGTAGCAGGCGCTGGCGTCCAACACCACCGCCGTGCGGTCCTTAAGCCGGGCCACCTCGAGCACGCGCGCCAACGCGGAGAGGGTTTCGTAGCCGACGAACCGCGTCGGGGAACTGGTCTCGAGCCGCGAGAGTTCGATCGCTTGCTTCTTCTGCGCCGCCCGCGCCTTGGCGCGCTGCTCGTCCATGAGCCGGTTGAATCCTTCCACGTCCACGGTCGAGTTAGCCTCTCGCGCCATCAGTTCGGTCAGGTCCAGCGGGAAGCCGTAGGTATCGTACAGTTTGAAGGCCAGTTCGCTGCGGATGACCCGGGCCTGTTGGAGTTCGCTCTGCGCCACGTCCGAGGGCATGCCCACAGCCGAGCCGTGAAAGGTGCGCACCAATTCCCGTTCACTCTCGGCCAACCCTTCCTGGAAGATCTCGAGGCCGCGGTCGAGGGTCTTGTTAAAGGCCTCTTCCTCGGCGCGGATGACTTCCTCGACGTGGCGGCGGTGCGAGCGGATCTCGGGAAACACCCCCCCCATCGTGTCCGCCAACACCCCCACGAGCTTGAAGAAGAACGGTTCGTGGAAGCCGAGGGTGCGCCCGTACCGCACCGCTCGACGCAAAATGCGGCGCAGCACGTAGTGGCGATCCGTATTGCCCGGGGCGATGCCATCCGCGATGGCAAAGCCCAGCGTGCGGATGTGGTCGGCGATGACGCGAAAGGCTACGTCGATGCGTTCCTGCTCGGTGGCGCCGGTCGAGCCGGCGCGCGGCAGGGTCGAGCCGTAGCGGCGCCCGGACAACCGCTCGAGCGCGGCGAACAGCGGCTGGAAGATGTCGGTTTCGTAATTCGAGATCGTGTGGCTGAAGTCGGTGAAGTTTGCCGTGTTCTGCAAGATGCCCGTGACACGCTCGAAGCCCATGCCGGTGTCCACGCTCTTGGCTGGGAGGGGCGAGAAGCTCCCGTCGGCGTTCGCATTGAATTGCATGAACACCAGGTTCCAAATCTCGATGCACTGCGCGCTGCCCGCGTTCACCAAGGCCCCGCCGGTCCGGCCGTCCGGCGTAAGGTCCACGTGCAGCTCGGAACACGGCCCGCACGGCCCGGTGTCGCCCATCATCCAGAAATTGTCTTTCTTGCCTCCCGAGCGAATGTGCACCTGCGGGTCCAGGCCCGCCCGGGCGAAGAGGACGGCCCAGTGGTCGTAGGCTTCCTGGTCGAAGCGGCTGGGTTCGCCCGGGCCGGGCTGATAGACGGTGGCGTAGAGGCGCTGCTTGGGGAAACCCCACACGCCGGCGACGAGCTCCCACGCCCACGCGATCGCCTCGGCCTTGAAGTAGTCGCCGAAGCTCCAGTTGCCGAGCATCTCGAAGAAGGTGTGATGGTAGGTGTCCAGTCCCACGTCTTCGAGGTCGTTGTGTTTGCCGCCGGCGCGAATGCATTTCTGCGTGTCGGCAGCCCGACCGGGCGAGTAGGGGCAGGGCGCCTGGCCGAGAAAGATCGGCACGAACTGGTTCATGCCGGCATTCGTAAACAAGAGGTTCGGCGCGTCCGGCAGCAGACTCGACGAGGGCACAATGGTGTGCTGTTTCGACTTGAAGAAATCGAGAAACGATTGGCGGATTTCCGTCGAGGTCATAACGCGCGCTTCAACGGGACGGGGAGCCGAGGCCCGCGGCCCGGCGCTCGAGGGTGTGGATCATACTCGCAAAGATGAGACAACCATCCTCGCTGCCGAGCAGTGGTTCGCAGGCGCGCTCGGGGTGGGGCATGAGGCCGGCGACATTGCGTTGGGCGTTGCAGATGCCGGCGATGTTGCGCAGCGAGCCGTTAGGGCTGGCGTCGTCGGTTAGTTCGCCGCGGGCATCGCAGTACTGCCAGAGGATCTGGTGGTTGGCTGCAAGCTCGGTCAGGGTGGCGTCGTCGGCATAGTAGCACCCCTCTCCGTGCGCCACCGGGAGACGCAACGGTCGGTCTGCGGGAATCCGGCACGTGAACGGCGAGTCGCCCGTGGCGGTCCGCAGGAAGATCTGCTCGCAGCGGAACTGCAGCGAACGGTTCCGGACCAAGGCCCCGGGTAGCAGGTGGGCCTCGCAGAGGATTTGGAAGCCGTTGCAGATCCCCAGGACCAGGCCGCCGTTGGCGGCGAAGGTTTGGAGGGCCTGCATGACCGGGCTGAACCGGGCGATCGCACCGGTCCGAAGGTAATCCCCATAGCTGAAGCCGCCCGGCACAATGACCGCCGCCGCTTGCTCTAGCGTGGCCACCTTGTGCCACACCAACTCGGCGGTGTGCCCGAGTCGGCGCAGCGCATAAACCGCATCCTGGTCGCAATTCGAGGCGGGGAACTGAAGGACGGCGAAGTGCATGGGCGGCTTACTCGAGTTCCAGCCGGTAGTCTTCGATGATCGGGTTGCTGAGGAACTTGTGGCAGGCGTCGGCCAGAGTCTGGCGCGCCGTCTCTCGGTCGGCGGCGGGGTCCAGGTCGATCTCGATGTACTTGCCCACGTGCACGTCGCTCACGCCGGTGTACCCCAGGTGGGCGAGGGCGTTCTTGACCGTCTTGCCCTGGGGATCGAGCACGGCCTTCTTCGGAGTGATGATGATCTTCGCTTTCATCTCGCAAGAGGGGCAACCGACCGATCAGTCGCCGGGCCGGGATGTTGGGCGAGGGCGGCCGCAGATGCCAGACCAATCTGGCCTGCAACATGCCCACCATCGCCCTCTCCGCCCCGAGTGTGCCGAGCGCAGACTTATGGGTCACGGCGGCGGGCATGGGCATAGTGGGCATAGGAGGCCGCGGCGGGCAGCGGAGGGAGTGCGCGCCCTGCCGCCCCTGAGTGATCCAGCCCGGCAACTGATTGATGCCCTGCGCGATAACATTAAGACAGTGTTAATATAGTTGACACGATGGAGGGCCACGCGGGCAAGATGCCCGCGCTCCATTGTTGGACCTTGGACCTGTTGGCGACAGGTTTCGGGTGCCGAAGCCCAAATGCGAAACGCGGCGGTGGGACGACGAGGCCGCGGCGCGCAGCGGAGTGGTTGCGCGACCGGCAAAGGGTCGACTATTCCGAGGGCTCAGTAGTAAAGTGCGGGCATGCGACCGGCGGACATCCAACAGATTGGCGAGGAACTGGCCGCCAAGTGCGCGATAGCATTAAGACAGGGTTGATATGGTTGACGCGATGGATGGCTACGCGGGCACGATGCCCGCGCTCCATTGTTGGACCTTGGACCTGTTGGCGACAGGTTTCGGGTGCCGAAGCCCAAATGCAAAATGCGGCGGCGGACCGAGGAGGCCGCGGCGCGCAGCGGAGTGGTTGCGCGACCGGCAAAGGGTCGACCATTCCGAGGGCTCAAGAGTAAAGTGCGGGCATGCGACCGGCGGACATCCAACAGATTGGCGAGGAACTGGCCGTCAAGTGGCAGGACGACAGCGAGTCGTATATTCGGCTCGAGGCGCTGCGCCGAGCTTGTCCATGCGCGGGGTGCCAGGGGGAACGGGACGTGCTGGGGAATCTCTACAAGGGCCCCAAACGTCCCCTGACACCCGCGGCTTTCCAGTTGCGCGAACTGCGGTTCGTCGGGGGGTACGCCGTACAACCGATTTGGGCCGACGGCCACAACACAGGCCTGTTCACGTTCGATTACCTCCAACGCCTCGCGGCCGGGCCGCCCGAAAGTCCGGCCGCCTGAGAGGAGCCGCGGAGCCCGGCGGCGCGGCAAGCAGGCTCAAGCCTGCCCGCCGAAACTCACGTAATCGTCGAGATCGAGCAGGTCGAACCAGGTGAGAATGTCCTCCCGTTTGGGCGCGATCCGGGCGTGCAGATCGTGGAAGAAGGCCCGGTTCTTGATGCCGCCCGGGACGCGCTCGCATTGGTTGGCCGACCAGGCCGCGATCTCCGCGTCCGACCGCCTGGGCGCGGCCTGAGCCTTGATCCACTCGAGGATCTCACCGTCGCCCAAGCCCCGCGCCACTTGCGCCTTGAGCGCGTTGGCGCCGATGCCGACGAACTCGAAGAAGCGTTGGTCCATCGGGCAGTTGAAGTTGTACTCGCCATGCTTGCCGCCCAAGGTGGCACGGCACTTGTCCAGCAACCGCGGCAAGATCACATAACCTCCCAACCGCACGCGCGGGCTTCTTGGCGGTCCCTGGGTCAAGTCGGGCGTCTTCATGAACGGCCTACAGAACCGGGTTCGGCGGAGGTTCAGGGCGGTCGGTTGCGGGCGTCGCGGCTGCGGGGTCTTCCGCCTGGTCGGCCGCCACGGGCTTGCCCTCGTCCGACGGGGGTGCCGAGGGGGAAGGCGGTGGGGGCACTGGGGCTGGGACCTCGGCCATGGGTCGTTCCAGCGCCGCTGCTGGGGTTTCGGGCGTAGGGTGTTCCGGCACCGGCGCCGGGGCGAGGTCGGGCGTCGCCTCTGAGCCAGCAGGACCGGCGGAACTGGCCTCGGCGGCCGGTTCAGGGCTCATCTCCACAGGGGTGTCGGCGGGTGTCGGGTCTGCGGGGGCGGGACTGACGGGAGGAACGGTCTTAGGCGCGGGAGGCGGCGTGGGCGGCTTCGGCTTGGGGGCCTTGGCCGTTTCCATGCGACCGTTGGTGAACTCGATGACATGGCCCTGGTGAATGAGCCAGTGTAGGTCCGCAATGATCGCCGTCTGCTCGGGCGTGGGCTGTGGGCCGGACTCGGCCGCCGGAGCCGCTGGCGCTGCGGCTGCTGGCACAGGTTCGGCCGGCGACGTCGTCGGAGAGGGAGAGGGCTCCGCAGCTCCGGGGGCGGTGGGCGCATCGGCGGTGGGAGGCGGAACGGGCGCGGGAGCGGTTGGTGCAGGCGGGGCTTGGGGTTGGGGCGGCGTCGGCGCCAGGGCCTCGATCATCTGCCGCCGGGTACAACCCGAATGCGCATTGATGTACTCGACGATGCGGCGGACGGTTTCGGAGACGACGGTGGTTTCGAGGTCCAGGTAATGAGGCCGGGCGACGCAGACGTGGGTGACGGTTCGGTTGACCTTGAAGAACTGAAGGCCGTGGCTGGCGAACTGTTGGCTGAGCACCGTGGCCAGGCGCAGCGGGAAGCGGCGCTGATCTTCGACGGCCCGGCGCTGCAGGGCGAGGAGGGTCGCGGACATCGGCGGGCGAGGGTCGCCCGCGCGGAGGGTCAGGCGCTCGACGGTGCGCACCAGGTTGGGGAGGTGAGTTTCCCGGAAGTGGCGTTCAACTTCGTCGCGGTTGGCCAGTTTGACCGGTTCGGGCAGGTTGAGGCCGATGAACTCGGTCTTCCAGCTTTGGTCGTCGACCCACTGTTTGACCACGGCTTCGTCGCGCACGATTTTGACGCGCGCCTTGAAGGAGTCGAACGGCATGCGGTTGAACCGTTCAGTGTGGAGCTTGTGGAGTTTGTTCTGGTAGTCGTGGTAATTCGGCGGCCCGAGAATCGTGCCGCTGAGGCCGCACTGTGCCACAAAGGTGTAAGTGCCTTTGGGCGGGTCTGTGGCCACTTTTTCGGTCTGGTAGAAGGTATCGAAATGCTTGCGCAGCGCATGGGCGACCACCTCGTCTTCGCTCAGCCAGAGGGATTCATCCAGCGAACAGACCACCAGGGTCGGGGCGGTTTGCCCCTCCGGTTTCTTGGGCACGGTGAACTCGACGTGGAACCGCTCCGGCCGCTTGAGAATCAACGCCGCAATGTCGAAGAGCGGATAAGCGCGTCCGGTCAGCTTGATTTGGCGCGCCAACGATTCCACGCCCTTCTCCTCCGGGGTGAGGTTGACGTCAATGTCCGGCAGAGGCGTCGGCGCCTCCCGCGATTCGTCGCGGTCGCGGCGCGGCTCGAACCGCCGGCCGCCCGCTCCTGGGCGACCGCGCTCGCCGCGCGACTCTTCGGGGCC
>VHCO01000137.1 GCA_016871715.1 Verrucomicrobiota bacterium
CCGGTGGACTTGTTCATCCCGGGCTGTCCTCCGCATCCGCTCACGATCTTGGACGGCCTGCTGCGCTGGTTAGGGCGACTGCCGAGGACCTCCTCGTAAGCCGCCGAGTTGGGCGGCAAGTTGGCGCGCCCTGCCGGTATAGGGTCGACGCTTCCGACGCCTCATCGGTATCGCCACCCGCGGAGGTCAGCCCATCCAGATCCTGCCGCACCCCGCGGCCACGGCCACCAAGGCCATAAACATCCTGGCGATGCCGGACCGCTTCGTTGTATCCTGGCGTCATGCATACGCGTACGCGGTTCATCACGCTGGCGGTTGCTGGGTGGGTCACGCTGTGGGTTGCGGGCGCGGCGGACCACCCGAGTCGGGCGGAGGAGACCCCACCCGCGTTGCGCATGGCCACGTTCGATATCGATGCCACGCCGCCCTTGGGCAACCGAATGGCCTACGACCCCGTCATGCAAACCTGGGACCTCGGACTGCGCGCCCGCGGGGTCATCTTGCTGGGGGCTGGGTCGCCGCTGGTGCTCTGCGCCGTGGATTGGATCGGCATTGGCAACGAAGGCCACGACGCCTTCCGCGCCGCTCTGGCGGCCGCGGCACAGACCACCCCCGAGCGCGTGGCCGTGCATACCGTGCATCAGCACGACGCCCCTGACTGTGACTTTGGAGCCGAACAGATCCTCAAGGACGCCGCGCTCGACCCCGTCAGTTACGAAGGAACGTTCGCCCGCGAAACCTTGCGGCGTCTGGCCGCGGCCGTGCAGCAGGCGATGGCTCAGACACACCCGGTCACCCACCTGGGCCTCGGCCAGGCGCCAGTGTTCGAGGTCGCCTCGAATCGCCGGATCCTGGGCGCCGATGGCCGCGTGCGAGCCACGCGTTACACCGCCTGCCGAGACCCCGAGCTGCGCGCGGAACCCGAGGGCACGATCGATCCCATCGTGTCGTTGGTGAGCTTTTGGAGCACCAACCGACCGCTGGCCGTCCTCAGCTACTACGCCGTGCACCCGCAGAGTTACTATCGCACGGGCATTCCGAACCCGGACTTTCCGGGGGTGGCCCGGTTCCTCCGGCAACTCGCGGTGCCGGCAGCTCTGCATGTCCATTTCACTGGCGCGGGCGGCAACCTCGGCGCCGGCAAGTACAACGATGGCTCGCCGGAAAACCGCCGCGTGCTGGCCGAACGACTCGCCGACGGCATGCGGCGCGCCTGGGAAACCACCCAGCGCGAACCCATCGCTGCCACCGCAGTGTCGTGGGGAGTCGAGTCGGTGGCGCTCCCACCGGCGAAGCACCTATCGAGCGAACAACTCCAAGCCCAGTTGAAAGGGACGGACGCAGCTTCGTTCCTGGCGGGCGGAGCCTCGAAGCTGGCTTGGTTGCGGCGCTGCCAGGCCGGTCGCCGGGTCGAGGTCACCTGCCTGACGTTGGGGCCGGCGTGGATCCTGCATTTGCCGGGCGAGCTATTCGTCGAGTACCAGCTCGCCGCCAAGGCGATGCGACCCGATCAGTTCGTGGCTGTGGCTGCGTATGGCGATTATGGCCCCGGTTACATCGGCACCGCCGTCGCCTACGAGCAAGGCGGCTACGAGACCAGCACCGGCGCCTCGAACGTCTCGCCGGAAGTCGAGGAGATCTTGTTAGGCGCGCTCCGGCGGTTGTTGCGCCCCGGCTCTTAAGGCTCATCCATAACCGACTCTATGAAACCAACCCTCAAAACTTGTTCCTTACTGGTCGCCAGCCACCTCGCGCTGGCATGTGGCTTCGAGCCCACGCCGGTGCGCGCGGCCGATTGGCCCCAGTGGCGCGGCCCCAATCGCGATGGACACACCACCGAAACGGGCCTGCTGCCAGAGTGGCCTGCCGGCGGACCCAAGTTGCAGTGGCAAGTCACCGACTTGGGCTCCGGGTACTCGACGCCGGCGGTCGTGGGCGAACGGCTCTTCGTCCTGGCCAACGAAGGTCTCGAAAACGAATTCGTCAAAGCCGTGGCCGCGCGCGACGGCAAGGTCCTCTGGGCCACCCGCCTCGGCCAGGTGGGGAAACCGAAGCAAAACCCCAACTTCCCCGCCGCCCGATCCACACCCACAGTCGTAGGTCAGGTCCTCTACGCGCTGGGGTCGGATGGCGACCTGGCCTGCCTCGATCTCGAGACCGGGACGGTCCGCTGGCGGAAACAACTGCAGCGCGATTTTGGAGGTAAACCCGGCACGTGGGCCTACGCCGAATCGCCCCTGGTAGACGGCGACACCCTCGTGTGCTGTCCGGGCGGCAGCGAGGCCACCGTGCTCGCCTTGCACCGGGCGACTGGCGAGGTCCTCTGGAAATGCCCCCTGCCGGAAGGCGACGATGCCGCCTACGCGTCGGCCATTGTGGTCGAGGCGGGCGGGATTCGGCAGTACGTCCAGTTGCTGCAGAAGGGCCTGGTGGGGGTCGAAGCCAAGACCGGCAAGCTCCTGTGGCGATACGCTAAGCCCACCAGCCGCTATGACGCGAATATCCCTACCCCAGTCGCCAGCGAAGGAGCCATCTACGTCGGCTCGGCCGGGACCGGCGGCGGCTTGGTCCGGCTCAAGTCCGACCAGGGCCGGATCGAGCCGGAGCAGGTCTATTTCGAGTCCAAGTTGCCCACCGCCATCGGGGGCGCGGTGAAACTGGGCCGGTTCCTCTACGGCACGACCGCCCAGGCCATGCTTTGCCTCGAGTTCGCCACGGGTGAACTCAAGTGGGAAGAGCGCGCCTTGGGCGCCGCCTCGATGTGCTATGCCGACAGTCGCCTCTATCTGCACGGCGAGAACGGCGAGGTGGCGCTGGTCGAGCCCACGCCGGAGGGCTATCGCGAGCGGGGCCGATTCGCGCCGCCGAAGCAACCCCAGCGCGCTCACGCCATGGAGAAGGCTTGGGCCTATCCGGTGGTGGCACACGGCCGGCTTTACCTCCGCGACCACGGGTCGCTGTGGAGCTACGACGTGCGTCGGCCGTAGGGGACGTGCCGCTCGAGTGTCGCCCCCAAGCAACCGCGCGGAGTCCATCGAGGCCGTCCCCCGTGAGGCCGACTCGACGTTGCCATCCGGACTGAGGAAGGTGCCATGGGCATCGGCACCCTGGCGTTGCTGTCTCTTCTGCCCATCGCGGTGGTGGGCTTGTTCTTGGTCGTGCTGCGGTGGCCAGCGAGTCGGGCGATGCCGCTTTCGTACGGGGTAGCTGCGGCATTGGCGTTGTGGGTTTGGCAGGTGCCGGTGGCGCAGGTGGCGGCCGCCAGCCTGCGCGGGCTTATCATCACGGGGATGCTCCTCTACATCATCTTCGGCGCCATCCTGCTGCTCAACACCCTCAGCGAAAGCGGCGCCCTGCGCTCGATTCGCCAGGGCTTCACCAACATCACCCCCGACCGCCGCATCCAGGTGATCGTCATCGCCTGGCTCTTCGGCTCGTTCATCGAAGGGTCCGCGGGCTTCGGCACCCCAGCCGCCGTGGCCGTGCCGCTGTTGGTCGGGCTCGGGTTTCCTGCGATGGCGGCGGTGGTGGCAGGCATGATCATCCAGAGCACGCCCGTCTCTTTTGGCGCCGTTGGCACACCCATCCTGCTCGGGGTCAACACCGGCTTGAGCTCCGACGAAGTCCGCGCGTTTGCGCAGCAAACCGGGTTCGCTGACTGGCACAGTTTCCTGGCCTTCATCGGGGCGAAGGTAGCGCTCTTGCACGCCGTCACGGGCACCTTGGTGCCGCTGTTCGTCGTCACGCTCATGACCCGGTTCTTCGGACCCAACCGGTCGCTTGCCGAAGGCTTGCGCGTGTGGCCCTTCGCCTTGTTCGCCGCCTGCGCTATGACCGTGCCCTATGTGTTGGTGGCGCGCCTGCTCGGCCCCGAGTTCCCCTCCCTGATCGGCTCGCTCACGGCTCTGGCCATTGTCGTGACGGCAGCTAAGCGCGGCTTCCTAATGCCCCCGCCCAGCGAGGTCTGGCAGTTCGGGCCGCGCCAGCAATGGAATCCGGAATGGAATGGTACGCTCGAGATCGAGGACGGCGACCACTCGCGCGGGCGCATGAGCCTCGGGTTGGCGTGGACGCCGTACGTCGTGGTGGCGTTGTTGCTGGTGCTGACGCGGGTGCGCCGCTTCGGGATCGGCGACTGGCTGCGACAGTGGGTGATCGAGTTCAACGACCTCCTCGGCACGGGCATCTCCGAGAAAGTCGAAATCCTCTACCTGCCGGGCACGGTCTTCATCCTCGTGACGCTGATCACCTGCGCGCTGCACCGGATGCGGTTCGCGGCCTACCGGGCGGCCTGGAAGAAGTCCAGCCGGACCCTGGTGGGGGCCTCGTTGGCGTTGGTGTTCACCGTCCCGATGGTCCAGGTCTTCATCAACTCGGGCGGAGGCGCCGCCGGCTACGAGCGCATGCCGATCGCGCTGGCGGAAGGCGTGGCGCTCCTGGCCGGCTCGGCCTGGCCGATCTTCGCGCCGTTCATCGGCGGTTTCGGCGCCTTCGTCGCGGGGAGCAACACCGTCAGCAACATGATGTTCGCCCTGTTCCAGTTCGGCGTGGGCGAACGCATCGGAGTCGACCCCACCTGGATGGTCGCCCTGCAAGCCGTGGGCGGAGCCGCCGGTAACATTATCTGCGTCCACAATGTCGTCGCCGCCTCCGCTGTCGTCGGCCTGGTCGGCAAGGAAGGCGCCGTCATCCGCAAAACGCTCCTGCCCTTTGTCTACTACGCACTCCTCCCGGGCGCCTTGGGCTATGCCATCGTGTGGCGAACCCAAGCGGGCCTCGTCAATGCGGGCTCCCTCATCGCCGTCGCGATCGTCGCCGCGGCCACCTGGCTCATCGTCCGTCAATCGAAACCCACACGTTAAGCTCATGACGCAGAGAGATTCCACACGGGGTCCCCTTCTCGGGGAATGGGCGGCGTTCTGGCGCGCTCGCCGCAGGCTCCGGGGTCGGGGGGCATCGGCCCTTGCCGGCGCCATCTTATGCCTCAGCCCGATCGCCGCGGACAGCCCCCCAACCCGACCTGACGCCCCCAACAGCGGCGACGCACTAGCGCCAGGCGCAGCCAACGTCCCCGGCCGTGAACGCCCAAGCACGGACGTGGCCCGACAAGTCCTGGTCAAGTTCCGAAAAGGGTCGGCAGCGGCAACGGCACTGCACCGTGCATCTGGAGCCACCGCACAGGACCGCGTCGAGGCGCTCGCCAGCAGTTCGCTCGGGCGGCGCCTGGCCGAACTCGAATTGCGCCGGCTGAAACCCGTCTTTCGTGCCGCTGACCAGGAACGGGCCGGTGCGACCGTCACCCTGCAATCCCGCGCTTCGGCGAACCGCCCGGCACCGGCTCAACGCGCGGAGCTGTTCCGGTGGTACCGGTTGGACTTCGCGGGTGAAGCCGAGGCGACGAGCGCCCTCGCGTGGTTGACGCAAGATCCCGAGGTTGAACGGGCGGAACAGAACGGGCGGTACCGGTTTGCGACGCTGCCAAGCCAGAACTCCGACCCGCGCTTCAAGGATCAATGGCATTTCGTGCCCGCCAAGGTCCCGGCAACGTGGCAATACTTGGTCGACCACGGGCAACCTCCGGGCGGCTCGCGCGACGTGGTGGTGGCGGTGGTGGATTCCGGGGTGGACTACACCCACGAAGATCTGCGGGGTAACCTGTGGATTAACGGCGGCGAAATCCCCAACAACGGCGTCGACGACGACCGCAACGGGTTTGTCGACGATGTCTACGGCTGCTCGACCACCTACGAAACCCACGAACACTCGGGCGATCCCATGGACACCATGGGGCACGGGACCCATGTGGCCGGGATCGTCGCCGCCGTCGCCCACAACGGACTCGGCGGCGCGGGCGTTGCCTTCAATGCCCAGATCATGGCGGTCCGCATTGGCCAGGAGTCAGGCGGCATCTCGTTCGACGACGCGGCGGAGGGTATTCTTTATGCCACAGACCACGGGGCTGAAGTGATCAACATGAGCTGGGGCGGTTACTACCCTTCCCTGCTGATCCAAGACGCCCTCACGGTCGCCTTTAGTCAAGCAGTGCTGGTGGCCGCGGCCGGCAACGACTACGGCCGGACCGCCGATGCCAATCCGCATTACCCAGCCGCCTACCCCTGGGTGCTGGGCGTCGTGGCGGCGGATCGCGGCGGCAAAGTGGCCGAATTCTCCAATTACGACCGCTACCCGGGCACCAGCAAAGAATATGAGGTGGCCGCCCCAGGCGTCGACATTTGGAGCACCCTGCCCGGTAACCGCTACGCCGCCTGGAGCGGCACCTCGATGGCCTCCCCCATCGTGGCCGGCGTCGCCGCATTACTCCGCTCCGTGTTCGCCGATCGCGCCGTCTACAGCAGCCGCTATATCATGGGCCAAATCCAACTGACGGCTGACAACCGCGACCGACCGCCCGAGGACAAGGAAGCTCGCGTGGTCAATCCTCCCAAGGCCATCGTCACGCTCGCCAAACCGCAAGTGCAGGTCCTGGAAGACTGGACGCTCGACCGCGCCTCGTTCGGCCCGAACAACAACGGCGACGGCGGCCTGGACGCCGGCGAGACCATCCACCTCGCCTTCGAGCTGATTAACTTGAGCGGCAACGCCAAGCAGGTCCACGGCACCATCTCAACCGAAGACCCGTTCCTCACCATCCGCACCGCCACCGCCCAGTTCAGCGACATGGGGCCGCTGGGACGCGGGGACAACGGATTCAGCTACGACGCCACCGGCACGCTGGTGGGCGTGACTCGCCCGTTCGTCATCGAGATCGATCCGCGCTGCCCCAACGGCCATTTCGCCGCCGTGCGCCTGGACCTCGCCTACCGCAACGGCCTCGACCTCAACGACGCCGCCATCTACCGAACGTCGCGTGGGCTGGAATACGTCGTCCTCCGCGGCAGGAGCCTCCCCAAAATCATCGACCAAAACCTCACCCTCGATGCCGCCCACTTCTGGATCGTGAAGGGCGCCGTGCTCGTCGAGCCCTGGGCCACCCTCACCGTCCTGCCCGGCACCCATATCCAATGGGGCGGGTTGAGCGACGACGCCTACAATCCTGGGCCGCTCGAAGGGCGGTTGGTCGTGCGCGGCACCCTGCGCGTCGCCGGCTCCGCCGCAGCGCCCGTCGTGTGCTTCCCCAGCGATCTGGTGCCCGGGCAGCAAACCGTCTTCGAGTTGCTCCCCGACTCGCAAACCGAGATCGCTTATGCCCGCATCCGCAACCCGGTGTTCGCCGGCCCAGCCCATCGCCTCGATCACTGCTACTTCGATTGGCAATACGGCCCTTGCCTCATCCAAGCAGACCAGATCGGCTACAGCGTCTTTCATCGCCTGCGCCATCAGCGCACCCCGGAGTTCTATGACGGCCGCCTCCGTGCCGACCTCTTCTACGCGTGCCTCTTCGACGCCAGCGTCGTCCCAGTAAGCCCAGGGGCGCGCCTCGAACACTGCGTCTTCCTCCAGGACAACGAGAATAATGCCCCCCTCACCCTACAACTGACCCCCACCGTGAATGGAGCCGTGCTGACCAACCTCACCACCTCGTTCGGCACACCGCTCCACACCAATGGCCTGACCTACGCCGCCTTGAGCCTGGGCTTCCGCGACGCCGGCCGGCTCGACCTCCATACGGCCGAAGGCGTCGCCCGCTTCCTCGGCGGTCACCTGACCTCGGTCGCCCACGCCGACGAACAAGCCGCCGTGATGGCCCTCCTCAATGGCCGACACGACGTGGGCCTGCTGGGCCTCGAATTCGCAGGGTACCCCCGCGCCTGGCGCTGGCTCGACGGCTCGCCCCTGACCTTCCAAAACTGGCTCTCGCCCGACCAGGGCCCCCAGTGGCCAGCTTACCCCCTACCCCACGTGGGCGCGCGACAACTCGGCGCCCTGAACTTCAACTACTGGACCCACGACCAACCCGTGGCCGGCTTCTGGCGGAATATCGCGGATTATCCGCCCCCGGCACACGTCGGTCACGCCTTCGTCTTGCGACTGCCCGGCACTGTGCCGCGCGATACCCTGCAAGCCGCGCTGCGCACAGCCACCCTCATCGACGCGGTGCGGGCGTACCACCCGGGCGACCTCCGGCACAACGCTTTCCTGAGCAAGTACTGGGACGTCAACGTATCCCGCTGGCTGAGACTCTATGCGCCGGGCCTCAACGAGCAAGGCGGCCCCGGCACCTACGTCTCCCTCAAAAATAACTTCTGGGGTACCCGCGCCACCAACCTCGTCGAGCACGCCCTCGTCGACTACCGCGACAACTTCACCACCTCGCTCGTCGATTACCAACCCCTCGCCCAAGTCGGTCACCCGACGACCTACCCGTTCGTCGTCGACGTCGTCGTCAACGGCACCAATGCCCACACCGTGCCCGTCGTTGGCAGCGGCCCCGCTACCTTCGAGGTCGCCTTCAACCGCGACATGGACCCGACCATCCAACCCTTCGTGACCTTCGGACCCGCCGTGCCCTTCACCGATTTCGTCGTCGGCGCCGCCGACCTGGGTTGGCGCGACGCCCGCACCTGGGTCGGCCGCTTCAACATCAACCCCATGACCGGCGAAGGCTACCATCAAATGCGGATCTCCGGGGCCGTCGCCGCCGGCGATCCTTGGTTGGTCTCCGGCTACGACGTAGGGCGCTTCCGCTTCCAAGTGCAGACCTTGGGGGTCCGTGCCCTCACCTTGCAGGCCACCGGAGGCGAAGGCCGCATCGACCTGCGCTGGCAACAGGACGACTTCCCCCTGCTCGCCGGCTACCACCTCTATCGCGCCGACCAACCCGACGGAACCTTCGCACGCTGGAATCGCACCCTCATCCTGCCAGGCGAAGAGTCCTTCACCGACACCGCCGTAACCCCCGCCGTGCCTCAATACTACCGTTTCACCGTCGTCACCACCGACTTCAAAGAATCCGACTTCTCGAATGTGGCCGCCGCCGCCGCCGTAGACACCATCCCCCCGCAACTCGAACACGCCGCGGTCGTGTCCGCCGAACCCGCCCGCGGGTTGCGTCTCACCGCCAAGGCCACCGACAACGTGCGCGTCCAGAACGTCACCCTCCTCTACCGACCCGCCGGAGCCGGCGGGGCATTCACGGAAACCGAGATGGTCCAGATCGGCAGCGCCGACTGGTCGGTGACCATCCCGGGCTCCGCCGTGATGGCCCCGGGCCTCGAGTATTACCTCAAAGCCAGTGACGGACTCAGCCTCGCCTACAGCGGCACCGCAGCCACACCCCACACCGTCACCGTCCTCCATCAACCAGCCCTAACCTCCGTCTCCCCAAACCGCGGCCCCGCCACCGGCGGTACCCAAGTCGGCCTCGCCGGCGTCCTCTTTCAGCCCGGCGCCAGCGTCCGGTTCGGAGATGCCCTCGCCCTCGACGTCGTGGTTCTGGGCCCGGGCCAGTTGACGTGCCGTACCCCAGCCCATTTCCCCGCCACCGTCGATGTGACCGTGGTCAACCCCGACCAATCCCAAGCCGTGCTGTTGCATGGCTTCCGCTTCGAGACGACAGACACCGTCGTCGGCCTCCCGCGAACCTCAGGCGACTTCGGCGCCGAAACGGACCTCCACCTCACGGTCGCCAACGTCACCGGCCTGCGCGCCGCCAGCGCGGTCGTCCGCTTCGATCCCGCCGTCCTCGAACTCTCCGACACCCGCCTCGGCCCGCTGGCCGCAGGTTGGACTCTCTCCGCCAACCCTAGTCCGCCCGGCCAGGTGACCCTCTCCCTCGCCAGCCCAACGGTCGTGAGCGGCTCGGGCACTCTCGTCACCCTCCGCTGCCGTGCCATCGGCCCGCCGCCAGCCACCACCGCCCTCACCCTCGAAAACGTCCGCCTCAACGACGGCGCCATCCAGGTCACCCTGAACCACGGCACCTTCGACGTGAATGCCTTCTGGAACTTGGCTGGACAAGTGCGCCACTTCAACGACCGCGCCGTCCAGGGCGCCACCGCACGTGTCGACGGCGTGGGCGCTTCCACCCTAACCACCGACGCCGAGGGCCGTTTCGCCTTCGCTGGCCTGCCCACCGGCGATTACCTCCTCACCCTCGCGAAAGCGGACGAAGTCGCCGGCCTCAGTGCCCTCGACGCCTCCTTCGTCCTCCGCCACGAGGCCGGCTGGCTCACCCTCTCAGCAGCCCAACGCCTGGCCGCCGACGTCAACCGTAACGGGGCCATCACCGCGATGGATGCCTCCTATCTCCTCGAGTACGCTGTGGGCTTGCGCGCCTTGCCCTTCCCAGGCGCAGGCCAAATCTGGGCCTTCATCCCAGAGTCGCGCAGCTACGCACCCCTGCGCGCTCACCTCTCCGGGCAGGACTTCACCGCCGTCTTGCTCGGCGACGTCACAGGTAATTGGACCGACGACGAAGTGCCCCCAGGCGGCCCCTCCGCACTGGCCGTCGCCAGCATGCCCGGCACCGCCCCAGGCATCCCCACCGCCCACTGTGTCCTAGCCCTGGACGATGGCCCGCCGTTGACCCGCGGCCTCCGCCGCGTCCTCTTCCGACCGGATGCCGACGTCTACAGCGTGGAGCTGGAACTGGCCGTCACTCCCACAAGCGCCGGGCCCTGGTCCTTGCGCCCCGGCCCCTTGGCCGAGGGACTGCTCTGGGCAGCGAACACCACCCAACCCCAACGCGTTCGCGTCGCCCTGGCCGCCACCACCCCCATCCGGGACGCCGGCGTGCTCCTCCTGATCGAAGCCCACGAGCCGCCCGCACCCAAACTGGAACTCCTCCGTCACTCCATCAACGAGGGCAGCCTCCCCTCTCAGGTCCAGCCTCCCCATCCGGCCTTCGACCAAGACGCCGATGGCCTCGCCGACCCGGACGAACGGTTTCTCTATACCACGGATCCGGCCCAACCCGACACGGACCGCGACGGACTCACCGACTTGGAAGAGGTCCTCGCAGGCACCGACCCCACCCAGGCGGCCTCACGCTTGCAGTGGGTGGCCCCACGCCTCCGCGCCGATGGATCCTTCGAGCTCCGCTGGCAGGCCGCCCCAGGGCGCGTCTACCACATCGAATTCACCGACGACCTTAGCCGTGCGCCGTGGCAAACCCTGACCACCCAAACCGCCACCAGCGCCGGGATCCTGACTCTCCTCGATCCCACCACCTCGCCCATCACGCACCGCTTCTACCGCCTGCGCGTGGTTGCCCAGCCCTGACTCTAGCACGACAACCCAGCACACCCCCACACCAGCAACAATCGTCCGCCTCCGCACCCGCGGCAGGCATCCACCGGAGCGGCTCCCGCTCGCGCATCCGCTTACGAGACCGCTCACGAAACCGCTCGCACTCGCAAGTCCCGTAACGCAGTCAGTTCCGCCAGCGCCGCGCCCCCACCCCGAATCCGCCGCGCCCCACTCCGCCGCTTGGCCCCAAACCGCTCCCGATGCGCCAGCCACACCTCGTCCACAAAGCCCTTGGACCCTAACACGACGCCGTCCGTCATGTGCCGGATCCGCAGCCGCAACACCTCGCCCAGACTCAACTCCCCACCTTTCTCCAACACCCGCGCAATCTGTTGCCGACTCAACGCGACCTTCCCGCTGCTCCCAGACACCCCTCCCCGCACAAACAACCGCCGCCGATACGCCGCACTCACCTCCTTCCAATCCGGTGCCTTACCCTTCTCTTTCCTCGCCCCCTCGGCCCCCGCTCCAGCCTCCGCGCAGGCCAAGACCGGAGCGCGGGCATCTTGTCCGCGGGCCCCTCCCCCCTCCGACTCCGCCGGCCCGGCTGCCTCAGTCGCCCCTGCTGCCGCACTCCCGCATCGAGACGCTCCCTCACTGCCGCCCGCGTACATACTCAACAACCCCGACCGCGCCTTCGCATCCCCGGCCACCGCCGCAGCGTACCCGCAGTGCCGGTAATCCTTAGGATCCTCCACCAACCCAGCCCGCACCGCGTTCAAGTCGATGTACGCCGACACCGTCTCCAGCACCCGCGACCGATCCTCGACCAACGCACTCCGGAACCGTTCCGCCCACAACGTCCCAAACCGCTGATGCCGTATGTTGTACCACTTGCTGAACCGCTGTTTGAACTCCTTCATGAACTCCGACACATCCCCCATCCGCGCCAACATCCGCTGCCGCAGGTCCGGGTCCACTCGCCCTCGCTCCCGCAACCCTTCTCGGGCTAGGGCCACCAGCCCAGCCTGTTTGCCCTTGCCGTAGAGCGCCTCCATCCGCTCGATCAACTCCTCGTCGGTCGGGTTCTGCTCGGCCGGGACGCGGACCAGGACATGGAAGTGATTGGCCATGATGCAGTAGGTGACGACCTCGAGGCCGCAGAAGGTGGCCAGGCGCCGGAGGAGGCGGACCAAGGTTTCCTTGCCGAGGTCATCGAGGAGGCGTTGGGCGCCGACGATGCGGGAGACACAGTGGTAGACGGCGGGTCGGCCTTTGATCTTGATACGTGCGGTTCTCATGATGGCGAGGAGGCTATCGGCGCCAGCTCACGGTGTCAACTATTTTGTACCTGTTACTAAGTTTTGATCGTGTCAACAATACAACAATACATCACCAGGTATATTGTTATTACAGTCTATGAGGACCATAACCCACCCTCGCGGTCGAGACGTTGAAAGGCCGCATCGGGCCGCCGTTACTAACGGACGGCTGCCAGGCGCACTTCATCAACATGCCTGCCAGGCTGTTCCTGGAGGAACACCCACATCCGCACGGCAGCGAGAGCATCATCTACACCGTGCGCGGCTGCGGGGCGTTGTGCAGCCGGGACCATCGGCACTTGATGAAGCCTGGCACCTTGTTCCGCCTTAGCGCGCGCATCTCGACCGGCTACGAAGTCCCATCGCCGAGGACGCCTCTATCCTGATTTTCAAGGGCCGACGGACAACGAAGGTCGAGACGGAGTTCATAGTTCATGGATTACCTTCAGGGCATGGCGGGAGCATCTGAAGAGGGAGCACGCAGGCGGCACGCCGTTTCTGCTCCGGGAACTTCCCGCCGATCATCCCGAGCGCAAGTTCGCCCGCGAGGTAAACGCGGAGTTTGAAAACGCGATCGCGATGGGGTCTCCCATCGATGACTGACCGTCGAACCGCCAAGCGTGCGTCCCTGACTCGATTCGGCGGCGGCGGGTCCACTCCCCGTTGCGTCCGATCGCCGCCGGGCCGTTTCGCAAGCACAACACCTGGCGATAGCCGCCGGAAGCCTGGATCCTCAGGTGCCCCGCCCTGCTTCACAAGTGTCAACTGCGGTTCCTCAGTGGCGACGAGGTCAAGATCACCCAAGCGCCTGGCGCCAAGCCCACCGCGAAATCGATGGGCGGTGGAATCGTGCATATCAAGCTCAGAGGGGATGCGCTGGTGTCCGCCGTAGATGCGGCGGGCAACGTGTCCGCGCCGTGCAATTGCCTGGTGCCGCCACTGGCAAAGTAAGGCATCGGCTCTGGTTCAGCTAAAGCGGGTTCAGGGAGCCCAAGTCGGGCTCCCTCCCTTGCTGCTGCAGGATGCGTCTCCGGGTGAGGTGGGGCGAGACGGACGAATGGCGGTGCGGGTAATGAGTGAAATGGACAGCGGCATTCGCCAGTTGTTTGCCCGGATGCTCGAGGAGGGTGAGCCGCGCCTTCTCGCTGTCTTCGTAAGTCCACAGTCCGTGCGGCGTGTTGGATTGCTTGCGGATGAGGTCCACGCCCGCGGCAGTGTAGGTGCAGGTGGCACCGTCACGGTTTGAATGGCGTGTCGCCCTGGCGGGCGCGGATGGTGTCCGGAATCGTACCGGGCTGCCACTGCCTGGCGATCTCGAGGTCGGCCTCGACCTTCGTGGTGAGGGCGTCGAGATCGACGTAGCCCACGCGGTTGTACAGGGCCGGCCGGTACTGTTTGGCGGCAGTCGCCGCGTAGCGTTGCCAATGCCCGAGTGCAGCGGTCAGGTGCCGGATAGCGGAGGCTTGCTGATCGGTTTGGCGCGTGGCGTCGAAGAGTGCCAGCTCACACGCCGCGCGAATCTTGGCCGCGTAGTAATGGCCTATGTGGGCGAAGGCCTCGAGGTCGCCAAGCGTCAGGCGCAGTTCCTTGGCGCTCGCGCCGGGCTCGCCCTGACCGGCGGTGGCCCGCAGTTCGGACACCAAGCGCAGGCTGGAAGTGGCGTCCTGATCGAGCGCCGCGGCGACCTCGAGAGGCGTGATACCCTCGGCGGGTTGCTGGCGCAACTGGCGCCCGCGCCAGGCGGTGATGTTGAGGATGCCGCTTTCCGGCATGGTTTGGCCTTCGATGAAATGGCGGACGGTGTAGAAGCCGCGGTGGCGCGGGTGGCTCAAGCAGGCTTCCGGCAGCCAGCGCAGGTCGATGTCGCCCCAGAAAAGGCGCGTGATTTGGGGGAAGATGCGCGAGGCATGGGACCAGGCCTCGAGGAGGGTGGCGGCCGGCACCTGCGGGAAACGGGCGGCCAGCGTGCGCTCGAACAGGCTGTCCGTCAAGTCAGGGTCGTAGCTGAGCCGGCCCCAGAGCATGAAACTGAACCACTGCTTCTCGAGCACGAGTTGGCGTGGCGTCTCGGGTTCGGTGCTCAGGAACTCGCGCCCCCAGCAGTAGCCGTCTGGCCCCATGTAGAATCCGGCGACCTTGTCGGGCCCGGGCAGGTGGCGGATGAACGCGCGCGCGAATTGCGGGTCGCCCCAGCGGAAGCTGTAGATGTCGTCGTTGCGCACGGTGAGCCAGGTGCGCAAGCCCGGATGCAGGTGCGGCAAGGCCGACTTGATGTACGGCGGATTGGGCACCGAGTACATGTGGGCGATGGCATACTTGAAGCTCAAGTCGAAGGGGCCAGGGTAACCCTTCCACTCGTCGAGGATCTCGCCCAGGCCGGTCTGGTGGAATCGGTGGATGAGCCGGACTTGGCGACCGGGGGCGAGCTTGAGGGCGTCGCGCACACCTTCGCCATAGGTATGCCAAAGCCACTTTTCCTTCGAGAACTCGTCGCGTCGATTCTCCATTTGTTCGCCGGCGGTGACACCTAAGCCGGCCAAGAGCGGGTAAGTGAGGATGGTTTCCCGGACACTGGCGCGGAAGTAATCGATGGTGGCGCGGTTGGTCTGGGCGCGGGTGATGCCGTACTTGCCCTCGGCGCCGAAGGTGAAGATGTTCCACGTGAACCAGTAGACGTCAATGCCGCGGTCGTGAGCGTGTTGCATGACGTCGCGCCAGAACTGGATCTTCTGATCGATGGTCAGGCGCCGGACGATCTCGACCTGATCGAGCATCGCGGGGCGGACCATGTCGCTGCCCGAGTGCGAGAAGGTGTCATCGAGCTTGAGGGTGGTGCGCCAGACGTCGTCGAGCGCCACCGCCGGGTACTCCGGGACTCTGACGATCGAGGGGAACGGGTGCAGGCTCCACAGGGTCAGCACGTTGTACCGGTGCCGGGCCAGCTCATCCAAGAAGCTGCGCCAGAAATCCAGGCTCCACATCTCCGGGATGTTCTGCTGGGCAGCGTCGCTGCAGTCCGAGTAGCTGGGCGTGCGGAGGTCCAGCGGGATATTGAACTTGATCCCGCGCTCTTCCACGTGGGGCGCGTGATCCGAGTCTGCGAGGGTCGCCAGTGTCTCGATCCGGATTGCCTCAGCCAGGTCCAGGCCGCCGTACATGGCGCCCGTGGGATCGGCGCCCAAGACCAGGTAGCCGACCGCTCCCGATCCCCTCAGCCGGCGCAGGGCGTAGGACTCGGACGCGCGGGACGTTGGTGGAGCAACGCCGAGCCGCGTTGCCAGCCGATCCGCTGCAATCGGGTCCGCCACCAGCAAGAACCGCGTACGGTTCGTGGCGCGAGCCGTCGCCGCGAGGTCGCCCTCGACGGCTGAAAGGCCGCGGGCGGCCAGTGCCCGCCGGATCTCGCTCGCGGCAAACTGCAACGGCCGAACCTGCGGATCATAGCCGAGGGCCACGTGCGGTTCAGCAGCCCCAGCACCCGAGGTTGCCGACAGCAGGAGACAGCCAACCGCCAGGCAGCCGGCCAGCCAGCGAGGCCAGGCCAGGCTCGAACCTGGCATGGGTTGGGCGGTGGCCTGGGGGCGAGCCGCCAACTGCGAGTTCATCCGCTGCCGGGGAGGAGTTGATAGGATCGTGGGCGTCATGGCTTTGGCTGGTTGGCCTGTGCGATTGCGATGAGGCAATGGGTTCCTGCCCCAAGGCTCGACTCGAGTTGTCGAATCCCAATGCATGTGCCGGCCCAGTCAAGTTCGGGGCGCGGACATCCCGCCCGCAGGGTCTGGTGCGGCACCCCGAAGCCCGGTCTGAGCCGCCGCTAGGAGTCTGGCCTACTGCCCCGGGCTGGGAAAGGAGTTTTTCGCTAGCCGGTTGGTAGGGCTCGCAGTCCCCTGCGAGCCGGGGACTGTACTTGTTGCGTGCGTATGATTCCCCCGCGCGGCGCGCCCAGCGGTCGCCCCCTACCGCCAGCCGCGATGCGGTAGGGCTCGCAGTCCCCTGCGAGCCGGGGACTGTACTTGTTGCGTGCGTATGATTCCCCCCGCGCGGCGCGCCCAGCGGTCGCCCCCTACCGCCAGCCGCGATGCGGTAGGGCTCGCAGTCCCCTGCGAGCCGCCAATCACGGCGGACCGGTGAGACCGCAGCGCAGTGCAGCGGGCGAGACGCTCGCTCTCCGTTTCCATCAAAGTCCCAAGACTTTCCTTGCGTCGGTTGGGCCGGGGCTGTCTGCTGGTGGCATCCTGGCGCTGGGAACGGAATGGCCAACGGCTTGTTGGCCCCTGTGCCAGAGGGCGCGTGACTGGATTACAAACTCATCCGGTGGATGTGACAAGGCGGTCGCGAGGCAGCGGATGCCTGGCGCTGGCGGTGCTGTGCCTCATGCTACCCGCCTGTAAACGCTCCTCGCCCAACCGCCCGCCGGACCGAGACCGCCCGCCGGCCCATGCCAGCCAGCCGGCCGAGCGGGAAGTCCGGGTGGCCACGGTGGCGGCGCGGCCGATGGAGCAGGTGGTGAACGCGATCGGCGCGTTGGCCGCGCATGAGCAGGCGACCCTGAGCGTGAAAGTGGCCGGCCGACTCGATACCATCGCCGTGGATCTGGGCAGTGTGGTGCGTCAAGGGGACTTGATCGCGCGGGTCGAAGCCCGGGATTACGAGCTGCGACTCAGACAGGCCGAGGCCCTGCTCGCCCAAGCGCGTGCCCGACTCGGGCTGCCTCTCACCGGGGACGATGACCGGGTCGACCCGGAGAAGACCAGCACGGTGACCCAGGCCCGAGCGCTCTTCGACGAGGCCGCGCGCAACCGCGATCGCGTCGCCAAACTCGCCGAGCAACGGATCCTGTCCGAGTCGGCGCTTGAAGCCGCCGAGGCTGCGTACGAGGTCGCCGCCAATCGCTACCGAGACGCGCTCGAGGAAATCCAGACTCGGCTAGCGACGGTGGCGCAGCGGCGGGCTGAGTTCGAGATTGCCCGCAAGCAACTCGAAGACACCTCGATCTACGCCCCCTTTAGCGGCGCGGTGCAGGAGCGGTTGGCCAGCGTGGGCGACTTCCGCGCCGCGGGCACGCCGGTGGTCACGCTGGTCAAGACCGATCCACTGCGGCTGCGGCTCGAGGTGCCCGAGCGTCAGGCCGCCCGCATCCAACCGGCGCAGACCGTCCGCCTCCGGGTCGAGGGCGACCCCGCCACCTACACCGGGCAAATCGCGCGGTTGAGCCCGGCGATTCGGGAGCAGAACCGAATGCTCATGGTGGAGGCGGACGTACGTAACGACGGCCACCTGCGGCCTGGCCTGTTCGTTCGCGGCGAGATCGTCACTCGAAGCGAGGACCGCGGTTTGGCGATCCCGCCAGCGGCCCTGGTCGCGTTTGCCGGAGTCGAGAAGGTGTTTGTGGTGAAGGACGGGCGCGCCCTGGAGCGACCGATCAGCACCGGCCGGCGCGGCGCAGGCTGGATCGAGGTCACGGCCGGAGTGACCGCCGGCGACGCCGTGGTGCTCGAGCCGGGGAACCTGCAAACCGGCGAGGCGGTGCGCGTGGCGCCTGCGCGGCCGGAGACGCAGGCGGAGGCAAGCAGCGGCTAGCTGCGAGGGTGATGCAAAAGCTCGCTGAGATCTGCATTCGGCGGCCGGTTTTTGCCACGATGATCATCCTGGCGCTGGTCGTCACCGGCGCAGCAGGTTATGCGCATCTGGGCGTGGATCGTTCCCCGCCCGTGGACATCCCCACGGTGTATGTCTCGACGCGGTTGCCGGGCGCGTCACCGGTCGAGATGGAGGCGTTGGTCTCGCAGGTGATCGAGGAGAACGTCAACACCATCGAGGGCATCACCGACCTGCGCTCGATCTCCGGCCAGGGTATCTCCTTCGTGATTATCCAGTTCGACCTGCGCCGCGATGTCAGCGAGGCCGCCGAAGACGTCCGCAATCGCCTCGGCCGCATCGGCAACGACCTCCCGCGCGAGGCTGATCCTCCCCAAATCTCGAAGTTCGACAGCGATCGGTCTCCGGCGATGACGCTGGCGCTGACGGGCGACCGCAGCCGGCGGGAGCTGACCGAGCTCGCCGACAAGGTCGTCAAGGTCCACATCGAGCGGTCGATGGGCGTGGGCGAGGTCCAGATCCGCGGTGGGCTCGAGCGTGCGATCAGTATCTGGGTCGATCCCGACCGGTTGGCAGCTTACCAGATCCCGATCACGGCTGTGCGCGAGGCCATTGTGCGGCAGAACGTGGACGTGCCAGGCGGCTACGTGACGACGCCGCTGATCGAGCATACGCTGCGCACCCTGGGCCGCTTCACCGGGGCAGCGCAGTTCAACGAGTTGGTGGTGGCCACTCGCCACGGCGCACCCATCCGCATTCGAGACATCGGCTGGGCCGAGGACGGCACGCGAGAAGAACGCTCTCTTACGCGCTTGAATGGCCAGTCGGCGGTGACGCTCGAGGTCCGGCGCCAGTCGGACGCGAACACGGTGGCGGTGATCGAAGGCGTCAAGCAGAAGCTGCCCCAAGTCATCGCGCAACTCCCCCCCGATGTGCGTTTCGAGGTCATCGAAGACCAGTCCCGCTACATCTACGAGGCGCTGCGGGAGATTCGTGGGCACCTGATCCTCGGCAGCATCCTGGCCAGCCTGGTGGTCTTTTTTTTCATGCGCAGTTGGCGCGCGACCTGCATCGCGGCGGTGGCCATCCCGTGTTCGGTCATCTCGACGTTCGGGATGATGTGGGCCTTGGACTTCACGCTCAACAGCGTGACCATGCTGGCCCTGGTGCTCATGGTCGGCATCGTCATCGACGACGCCATCGTCGTCCTCGAAAACATCTTCCGGTTCGTCGAGGAAAAGGGGATGAACCCCTTCGAGGCCGCCCGCGCCGCAACCGCGGAGATCGGCACCGCCGTCATGGCCACCACCCTCAGCCTGGTGGTCATCTTCGTGCCCGTGAGTTTCATGTCGAGCATCGCCGGACGGTTCCTCTACCAATTCGGCCTGACGGCGGCGGTGGCCGTGCTGGTCAGCCTGCTGGTCTCCTTCACTCTCACGCCCACCATGAGCGCGCGCCTCTTCAGTCTGCGCGCCGTGCGTGCGGGCGCCAGCGGAGCCGTGCGGTCCCGCACGGGTTTCTACGCTTACCTGGACCGGTCTTACGCGGGGGCGTTGCGCTGGGCAATGCGCCACCGCTTGGCGGTGTCGGTGGGGGCAGTGTGCGTCATGCTCTCGGCCCTGCCACTCTACCAGGCGATCCGCCAGGAATACACCCCAGGCAACACCGACGAGGGCGAATTCGAGGTGAGCGTCAGTGCCCGGGAAGGTACCAGTCTGGCTGCCATGAACGAGGTCGCCCGTCAGGTCGAGGCCGAGCTGCTCTCGATGCCCCAGGTGCGCGTCATCCTGGCTTCGGTCGGCTCGACCCGCATCGGCGGCGCCAACCAGATCCGCGCCTACGTTCGCATCGCCCCCCATCAGGAACGGGTCTTCTCTTGGACGCGCCTCTTCTCGCTCAATCCTCTCGCCGCGTTTCAGGGCAACTACGGCCAACGCGACGTGGTCCAACAGGTGCGCCAACGCTTACGCCAGATCCCCGAGGTCCGCATCGGCGTCCGCTCCGGCCAATCGTCCATCAGTGTCGGCGGACCAAATGTCGAGATCGACTTCTCGCTCTTGGGGCCTGAGCTCGAGTCCCTGGTGGCGTACGCCGAAGAACTGCGCCGGCGCGCGCCGGCCTTGGGCATCCTCGACGCCGACACGACCCTGCGGTTGGACAAACCCGAACTGCGGGTGGAGATCGACCGCGCCCGAGCTGCGGCGCTCGGGGTCGACACACAGGACATTGCCACCGCGCTGCGCATCATGGTTGGCGGCGACGAACGCGTCTCCCGCTTCCGCGATCCCACCATCAACGAAGACTACGACGTCCAACTCCGGCTGGCTGAGGGCAGCCGGAACGATCCCGAGGTCATCTCGCGCTTGTTCGTACCGCGCCGCGACGGCGGCCTGGTGCGCTTGGATAACCTGGTCGAGATCGTCCCGGGCCAGACCGCCTCGCGCATCGACCGCCTCGACCGACAACGCACCATCAGCCTGCGCGGCGCCATTGCGCCCGGCTTCGCCTTGGCGGATCGTCTGCAGGCCCTGCGCAACGCGGTGCGTGAGCTGAACCTGCCAGCGGCATACTCGACCCGTGTCTCGGGCCGTGGCCGGGAGCTCGAGTCCACATTTAACGAGTTTCTGTGGGCCTTTCTCCTCTCGATCGTCTTCATGTACATGATTCTCGCCTCGCAGTTCGAGAGCGTCTCGCATCCCTTCACGATTCTGCTCTCGCTGCCGTTGTCGTTACCCTTTGCCCTCCTCTCGCTGTGGGCCTCGGGCAACACCCTCAACCTCTATTCCGCCCTCGGCTTGCTCGTCCTGTTCGGCGTCGTCAAAAAGAACGCCATCCTCCAAATCGATCACATGAACCAACTCCGGGCGCGCGGCCTGGAGCGGTCGGTGGCCATTCTCCAGGCCAATCGCGACCGATTGCGCCCGATCCTGATGACCACCCTCACCCTGGTGGCCGGGATGACGCCGCTGGCGCTCGGGACGGGTCCCGGCGCCGAAGAACGCCGGGCAGTGGCCGTCGTCGTCATCGGCGGCCAGGCGCTCTGCCTCTTCCTGACCCTGATCGCAACGCCCGTCGCCTACTCGCTCCTGGACGACCTCGCCCAGCGGTTGCACTGGCGCCGCTTGGTCCGGCAGCCCGCGCCCGCCGCGGCGCCGGCCGGACCGGTTGGCTCGGCGTAGGGTGGATTTCCATAATCCTGACCTCGCGGACGATCGGCTCGATGGGGATGCGAGAGGACTTGAGCACGCGCGTTTCGTGATCGCGAACGAAAACGACGATCTCCATCCCCACTCACGAGATGGCTTCGACCCGCAAGTCTCGCAACGCACTCAACCCCGCCAGTGGCGCGCCCCCGCCCCGTATCGCCCGTGCCCCACTCCGGCGCTTCCCCCCAAACCGCTCCCGATGCGCCAACCACACCTCGTCCACGAATCCTTTGGATCCCAACACGACGCCGTCCGTCATGTGCCGAATCCGCAGCCGCAGCACCTCGCCCAGACTCAACTCCCCGCCCCTCTGTAACACCCGCCTAATCTGCTCCCGACTCAACTCCTTCTTCTGGCTGCTCCCAGACACCCCCCCACGCACAAACAGCCGCTGCCGATACTCCGCCCCAACCTCCTGCCACCCACGCCCCTTCACCCTCACCGGCATCCAGCCCTCGGCCCCCTCTGCAGCCTCCGCACCAGGCAAGATCGGAGC
>VHCO01000138.1 GCA_016871715.1 Verrucomicrobiota bacterium
TCGCCTGTGCGGAAGATTGTACCCAGCACATTGGCCTTCCTCGGGGCTGCCTCGAAGAGACCGAGGGGCTCCTGAAGGGGCTCGGGATCCGCCCGGTCGTGTGCGACAAGCGGTTCTCCGGTCGTCCGCTTGCAGTCCGTTTTCAGGGCGAGTTGCGTGCCGAACAGCAGCCGGCGGCGCAGGCCGTGCTCGCGCACGAGACGGGGGTCCTGTCGGCTACCACCGCCTTCGGGAAGACGGTCATTGCCGCCTGGCTGATCGCCCAGCGTGGTGTGAACACTCTGGTGCTGGTCCATCGCCAGCAACTGCTCGAACAGTGGGTCGGTCGCCTCGCAACTTTCCTCGGCCTAGCGCCCAAGGAGATCGGGCGTCTGGGCGGCGGCCGCAAGAAACTCAACGGTGCTCTGGACGTCGCCCTCATGCAGAGCCTGGTGCGCAAGGGCGTGGTGGACGATCGGGTGGCGGATTACGGCCATCTGGTCGTGGACGAATGCCACCATCTTTCCGCCCACAGCTTCGAGCAGGTCGCGCGTCGGACCAAGGCCCGGTTTGTCACGGGTCTCTCGGCCACCGTTGTGCGCAAGGACGGGCATCATCCGATCATCTTTATGCAGTGCGGGCCGGTCAGATACCGCGTGGATGCCCGACAGCAGGCCGCAGCCCGACCCTTCACCCACCAGGTCATCGTCCGGCCCACCGGGTTTCGATCCTCCTTCGCTCCCGAGGAAGATCTCCGGATCGAGTTTCAGAAGTTGCAGGAAGCGCTCGCCCACTGCGACAGCCGCAATCGGCTGATCTGCGAGGATGTCCTGGAAGCCCTGCGCAATGGCCGATCCCCGCTGGTGTTGACGGAGCGGACCGAGCACCTCACAGCGCTGGCTGACCGGCTCCGCCCGAGTGTCCCCCAAGTGATTACGCTCCAAGGCGGCATGGGGAGGAAGGCCTTGCGTGAAGCACTGAGCTGCCTAGCGGAACCGGCGGCCTCGGGCGAACGTGCCCTTCTGGCGACCGGGAAGTACATCGGCGAGGGGTTTGACGACCCGCGACTGGACACGCTGTTTCTGGCTTTGCCGGTTTCGTGGCGCGGGACCATCGCCCAGTACGTCGGGCGTCTGCACCGGCTCCACGAAGGCAAGCGCGAAGTGAGGGTCTACGACTATGCTGACCTTGACGTGCCGATGCTCTCGCGGATGTTCGATCGCCGGTGTCAGGGTTACGAAGCCGTTGGTTACACGATCCTCTTGCCGGCCAGCGCCCTGCCCGGCTGGCCTACGGATGTGCCCTTGCCCGTCGACCCGGAATGGAAACGTGACTACGCCGCCAGCGTGCGCCGATTGATCCGGGACGGTGTGGACACGCCACTGGCCAACCTGTTCGTCCACACGGCGCGCGTCCCCTTGCCCGAGGCCGTGGGTGCCGATCGGGCGCGGAGCACGTCCGAAGCGTTCCTCTTTCGCCGGCTCGAGACCCTTGCAGAAACGGCAGGACGGTTCCGATTGAATGTGAGATTGCCCATCCCTTTCGACAGCATGGGCAGCATGGAGGTGGACTTCCTGTGTGCTGACGCCGGCCTGGTAATCGAGTTGGACGGGGCCCAGCACCTCTCGGATGCCCAAGCCTACCGGCGGGATCGCCGGAAGGATGCACTCCTGCAACAGCACGGGTTCTTTCTCCTTCGCTTCCTGGCGGAGGATTTAGCGAAGGAGCTCGACGCGGTCCTGGATGCCATTCTGCAGACCCTGGAACATCGACAGCGGAGGTCCGGCAATAGTCACCATTCCTTGGAGCCTGAATCCACTAAGGACCACCCCCAACAAGGCGCCGGCCCGTCTGCCGCATTATGAAGTGGGCGCGCCGAGCGAGGCAGGTCGGTGGGCCCGAACGGCCGGCCCGGTGGCAGCCTCCTAATCTAGCCGGTGGAACCGGGGTGCTGGAAGGAAGAGTCGCTCACACTGTCATCTCGATTCCCGACCTCTTGGTCTGAACGTCCTGGTCTTCTCGGCGAGCCGGCGATTCACCCTCCGCCGGCCGGCACCACCCCGGCGGCCGCCGCTTTGGCCAGTAGCCGATCGAGCTGTTCCAGGCAGAATCGCGACCAGGATTCGTAACGCGCCGGGTTGGCGGTGGCCTCTTGTAGGGGAACGAACTCCGGACCGAGGATCCCGCTGCGTCGGCCGGCGACCTCCTCGGCGCCGACGTGGGCCACATGCACGACACCGAAGTGCACTGCACCAACGTCGGTGCTGTCGTCGTTGATGACAGCCACAGCCGCCTCCGCAACCTCCTCGATGGCCACCTCTTCCCGCAACTCCCGTCGCATGCCCTCCCGATAGCCGCGGTCGGCGGAAAACAGCCCGTGGTCGTCCTCGGAAATGTGCCCGCCAATACCCACCGAATAGAGCCCGTGCAGCCGCTTTTCCTGACCGCCCTTGCCGCGCTGGTAGCGCAGGATCTTGCCGTGGCAGAGGATCAGGACGTAAGGGATGAGCTGCTTATAGCGCCGGTCGTTTTCGGCCTCGGTCCGATTCAGGTAGAGCAGCCGAGACGGCGCCGTGACCACCGGCAGGTACCGCTCCACCTCCAAGCTCAAGCCCTGGAAGACGCCCAGTTCCTCGAACAGTCTCCGTTCAAAACACAACACTCGTTCTTCGGCGGCCATGGTCAATCCGTCTTGAGAAACCGTTGCCGCCGTCGATCGTGTCGCCCCTGGCACGGCCTGGCGAGGAAAACCTTCGCCTCGCTTGAGTCCGCTGGCCCCGTCCGCATCGGTGCGGCCTTGCTGACCCGCCGGGTTCCGGTGTCGGCCAGCTCGTTCCGGTCCAGGCTGCCCGAGCCGCATGGCGAGAAGGGCGAAAGCGCCGGCTTGACGGCTGTCCTCGTTAATTCACGGCACCCAGCACCGGCCAACCGTCCTCCCACGTCACCGGCACAAGATACGGAATGCGACCCACGGCGCCGTAATCGCGAAACAGGCAGGCATACCATTCACCCGACCGCGTATCGACCAGGCCGCCCTGCGCCACGCCCTTGTCCTGCAAAGCCAGGCGGCCTTCGTACGGACCGGCGATCTGGTCGGCCCGGTGGACGATCACGGTGCGCATGCCGCCCCTAGGCCAGGTGATGTTGAAGAGGTAGTACTTGCCCTGGACTTTGAAGAGCTGTGAACCCTCCGCCTTCAGCCCGATGTTCGGCCCGGCCACGGCGCTGGCGTTGGTGACCACCACGCGGTTGATGCCACCCGCCTCGAGTCCGGATAGATCCGCGCTCAACTCGACCAACCGCAGATCGCCACCCCCGTAGATCATGGGCGCGTTGTCAATTACTTGAAACCTGTTACACCATATGAAGAGGGGGGCCTTTCTCTGGTGGTTCAGGGACAAGCACTTCGGTTAGGCGCCGAGTGCCTGGTCCGCTCGTGTTCGTCGCGTTCGGAGGTTGTCAATGGGCCAGAGCCGGAGTATCAGTTGACGTGCGGCACAGCCAATGACATGAGCCCGGGCGCGAACCAGCCCCAGCCTCCGAAACGCGCGCGGCGGCGATTGCCGCGATCGTTTAAGGAGTTCACGCCCACCAACGCCTTCAGTCCGCGCAAGTTCTTCCGGGAGATGGTCTGGAAGGCCCTGCTGACGCGGCGTGCGGGCCGGCACCTGAACCCCAGCTTCCCGAAGCTGCGGGAAGGGCAAGTGGCGCTGACCTGGATTGGGCACGCCTCGTTCTTGGTGCAATTCGAGGGTTTAAACGTGCTGATCGACCCCAACTTTGCCAACTGGCTGTTCCTGCTCAAACGCCAGCGGCACGCCGGGTTGAAGATCAAGGATCTCCCGCGCGCCGATGCGGTTCTGCTCACCCACGCGCACTTTGACCATTTCCACAAACCCACCCTGCGGCGCCTCCTCTCTCCGCGCATCGCCATTGTTCCGTGGGGTGTCGGCGACCTTGCTCGGGGTTTAGGTTTCGACCGCGTCCTGGAGCTCGAATGGTGGGAGAGTTTTGCGCGCGGCGATTGGAAGGTGACCTTGACGCCCTCGAAACACTGGGGCGCGCGCGTGTTGAGCGATCACCACCGTGGCTACGGCGGGTTCTTGCTCGAGTGCCAGGGACGACGCCTCTACCACGCCGGGGATAGCGGTTATTTCGAGGGCTTCAAAGAGATCGGGCAACGGTCGCCGCCCGAGATCGCGCTTTTGCCCATTGGCGCTTATCATCCGGAGTCGTTTCGCAACGTCCACATGGGGCCGGACGAGGCGATCAAGGTGTTTCACGACTTGAAAGCCCGCTGGCTGGTGCCCATGCACTACGGGTCGTTTCGGCTCTCGTTCGAGGACCTGGAAGAGCCCCCGACTTGGTTGCGCCGCCTGGCGGAGGAACGGGGTATGACCCAGCACCTGCGCATCCTGCAAGAGGGTGTCCCGGAGGTCTTTTAATCCGGCATCCCAGGCTCTCCGCCGTCACTCGCCTCGGTCGGCGGTCAAGGCGTCCGGATCAGTTGCCGCAGAATCTCGCGCACGGTGGCGGCATTTGGCACGCGAAAGCGCGCTGCCGTGTTGTCGAGGCCCACCCGCACGGAGAAGGCCTCCGGTGGCAGGGCGCGGAACATGTCCTCGTCCGTCCAATCATCGCCGAAGGCCAGGATGAAATCGTAGGCGCCGGCGGTGCGCCATTCGAGTGCGGCGGCGCCTTTGTTGACGCCGGCATTGCGGATTTCGATGACCTTGTTGCCTTCGAGGACTTGCACATCGATGTTACGGGTGAAGTCGGCCAGGTCGTCCAGGAGCTCCTTGGCGCGGAGGGAGCCTTGGTCTGGATCGGCGCGGCGATAGTGCCAAGCCAGCGAGTACTCCTTTTCCTCGAGCAACGCGCCGGGCAACCGGTCCACGTAGAGCTGGAGGATGGGCCGGACCTGGGTCTTCCACTCGGCAGTCACGGCGCGGAGTTGGCGCCAGTCTTGCCCCACGGCCTTATGCCAGACGCCGTGTTCGGCGATCAGACCCAGCGGCAGCGCGCCGAGCCATTGATCGAGATCCGCGCGCGGGCGGCCGCTGATGATCACGACCTGGTTGGCGCGGTCGCTCGCCAAGGCCCCCAGCAGCTCGACTAACTCCGAGTCCGGCCGGGCTTGCTGAGGGTCGGGCACGAACGGTCGCAGGGTGCCGTCATAATCGAGGAGGATGCCGCGCTGGCGCGCCTTGGCGTATTCGGTGCGGAGGGTGGCGAGGGTAGCGGGGCCGAAGGCCTTGACCATGGCGGCCATCTGCGTGGATTCGGTGGCTTGGAGGGCGTGCACGAACTCCTCGGCCCAGCGCAGGACATTGTAGCGACGCAGCCGCTCCTGCATCACCAGGTTGCGCTGGCGCTGTTCCTCGATCGAGAGACTCAGGGCGTGGGCCAGGGCTTCGGCGATCTCACTGTAATGGAACGGATTGATGACGAGCGCCTCGCCCATCTCTTTCGCCGCTCCGGCCATCTCGCTGAGGATCAGCACCCCGGTTTGGTCGGTGCGGGAGGCCAGGAATTCTTTGGCCACCAAGTTCATGCCATCCCGCAGCGGCGTGACGAGGGCGACGTCGCAGAACCGGAACATCGAGACCAACTGCGGAAACGACATGTTCCGATACTGATAGAGGATGGGTGTCCAGTGGATGCTTCCGTAGGCGCCATGGATGCGCCCCACCCATTCGTCGATCTCCCGTTTCATCGCTTGGTAGGTCTCGACTCCCGTCCGCGACGGGGAAATGACCAGGACCAAGACGACCTTGCCGTGCCACTGCGGGTTTTGCGCGAGGAACAAATCGTAGCCCTGCAGCCGCTTGATCAGGCCCTTGGTGTAGTCCAAGCGATCCACCGAAAAAATGACCTTCAGCCCGGCGAACTTCTCGCGCAGCTTGCTCATCCTCTCCTCGCAGTCGGCCGATTGAGCGCCGCGGTGGAACTTGTCGAAGTCGATCCCCATCGGGAAGGTATCTACCTTCACCACGCGATCTCGGAGGGTGATGCGGCCGAGCTGGTGCTCGCGGCCCAGGGTGCGGACGGCACAGCTCAGGAAGTGGCGGGTGTAATCGTGCGTGTGAAAGCCGATCAAGCTGGCCCCGAGCAATCCCTCGAGGATCTCGCGTCGCCAGGCGCTGGGCAGGAGCTGGAACAGCTCGAACGACGGGAAGGGAATGTGCAGGAAGAAACCGATCGGCAGCGTCGGGTAATGCTCCCGGATAAGCCTCGGCAAGAGCATCAGTTGGTAGTCGTGCACCCACACGACGTCCTCCGGCTGCAACTGGTTGCGCACCGCCTCGTAGAACGCCTGGTTCACCTGCTGGTACTCGCGCCAGCACTCTTCGTCGAAGGTGGTGTACGTGGGGAAGTAGTGGAACAAGGGCCAAATGGTCGCATTGCAGAAGCCGTGGTAGAAGCGCTCCATCGCTTCCTCCGCCAGAAAGACCGGGTGCGCTTTGTACTCCTTGCGGGCGCGCTCGGCGACTTTCTCGTGGTGTTCACTCGCAATGGTCGAGCCCGGCCAGCCAATCCAGAGGAAGTCGGCGCCATCGACACCGGCCATGCCGGCCCGCTCGAGGTAGCTCCACAGACCGGTCGTGAGGCCGCCGGGGCTTTCCTTGAAGCGCGGTTTGCCGTCTTTGACGGTTACGGTGAAGGGGAGCCGGTTCGAGATGAGGACTAAGCGCATGATCGAGCGAGCTGAGGTGCCAGGTTCAAGGGGTCGTGGCGGTCCGCCGGAGGGCCTCCGCCGCCTGCGCGCGAGAGGCTTCCTTCCGCGCGTCCGACGAAGGTGCCTCCTCGGCCGCCAGTTGCCAAGCGGCACGCGCCCGCTCGTGCTGGCCGAGGGCGGCGAGGGCGTTGCCGCGCCGATAGTGGATGTGGGCCTCGCGCGCGTGCTCGAGGCGGCCGGTCGCCAGATTTGCCGGATACTCGAGGGCACGATCGAACTCACCCAGCGCTTCCGTTGCCCTCCCCGCCTCGAGGTGTTGGTCGCCGAGGAACAGATGGGCTTCCTCGAACAGATCGTGGGCCTCGCGCGCCCCTTCCCAGATCGTGATGCGCACCGAGTCGAGCAGGCGCGCCGTCTCGGCATAGTCTCCAAGCAGCGTGTGCGCCCGGGCCAAAAGGGCGACGAAGTCGGAGCGGCCTTGCCCTTGCGCGAAAGCGCCGGCCAGGATGTCCCGCGCGCGAACCCAGAGCTGGCGCTTGGGCTCGGCCGCGTCGGCCTGGTCGGCCAGCGTGAAGAGAACCCGGGCCAGGTCGCGAGCCACAATGGCGTCGGTGGGGTCGGCTGTGTTCGCTTGCGTCAATAACCCGGCCGCGGCCTTGGAATCCTGGTCGAGCGTGAGGCTCGCCAGGCCCAGGGCGCGATAGGCGATGACCGGTTGGGTGCCCAGTTCGGCGGCTTGTCGCCAAAGCTCGCGCCCTCGAGCGTGGCGGCCGAGGTGAAAGCACAGATGGCCCAGGTACAAGCGCGCCCGACCATCCGCTGCCCGGTGGCCACAGGCCCATTCAAGCACTCGCAAGGAGGCGAACCGGTGCGGAAAGACCAGGTCTGCCGGGACCGCATCCGCAGCGCTCAAGTATCGGGTGGCAGCGCCCGATTGGCCAAGTCGGTGGGCAAGGTGCGCCGCCCAGTAAAACGGCAAGGGATGCGCCCCCTGCGCCGGTTCTGCGCCGCAGTAGAAGTCTGCGAGCACCCGCAAAGCGATCGCGTCTTGGCCAAGCTCGACGAAGGTTGCCGCCAGGTCGAGCACCGCCTGCGCCTTGGTCTGGATCAACTCGCCAAGCTGGAGTCCCCGCGCTCCAGGCCGGGCGAGCCACAAAACCGCGTGGGCAAAGGTGTCCAACGGATCCACCTGGAGGTTCTGGCGTGCCTCGTCCAGCGCCGCCGCCTTGTCGCCCCGGTCCAGCAGCGCAAACGCGAGCAGGTTGCGACAGGTGGGATCGGCCTGCCACGGCCCGGCGTCGGAAAGGGCGCTCACAGCTTCCGCCGTTCGCCCTTGCCGGATCAACAGACGCGCAGCCAGGGCGCGCCCCGCAACCGCAGTCGCAGGTTCGAGCGCGGCTTGCCATGCCGCGGTCAGCGCCAGTGTGTCGTCCTCCAACCGCTCGGCGGCAGTCGCCAGCGCCAACCGCGCCAGGCCGCAATTCGGATCCACGGCCAAGGCGGCTTGGGCGGCTTGCGCTGCGGCTGCCGGGTCCGCGTCGAGCCTGAGGTAAGCGAGGCCTGAGTGGGCCGACACACACTTCGAATCTTGATCCAGCGCCTTTTGGAAGCGACCGGCGGCCGCGGTGAAGTGGGCGAAGAGGTAATCTTGCCAGCCAGCCTGAGCCAGCTCGGTGGCGGTCTGCGCCGGCGCCGGTTTCGCGGGCGGTTGGCGCTCAGGCAAGGCCAAGGGCAGGGCGAAGGCGGCGATCATTTGGCGGTCGGCCTGGATCTCGATGTTCGCAGGTCCACTTGCGGGCTCGAACGCCAGCTCGAGTTGGGCCGGGCGCCGCGGGTTGAGGGTCGTCACCCCTTGGCTGACCGTTCTCCCTGAACTCAGCGCGCGGACGGTCACCGTGCCCCAGTCCGCTGTGCCCAGGATTCGGAGGCGGACGGCGCCGCCCTCGATCGCTGCGTTGACGGCCACGTCACGATTGGCGTAGGTGAAGCCGCCAAGCCGGTGGATGGGGTACCACCACTCCTGCCACTCGAGGGTCTCGCCCGGATCGAGCCGGCCGACCTCGCCCTGGGTGAGCAGCGGGCCGGTTTGGACTTCGTTGTAGGGGCCGTCGTCGTCGGTGAGGTCCATCTGGTGCATGGTGCCGTAGCTGCCCCAGCCCCACGTCCAGGCCTTCTTACCCGGGAGTTGATGGTGGTTGGCGTAGGCCACGACCCCACGGTCGAGATCGTCGTTGTAGGACCCGAAGAAGTCCTGATCGCAGTGCCAAGCGAAGATCGAGGAGGCATCTTGGTAGTTGGTGCCCCGCGTCAGATCCTTGCCTTCATGCATCGGCCAGTGAAAAAACCGCTCGGCGCCGTGGTCGGTCCCCAGGGTCATCGGGTAGATGAAACGGAACCCGGGCGTGTTCGGGACTGCCGTGCAGTTCCAGAAATAGTAGGGGCGAATGGTGGGCGTGGGGTTGTAGATGCGGATGCGCTCCTCGATGAACGAGCGGCCCGGGCGCAACGTGACGACGACGGTCCATCGGGTCTGGTAGATCCCCTCGGTTTCACCGATGGCCACGGCCTGCGAGCCATCCGAGCCGCGCGGCAGAATGACGACCTCGATGGGCTGCATACAGCCCACCGTGTGGCCTTGGGGCCCCGTGTTCCACTCGACCCCCCCGGAGGTCCAAGCCCCGGCCTGGCCAATCAGGGCCGGCTTAACCACGTGGTTGACGTAGAACATCGGTTCGCCCGTCGCCTTGTCGATCACCTCGTGGATCTTCCCGCCCAACTCGGGCAGAAAGATGATGCGCAGGTGCTCGTTCTCCAAGACCACCGTCCGGTAGCTCCGCTCCGTCCGATCCCGACTCAGAAAATCCAACATGGGGTACGGATAAATGTTCCGGTTGTCCGTGCCTCGAAAATACGGATGCGGGACCGCGGCCCAGGGGTAGGTCGGCAACTTCAGTTGCCCCCGCGACGCTTGCACTTTCGCCTGAGCCCAGCCAACCGCCGCCCCGAGGACCAGCCCGACCAGGCCGAAAAGCCAGAGGAGTGAGCTGCGGTGGGGGTGCCGGCACGCGCGACCGCCGAGGTCGCCTTGACCTGATGGATTCATGATCGTTTGAGTTGTCGCCCGGTCCTGCTCGGCCTTCGGCCGCTCAGGAACCAGGCAGTTTACGGGCCCGGAAAAACCTCGCCGCCGGCGACCCCGCGTTGGGAACCGGCCACTCGTTCCAGCCGGTAGGCGACCCCACCTGCGCCACCACGGACCACTGGTCGAAATCGGTCGTCGCCTCGAGCGCGTAGCCCGCCGCCGCTTCCCCCAACAACTGGACCACCAGAGCGGGGAAGCCGCCTCCCATCCCGACGCGTGCCTGGGTCGGCCCCACGCCGCTCGCCACCCAGAAGGGTTGGTGCCAACCACTCCACGCCGACCATTCGCCTGTCGCGTCCCGCTGCCGGACGCGGCCGAAGTACATCGGCCCCGCGGGGAGCGCGCTCTGCCCGGCCGCCAACCCGACGAAGCCCCCGCTCTCGGCGGTCACCGTGACTCGTCGATCCGCCCCGAGCAGGAGGCCAGACGCCCATACCAGCCCCGCGCCTTGAGGATCGGCGGCGATTTGAGCCTCCCAGCGGTGGCATTCTGGATCCGGCTGGCGGATCAGCGTGGGGTTGGGATCCGCCGTCAAAGGCCCAATCGGATGCGTGCTGACCACGAAATCGTCGTACCAGCGGTATTGGTCCGCCGGCGACCCATCGTTCCAATAGGCCTCGAGGAAAATGGCGTTCACCGCGGCCCCGCGCCCGGTGTAGGTGCCGCAGAAATCCAGGTTGGCCCGGCTCGAGTCGAGCACGCCGTCCACCCAGAGCGTGGCCAAACCGTCCTCTTGGCCGGGCGTGTTCAGTCTCACCCGCGACTCGATACACACCCAGCGTCCCGATTCGGCCGTGGCGTGCAGGAGGAACCGTCCGACGGGTCTGTTCCCCAGCCAGCGCAGGTGGTCGAAGTCGTTGTACTTGGTGGTGACCACCTGGCCGCCTTGCACGCCGCTGGCCGGGTCCAGCGTTAACGGCAGTCCCGCGCTCCAGACGTGGGAGATGAACGCCTGGTTCCAGGCCGCGGACACAAATCCCGTCGCACGGCTCAACTTGGCCGGCGACCCCTGCCAGCCACGCTGATGCTTGACGTAGATGCGCCAGTACACGTCCGTGAAGCGCTCGCCCGAACGCAACGGCTTGCCGAACGGACAATCGCCAAAGACCAGCTTGCGATTGCCGACCCCGCGGCTGCCCTGGGCGTAAAAACACTCCATCGCCGCCCCATGTCCGCCCAGGCCCTCGTCCGCCGAGCGCCGCGCGTCTGGGGACCCCGCCTTCGGCTCGAGGTAGGTCGACAGCCGGTCGATGTCGAAGTTGTCGTACCAGATGACCTCCGGGTTGGCCTCATGTGGCTGACGCGCGGCCAGCACCGCGCTCTCGAGCCGCGGCACGCCCGGGGCGGCCGCCAATTCAACCATGAGAACGAGGCTGGCAAGCCAACCCGCTCCGAGCGTGCGCGTCGAGACTGACGCCCGGTTGGCCATGGCGCTGGGCGCTACTGCTCCTCGGTGATGGTGTCGTAGAACTTGAGCACGTCACCCTTCTCGCCCTTGAGCTCGGCCTCTTTGAACCGAATCGCAGCGCGGGGGTGTTGGTTGAGCAAGCCCGTCAGCAGGTAAGGCAGATCGTAGCCCCACAGCAGCTTGGACCGGAGCGGCTCGATGGTGTTCTGTACGCACTCGAGAATCGGGCGCAGCTCGTACTTCGGGTTGTGCAGAAACCCGATCAACAGCTCCATCGGGCAGTTGCCCGCCCCCCGACCCAACCCAGCCATGGTGGCATCCAGGTAATTGGCGCCCAGAATGATGCCCTCGATGGTATTCGCGTACCCCAGTTGCAGGTTGTTGTGCATGTGCACGCCCACTTCCTTCCCGCTCGACTTGCAGTACTGGAGGTACTTCTTGACGAAGAACTGCACCTGCTCGCTGTACAACGCGCCGAAGCTGTCCACCACGTAGATGGCCTGCGTCTCGGAGGTCGCCAACAGATCGAGCCCTTCGTTGAGCTCGCGCTCCGGAACCGTCGAGACCGCCATCACGTTCACGGTCGTCTCATAGCCTTTATCGTGCGCGTCCTTCACCATGTCCAGCGTGGTGGGGATCTGGTTGATGTACGTAGCCACGCGCACCATGTCGACCACACTCTCCTTCTTCGGGGGGATGTCCTCGTGGTAATCGCAGCGCTCGGCATCCGCCATCACTGACAGCTTCAGCGAGGTCGGATTATCCCCTACGATGCGCCGCAGATCGTCCTCGAGGCAGTATTTCCAGCAACCGTGCTCGCCCACCTTGATCCCCTTGCGCGAGGCCTTGTACCCCAGTTCCATATAGTCCACCCCACCCTCGACACACGCTTTGTAGACCGCTTTGACGATGGCGTCGTCGAAGTGGTGGTTGTTCATCAGACCACCGTCGCGGATCGTACAATCGAGCACGCGGATCTCCGGGCGAAACGAAATCCAGCGGCTGGCGGGTGTGTCTTTGGTTTTGGCCGCCTTGGCGGCCTTGTCGGCTCTTTGAGAGGTACTCATACTCATGCTACGTGTGACTTGTGACTTGCTTCCGATTCTCCCCCAAAACGCCCAGCCCGGAACAGAACAAAATGCAGGCTCAAAACCGTGCCCCGGGTTCTTAGCGAGGCAGACGGTCACGTCCGCCCAACCCCACGCCGCCCGGATCCCCCGGGCCGCCCTCGCCTCCCTCCGCCGAGCCCCCGCGCTGCCGTGCGCCAGCACCAACCCGGCGCGGTACGCTGACGTGGTGTCCATGGTGTCAATGTCTAAAGACCTGTCTTAATCGATAGGTCGTTTAGGCAGTGAACTGGCGACTGGCGGCAAGCTACTCGTGTCCATGGGCTTGCCCTCGATGCCACCGACGTCCTGAATGAATGAATGAATGGGCGGATGTCCCGCCAGGTGGGCGGAAGTCCCGCCAGGAGAGGAGAGGCCCCATCAGGGACAAGCCCCATCAGAGTCGGAGTCAGGAGTCAGGGGGAGGTTCGGTCGAGGCGCGGGTCGGAGCGGAATCGCCGGTGGGGGCATGTTGCCAACGCTCATGGAGGGCAGCGTGGAGCCGGTTGCGGAATTCGAGAGGCAACGGGTAGGGTTCACCTGCCTTGTAGAGGGTGATGGTCTGACGGATGTTGTCCACCACCACCTGGCACGGATTGCAGCCGGCCAGGTGGTGTTCGAGTTCGGCGCACAACGCCGGCGCGACGTCGCCGTCCACATAATCGTTCAGCAGCGCGAGCAAATCGTCACATTTCATACCGGTTTCCTGTCGGTTATCGAGCGGCAGACGCCCAAAAGGTTACAGGCTGGCGGCAACTCGCCGGCGCCCCCGGTCGGGGCGGTCGTCGGCGCTCGAGCTCTGGACACCAGCCCACCCCTCGGAGCCGTAGGCGCCCGGTGTGCCTGGCGAGCCCCTCGGGTGGGTCGCCATTCCAGCTACTCATGGTCCATCGACTCATGCTGGTGTGGCGCCAGGCGACGGGTTGGATCGCCGAACGCTTGCGTCAGTTGTTCCCGCAACTGGAGTCGCGCCCGGAGCAGGCGGACTTTGACATTGACCTCGCTGATGCCCAGGGCCTGGGCCGTCTCGCGCACCGACAGGCCCTCGACATCCCGCAAGAGGAACACCAGCCGAGACTTTTCCTCGAGCTGGCCAAGAGCCGCCTCGATCAAGCGGCGGGTCTCGTTGCGGTTCACCAGTTCCTCCGGCGACTGCCGCCAGTCCGCAATGAATTCCGGATGCGGCATGGCGTGCCGGTCGTCCGCCGGTTCGGTGGCAGCCTCCAGGGAGACCCACTCGAGTCCGCGGCGCTTGCGAATGACCTTGAGGGCGCCGTAGGTGGCGATGCGCGACACCCAGGTGGCGAAGCTCGACTCCTCCCGAAACCGGTTCAAATGTTCGAGCGCATTGAGAAAGGTCTGTTGGGTGATGTCCTCGGCGTCGTGCTGGTTCTGGAGTAGGCGGAAGGCCAGCGAGTAGACTTGGCGCTCGTGCCGGTTGACGAGCTGCTCGAAGGCCGCCAACTCACCCGCCTTCGCGCGGTGCACTAGTTCGAGGTCGGGTTCGGGTGTCATGACAGTGACAGCAGTGTCTCGTGTGGCCTCGAGGACGCGGTTTCACAGTGCGGTAAAGCGTCGACCCGTCTCATGGCGGCGACGGACTCATCTCGGTGTGGCGTATCTGCCCGCCGAGGTTGGCCGTCCACCCCAACAAACCTCCGCCCATCAAGGCCAAGCCCGCCACCCCCAGCACATACCAACGCGGCAGCGTTCGACCGCGAAAGGCGAACAGCCCCCCCAGCGCCGCCGTCCCGGCCAGCACCGACACCCCCAGCGCGAGTTGGGCCACCTCCGCGTGCCGGTCGATAACGGTCCGCGACAAGTTCGCCGCCGATCCGAGCGCTTTCTCGGCCGGCTCGCCCGAGCTGAAGGCTGGCGCAACCAAGAGCGCCGCTAGCAGGACCAGGCCGAGCCCGGTTCGCTTGAGTTCGTCGCTCCGGCGGGCCAGGGCCCAAACGAGCAGCGCCGCGCCAAAGAGCATTCCCCAGAGGGGCGCGTGCGTCGTGACGAGGTGAAGGTGGATCGGGTTCATTGCGTCGCGGTTGCCGCCGCAGGCCGCGCTGGTTCGCTCCAAGCAACCTCAACGGCGCGCCTCTCCGGGCGGGCGGTTGGCCCGGTAAGTCAACCCGTGGTCGGGCGGCATGGCTCGGTGCCACTCGATCACGGCCTCCGACAGTCGCTGGACCACCGCAGGTTGGCTCGAGGCGAGGTTGACGGTTTCGCCCCGGTCAGCCTCGAGATCGTAAAGCTGGGCGTCGGAACCGTCGTATTCGCAGAGCAGCTTCCAGCGGCCGTCGCGCACGGCCAAGTCCGGCAAATCGTCCACACCGTAGAAACGGTCGCGATCCGGTGGGCGCCGGAAGAACAGCGGTCGGTTGCGCGAGGATCGCGCTTGGCCGAGCAACACTTCGGGCAAGGCGACGCCGTCGAACTCGATCCCTGCAGGCCCAGGCACACCCGCCACCGCCAACAGCGACGGCACTAAGTCGATGGCCGCCAGCACCGACTGCCGGTTCACCGTGCCGGCCCGCTCGGCCGGGATCAGGCCTGGCCCCCACACCAGGAGCGGAGAGCGCACGCCGCCCTCGTAGAGCATGGTCTTGTAGCCCCGGAACGGCCCGGCCTGCCCCGCCCCTGGCTCGGGACCGTTGTCCGAGCAAACTAGAATCAGAGTGTGAGCGCGCAGAGCCTCGCGTGACCGGATGAAGTCGAACAGCACGCCCAGTTGTTCATCCACGGTCTCGAGCACGCCCAGGTACCGGCTGCGCGGCGAACCGTCGCCGCGCCGGTCTTTGGGCGGGAAGAAAGGGGAGTGAACGTCATCGGGCCAAAGATTGAGGTAGAAGGGTTGGCCGTTGGCTTGGGCATGTTGAATGAACCGGATGGCGCCCGCCACAAAGGCCGCGGTCACCTGCGAGCGGTCCGCCCAGGCGATCGGCCCCTGGCCGAGTTGGTCGGAGCCGAGCGCGTGTCTTCGGGCCGGCTGGCCGTCGTATGCCTCGAGCAGCGGAAGCACGCGCGGCCCGAGGCCCTCGAAGTTGGTCAGCGACTCGTCGAAGCCATAAGCGCCGATGGGCGGCGCCTCGCCCACATCGCGCTGGCCGCCCAAATGCCATTTGCCAAAGTGACCGGTGGCATATCCGGCCTGCTGGAGCGCTCGCGCGAGCATCGGCGCCTCGGGCGCCAGCCACTGGGCCAGGCCGCGCTCGTCGTTGTGGGCGCGCCGGTCCAGATACGACGTGATCCGCCAGCGTTGGGGGTATTGGCCGGTCGAGATTGCCGCGCGCGACGGCGAACAGATGGGCGAGTTCACGTAGAACTGCTCGAACCGCAGTCCTTCCGCAGCGAGTCGATCGACGTGCTCGGTGGTCGCGTCCCGGTTGCCGAAGCAGGAGAAGTCGCCCCAGCCCAGATCGTCGAACAACACCACGATGAGATTGGGGCGTGGTGAGGTTGCGGCGGGCAGCGGGGACGTGAGAAACCCGGCCCACAGCAAGCACCCCAGCATTACCGCCGTGCGTGCGGCCTTCGGGCCTCTCGCCGGTGTCATGGCGTGGTCGAATCGGCCCGCCCGACCGCCCGCGCGTTGTGCACCCGGGGAACCCAGCCCGCATCTCTCACCGGCGCCAGCGTAGCGCAGACTCCGGCGCCAGCGTAGCGCAGACTTTCCAGTCTGCTGTACCGCGGGTTTTCTAACCCGCAGACGCGCCCGCTTGCCGGACACCCAGCCGACAGGAATTTCGGCGCTACTTGAAGGTTCGCGTCTCAGACGCCGCATGGTGGTGAGAAATGGGGACTAGGGCACCGGGACCTTGCTCACCACCAAATCGTCGTACCGAATGGGCGTCCCCGCATAGGGACTGCCGAAGATCCCCGGCCGGCCCGAGCGCGGCTCGTCGGGCTCGACCCAGGCCAGCGTCCAGTGGTCCGGCTCCGCCGTGCCCTCCGCCCATACTCTGCCTTCGACCTTCCACCGGTCAGGCTCCTCCTGGCGCACTTGGAGTCGGAAGTGGGTCCATTGGCCCGGTCGCCATGCGTAGGCTCGGCTCAGCTTGACCTCATCGCCCTTGTAGAGCTCGACGTGCTGCTTGCCCGGGCTGACTTGGAGGCGATAACCCGCCAGACCGTTGAGACTGACGGCGAAGGTGGGGTACCGCCGGCCTCTGGCGGTGCCGAAGATCCGCGCCGCAACACTCTGCCCGTCCCGGGCCGCCGGCCCGAACAAAACACTGAACGTCTCGAGGGGCGCACCGGGCAATTCGAGAAACCGGTTGCCCCCCTCCTCGCGGACGGCGAAGGCGCCGTCGAGCACGAGCATGCCGTCGGGCACTTTGCCCAACTCGGCCTGCTCGAACCGGTTTTCATAGAGGGACGGCGTCTGAGCCAACGCGACGGCGCCACAGGCGGCAGCCAGCGTGCCTTTCCAGAAACGTGTCAACACATGCATAAATCTTCTCGGTGCCGAACCCAGCGCGAGCTGCCTCATCAACCGCCGAGGTCGACGACAAGACCAGGCGGCGGATAGGGAGCGCAGTCCGCTGCGCGCCGCGGCTTTCCATGCCCACCGCGGTTTGCGGCGCGCAGGTTCAGTTGTCGCGCAGTGCGGCCAGCAGGTTCCCGCGCAACGCTGCAGCAGTGGCCAGCCACGTCCACACCGCGCCGTTAAGCAACACGGCCCCGAGCGTCAACGCCAGCGAAACGAAGGGAACCTGGACACCAGGGCCCAACCTCGAAGGCAACACGGCGACTCCGGCCGCGGCTACTCCCACCGCCAAGCCCGCCAACAAAAGCGCCACATGTTCGCTTAACACCACTCGGCATAGCGCGCCGCGCCGGAAGCCCACCGCGAGCAGCAGGGCCAATTCACCCCGGCGTTCGAGCACGTTGCGCAACACCACCACCCCGAGACCGATGCTCCCCAGCACCAGGCCTAACCCGCCGAGCACCTGGAAGGTGCCCAGATAAGTGTTCTGCACCGCATTGTAAGCCGCCAACCGCCGGGCCGCCGGCTCCAGCTCCAAACCCAGGTCCCGCAACCCACGCGTCAACTCCGCCGCCACGGGCCCGAGGGCGTCCGCCGGCGTGTCCACCAGGAACATGCGATAGCCGGTGGCACTTGGAAAGCGCGCGATAAACGCATCTTCAGCGATGACCAAATTGCCCTGCAACACCGAATTCGCCACCGCCGCCACCAGCCGCAACTTGAACGTCCGCCCGCGCTCGTCCTGGTACTCGAGCGTCTCGCCCACCCGCTTGCCTAAGGCCCACTGAATCGAGGCGGCATCGCCGATGGCCGGCACCTCGTCAGGCGCGCCGCCCGCGTGCCCACGCAGCAGTAGCCACGGATTGTCCTTGGCCAGCCCCGACGCGACTTTCGCAAAGGTGAACGCACCCCGTTGCGCCAGCAACTCGGGCCGAACTCCCAACAAGCGCGGCTGTTGCGCCCGGTTCAGGTTCAGGCAACTGGCGTCATCGCCGTCCCGCACGCGGAAGGGCACCACCGATACGCCCCCCAACGCAGGGGCATCCAGCCCATACGCCTCGCGCCCGCGGCTGCTGTCCAGATCGTGAATCACGGGTTGCGTGGCTTCGCCGATCAGGGCGAAACCGCCCGTGCCGGCCGAGCGCAGGCTGGCGCCGCTGGGCGGTTCGAGCCGAAAGACGCCAATGGACGCGATGAGAAAACTGCCGCACGCCAACAAACCCACCACGCCCAGACTGCGCCGCCGCCGCCGCGTCGCGCTGCGCACACCCAGTCCGCCCAACGATAACCGCCCCGCCACGTCCGCACCCGCAAGGCGCTCCAGCGCTAAAGCGCAGCCGGCCAAACCACCCAGCAGCAGCAGTGCGCCCGCCCCGAAAAACAGCGGTGCCGTCCCTGACTCGCCTCGGGCGAAGGCCCAAGCGACTAAACCCGCCGCCAAACACCCGCTGATGGTCGCCAGCATCCCGGCGCCACTTCGCTTGCCTCGACTCGGGTCGGTCGCGCTCGGGCTCTCCAGCTCCGCCCCTTGCGCCAGGAGCGCGTAGGCGGGTTGTTGCGCCTGGCGGCGCAAAGCCAACCACATGGTCAGCCAAGCCACCGCCATGCCCGCCAACGCGCCCAAGACCAGCGTGGTGGTTGAAGCATGAAACTCCAGTCCAGCTCCTGCGACCGCGTCACTCCACACCGTGGTCAGCCCCCGCAACATCGCCCGCGCATACCCTAAGCCGCCCCAAGCCCCCAGCAGGCCACCCGCCAACGCAATCACCGCCCCCTCGCACAGCAGCAACCGCCGTACCTGTCTCGGCGTGAAACCCAGAGCGAGCAGTGTCCCCACCTCGGTGGCGCGCTGCTCGACCATGAACTGGAAAAGCAGCGCCATTAACAGAAGCGCCGCGGCGATCAAGAACAAGCTGAAGCCAATGAACAGCCCGCCGAAATCCTGGGACTGCTCGCTGGCAGCTAGAGCCTGCTCGCGCACGGGCTGGAACCTGAGGCCGAACTCGGCTGGAGCAAGCCGTTGCAGCAGCAACGGAGTGAGCACCCGGCTGTACGATTGCAGGATCCGAACGCCGTCCACACGGCCGGGGTACGTCGAAGTCATCGCTTGGGGCGGCCGATTCGTGCCCAACGCATAGAACCGCACCGCGGTCAGATCTCCGAACCGGTTCTGCCATAGCTTCCGCCCCGCCGCCAGCGTGATCAAGGCCTTGGGCGTGCCCCGGTATTGATCCCAGTACTGCTCGTCTTTCTCCCGTATCCGGTCCGTCTCGATGGGCAGACCCGTGTCCCAGTCCCGGCAGTTGTCCGACGTCGTCATCCCCGGGAAATCCGGCATCAGATCCCGGTCCCACCCGGGGCTGCCGAGGGGCATCGCCGCGCGAACCCGGAACTGGGCTGACCGCTCCTCGAGTTCGCGCATGGCGCCCACCACATAGTACGTGAGCGTGAGTAAGTCGCCTGGTCTTGCCGCGAGATCGTCGGCCAGCCACTGGCCGATCACGATCTCGTCGTCGCCCAAATCGACCGGGGTCACCGGCGGCCCGATCGCCGAGACCATCGAGTAAGGCGTTGCGCGGTCGCCCAGCCGCAGTTCGTTCACGAAGTAAGTGAGAACCCCGCCCGGCTGGACTTGCGGCAAGCTGCGTGCCAGTTGCGCCGGAATCGAGTTGGTGCCCAGCGCGTCGCTCAGGATCGCTTCCCCCACGGCCGCGTCCAGGAACACTCGGCTCGACCGTAACTCGAGCACACCGGCCTCCGGCACATCGCGCCACTCCAGAGCGGCATCGGCAAGCTGCCAGCGTTGCCGCAGCACCTCGTTCACCACCTGCACCAGATTCGTCGGTAACACCGGCGTCGGCAGGGCGACGGGCCCGGTCACCCCGGGCGGCAACGCCGGTGCCTTGGGTTCGCCGAGCAGGAGCAGATTGGCGCGTTCGGCGGCCTCGACTCTGGCTTGGAGTTGGCCGAGTGAGACGAAGGCGTTGAAGGGAGGCAGTTGGCTTGCCTGCAGGCCGAACCCCCCGAATTGCCGGTCGCTCACCACGGCCTGGACGTTCAACCGCAACGCCACCGTCGCATCCTCCTCGGGCGCCAATGGGGCATCCCGCGATAACGCCGAGGGCTTGCGCACGCGCAGCAAGACCTGATCGCCAGCCCTCACCTCGAGCTGGCGCGCGAGCGCTTGGTTGAGCACGACGGCATCGGCGGGCACTTCGACGAATGCGGGCGGTTCATGGGCCATCTGCCAAAACCGGTTGTCCACACCCAACACGGTCACCTCGGTGGCCCGGGCGGACCCGTCGCTATTGGCGCCCGTGGCCGGCAGGGCCAACACCGGTGCGCCAGGCAATAGCCCCGGTTGCCCAATGCCACGCTGGCTCAGCGTCAGGGGCAGTTCGGCCGCGAGCTGCGCGCGGAAAAGCCGATCCCCCGTGGCCATGGCCAGCAACACTCGCCCCAGGCGCGCCAGGGCCATCTGTCTCAGACTCTCGCGGACCGAGTCCCCCACTACTAGTGCGCCCGTCAACACCGCGCTGCCAATCGCCGCTCCGAGCAGCGCCCCTAAGTGCGACCGCGCATGGAACAGCAGACTGCGAACGATGAGACGCGCGGTCGTCACAGTCGTTCCTCCCAACGACGGATGTTTCTTGGGGAAACCTCGCCATCCACAACCGCCCGCAGATCGGCCCCGCCGTCACCCACGCGCCCCCCTCCGCAGCGGGCGTGACCGGCTACGGTGCGCGCAAGACGCCGCGCCCTGCGACGGACCTGTCCCCCCGTGCGGTGGCTCCTGGATCTCGAACGGCCCCGGACTCTCATGCGCCGGTTCCCTGCTCCTTCAAGTGCAGTTTCCCGTCCCGCAGCTCGACGACACGGCGCAGGCGACGCGCCAACTCGAGCGAATGCGTCACCACAATCAGCGTCAGGCCCAGGTCGCGATTCAGGTCGACCAGCAATTGCCCCAGGTTCTCCGCCGACGCCCGGTCCAAAGCGCCCGTGGGCTCGTCCGCGAGCAGGAGCTGCGGCTCGTTGATCAGCGCCCGCACCACCGCCACCCGCTGGCGTTCGCCCCCGGACAAGTGCCCGGGCCGATGCCCTAACCGGGCGCTTAATCCCACACGGTCGAGCAAGCGCCGCGCGCGGTCGGGCGCACCGTCGCGGAGGACTTCGTTAGGGCAAGCCAACGTGGGCAGCAGGACGTTCTCGAGCACCGAACACTGAGGCAGAAGATGATGGGCCTGGAAGACCAGTCCGATCTGCCGATTCCTAAACGCGGCCAGCGGCGCCTCCGCAAGCCCGGTCAGGTCCTGGCCATCAAACCTGATCCGGCCCGTTGTGGGCCGGTCCAGTGTGCCGATCAGGTTGAGCAGCGTGCTCTTGCCGGAGCCCGACGGGCCAATGATCCCGAGCGAATCGCCGTGCCCAATCGCAAGGTCGATTCCTGCCAGCACCGTCACCGGCTCGCCGCCGTAGGTTTCAAACCGCCGGGTCACGCCGCTCAGCTCGAGCTGGGGTGCATTTCCAGTCATACCACCCCCAACCTAGGCGGCGTGTCCGTGCCGTTCAACCTTGTTTCACCACGCTGCCCCGGCCCCTCTGCCACTCTGCCATCGCCTGAGGCTTGGGCACCAGCACCATGGGGGTAATCGACGAACGGCCCGTGTCAATTACACTATGCCAGGGTAACTACCTTCGACTAACAAACGGCTAGGGCGAACTAGTTGCCCTCATGCCCCTACCAAGAAATCGGCTTGGCCTAGGCAATCGCCGCGACGCGCAAATCCCGCAACGCCCTCAAC
>VHCO01000139.1 GCA_016871715.1 Verrucomicrobiota bacterium
CGCATTCGATACGTCTAAGGCGGCGATGATCGGGTTGCGCATGGCGCTAAGGTAGCGACCCGGGCCGCCTCATGGGAACCGGAAACTACCCGGCGCTGCCGCCCGTCGGCCCGACGACTCGATGGGCGCTACGTTGGGCAAGACCGTGCGCACTGGGCACGGCAAGCCCACCCAACCTCAGGCTGTCAAGTACTTCTTTACCGTCATATTGACTCCCAGCGCACCGGTTGGCTCATGCGGCCATGGCTGCAAAAGGCTACCGCGGGTCCAGCGCTGCGTTGACAGGCCCGTCCAGCGAGGCTAGAGAAGGCGCTGAACCGAGTCGACCTGGACTGTAAGCGCACTATGAAACTCATCGTGTTGCCGTTGGCCTGCTCCGCCCTGTTGTTGAGCCGTACCCTGGCTGCCGAGGACGGTTTTGTCCCGCTCTTCAACGGGCTGGACTTGAGCGGTTGGGTGAACGTGAACTGCGCCCCGGACACGTTTCGGGCCACCAACGGAGCGATCTACTGCACGGGCGCGCCGATCGGCGAGCTGCGCACCAGTCGCATGTACCAGAACTTCATCCTCGAGCTCGAGTGGCGGCATCTGCAGCCGAAGGGCAACGCGGGTGTGTTTGTGTGGGCCGACGCGCTGACCGCGCGTGGCCAACCGTTCATTCGCGGCATCGAGGTGCAGGTCCTCGACGGCCGCGAAGGTCCAGGCTACACGTCCGATGGCGACATCTTCCCCATCCACGGAGCCCGGATGGTGCCCGAGAACGGCCGGGGCGGCGACCGGGCCTTTCCGACCGAGAAACGGGCCAAACCTTCGCCGGAATGGAACCATTACCGCATCGAGTGTGTCGACGGGAACATTGCGCTGGCCGTCAACGGCAAGGTCGTGACGCGCGGGCGCGAGGCATCGCCCCGGAAAGGGTACATTTGCCTCGAGTCGGAAGGTTCACCCGTCGAGTTTCGGAACTTGCGACTGAAGGAACTGCCGGCCCGGCACGCTCTGGCGCCCGAGCAGATTGCGGAGCCGGATGAAGGATTCCGTTCGCTGTACACGGGAGTGGACCTGACGGGGTGGCAGGCGACACCCGAGTTGGCGGCGCATTGGCGGGCGAAGGACTGGGTGCTCGAACACGACGGCGGCCGCGCCGCGGGCGAACCGCACTTGTGGACCGAGCGGGAGTATGGGGATTTCGTGCTGGTGGCGGACTGGCGCTGGGTGGCCAAACCGCAGACCAACGCGTTGCCGGTGGTCTTGCCCGACGGCACGCGAGCGCGCGAGGCGGACGGCAGCGAGTGGGTGGAACGAGTGTCAGACGCGGGGGACAGCGGCATCTATTTGCGCGGCCAGGACAAGAGCCAGGTGAACATCTGGTGTTGGCCGGTGGGCTCGGGCGAGGTGTACGGGTATCGCGAGGACGCGAGCCAACCGGCGGCGGTGCGGGCGGGGGTCACGCCGCGGGTGAAGGCGGATCGGCCGATTGGGCAATGGAACCGGTTCACGATCACGATGCGGGGCGATCGCTTAACGGTCGTGCTTAATGGCCAGACGGTCATTGACCAGGCCCAGTTGCCGGGTGTGCCGGCCAAAGGGCGCCTGGCGCTGCAGCACCACGGCAGCCCGATTCAATTCGCGAACTTGTTCGTGAAAGAGCTCGATTGAAGCCGCACACCCGACTGGCTGGGGCGAGCCGGTCAACGCGCAAGGATCAACGGAGCGATGAAGATGAGACCTCGGGATAGACGACACGTTGCCGGTGGGGCGCGCCGTCCTCTGCGTGCCGCCCTGGGATGGGTGGCCCGGGCGAAGCGCGGGCCGCTCTGGAGCCCGTGGCTTGGGTGCTTCTCGATCCTGGCAGCCTCGCTCGTGCAGGGGGATTCAGCGCCGCGTGCCTCGACCGCCGCGGATGTCGTGCGGGCGGCGGTCAAGATCCTCGAGCACGATCGCGACCGGGAGCGCGCTTTCGACGCCACCTACGCTTACACGCGGGTCAGGACCCTTGAAGTGCGTGACGGGGACGGGGACTTGAAACGGCGTGAGATCAAGCGCCTCGAGAATCAGCCCGACGCCCTCAGTCACGGAGTGGCGGAGGGCGAGGAGGAACCGGATGGCAAGACCCGCGAGCGGAAAGGCAAACCGTATCAGCGGCACGACTTCCAGGTGGACGACGAGCTGCTCGATCGCTTCCGGTTTGAGCTGGTGGGCAAGGAGTTGATCAATGAGCGTCCGGCCTGGGTCATCGAGTTCGCGCCGCGGCGGGGCGGGTTACCCGGCAAGAGCATCAAGGATCGCTTCATTAATCAGACCGCTGGCCGGGTGTGGATCGACGAAGCGGAACACGCGATGGTGCGCGCGCAATTGCGTTTGCTCGAGCCGGTGAACGTGGTGGGGGGGCTGGTCGGCGTGGTCAAGAAGTGCGAGACTGCGTTCGAGCGGGTGCGGACCCTCGAAGGGTGGTGGTTTACGCAGATCTTTCGCTGGCGGCTCGAGGGGCGACAGCTCTTTCAACAGCGCGTGATGGACTTCCACGAGGAACGAAGCGAGGTGCGCATGGCGCCATAGCTTCGACCTCGGGATAGCAGAAGTCTGCCGGCAGGGCGCGCAATCCGCTGCGCGCCGCGAGCCACGGTGGACAGAGGGGGCGGTGCGCAGAAGACTGCGGGCCCTACCGCCGACTGGTCGTCCCTCTTGCGATCTCGGGCGTGGGGCTGGCGCTCAACGGCCGCGCCCGGGGACGCCACCCGGGGCTACTTTTTCCGGATCTGGTCCAGTTTGGCGAGGTAGTCCTTCGAGCCGCTGCCGGGGCGATAGCCGACGGTCTCGCCCAGTTTTTTGCCGTTGGCATCCACGAGCACGATGGTGGGGTAACCTTTGAAGGGGGTGGCGTACTTGGCCTTGAGGGCTTCGTTGGCAGCCTTGAGTTCCGCTGAGAGCGCGTTGCGCCGCGGGAAGTCGGCCTTCACCAACACGAGGTTCTTTTTGGCGTAATCGCCGAACTCGGTGGTCTCGAAGACCTCCTTGTCCAACTTGATGCAAAAGCCGCACCAATCGGAGCCGGTGAAGTCGATCAAGACGGTTTTCTGTTCAGTCTTGGCCTGCTCGAGGGCCTTGGTCATGTCCGTGAGCCAAGGACCTTCGCCGGCCAGGAGCTGGCCGCAGAGGGCCGCGAGCAGCAAGTTCATCCGAGTTGGTTTCATAGGGTATCGGGCTAGGGCTATGATTATCGAGTTTGACTTAATGCCACGGGCCTGAGCGCTTGCGCACTGAGGCGGGCCAAACTACACGCGAACTCGCCCCCTGGCAAACGTTGGGTCGAAGGCAGGGGTTCGCGCATCCCGCCGGGCGAGCGGCGGGTCCCTGCGTTCCAGCGCGGTTGAGAAGTTGTAATTCCCTGCCGGTTGGCCTTGACTAGACTCTGACGGTGGAGCGGAGCAAGGCGAGCCCCGCCACGCGAGTCCGCGAAACCCGGAACATGTTGTGGACCGATCGAGTTTGGAGCGCGGGCAGTGTGCCCGCGGGGCCTCGGGCGAGACGCCCGAGTTCCGTGCTGAGGCGCTGCCGCGCTCGAAGCTGTGACCGACAAACGAGCTATGAACCATCTTGATGCCACTCCTCCTCCAGCCCCACCCGAGTCACTGCCTCCCAGTTCGTTGGGGGCGCGGCTGGTGAATGTGTTTGCGGCGCCCGGCGAGGTGTTCGAGGAGGTGGCGGCGGCCAAGCCGGCGGCGGCGAACTGGCTGGCGCCGATTGTGCTCTTGATGGTGGTGGGGTGGATCGGCGGGTGGTTGGTCATGAACCAGGATTTCGCCCAGCAGCAATTCCGCGACGTGCAGGCGCAGGCGATCCAGCGCCAGGTTGACAGCGGGAAGCTGAAGGCGGAGCAGGCGGAGCGGATTGTGGAGATGCAGGACCGGTTCGCTGGGGTGCAACGTTCGGTGATGGTACTGGTGGGGCCGCCGCTGGCGGCGTTTGCCTCGCCGTTTTGGTGGGCGTTTCTGATCTGGTTGGTGGGGGCGAAGATTCTCAAGGGCGGCTTCACGTTCATGAAGGCGGTCGAGGTGGCGGGGCTCAGTAGCATGCTCCTGGTGCTCGAGGGTGTGGTGAAGACGTTGTTGATCCTGGTGTTGGGGAACATCTTTGCCGGCCCGAACCTCATGACGCTCTTGGGCTGGGAGTTCGACCCCACCAACCCGAGCCACTCGCTGTTGGTCGCGGTGGACGCGATGGCCTTTTGGGTGCTGGTGGTGCGGGCAATCGGCTTGGCGCGGCTCAGCGGGGCCTCCTTGGCGAAGAGCGCCGGTTGGGTTTTCGGGCTGTGGCTGTTGTTCACGGGTTTGGGTCTCGGCGTGGGGCTCCTCACGCAGAAGATTTTTGCCGGGTGAGTTGGAAGGTTCAGTGAAACGAATCCAAGCGAGCGATGTCACTAGTGGGAACGGCTATGGCAACCCCAAGATCCGCAAAGTCATCGAAGCGCCGCAAACGCGTGGTGTTCGCGGTTCTGGCACTGGTGCTGGCCGGTTTAACGACGGCGGCGCTGGTGACCAAGCGGGAAGCGGTGTTGAGCGTGCAGACCGAGAAGGTAACGCGCCGGAACTTGACGGAGTTGGTGGTGGCCAACGGCCGCATTCAGCCGGTGTTCTATGTCAAGATCAGTCCCGAGGTGAGCGGCGAGATCATCGAGCTGGCGGTCAAGGAAGGGCAGGCAGTCAAGAAAGGCGACCTGTTGGTGCGGATTAAACCGGACATGTATGTGGCCAGCCGCAACTCGTCCGAGGCCAGCTACAAGGCGTCGCTGGCGGGCAAGACCACGGCCGAGGCGAACCTGCGCAAGGCGGAGCTCGAGTACCAGCGGATCGACGCGCTGTTCCGGAACAACCTCGTGTCCGAGTCGATTCACGTGGACGCGAAGACCGGGTTCGAGATTGCGCGGGCGCAGTTTCAGAGCGCCAGTCATCAGGTCGAGATGTCGCAGGCGGCGTTGCAGCGGGCGGAGGAGGACTTGCGCAAGACGACCATTCAGGCCCCGTTGGATGGCACGGTTATTCGGCTCAACTCCCAACTCGGCGAGCGGGTGGTGGGGACGGCGATGATGGCGGGGACGGAGATGATGACCATCGCGGATCTGAGCGAGATGGAAGCGCGGGTGGACATTGGCGAGATCGACGTGGTGCTGATCCGGCTCGGTCAGATCGTGCGCCTCGAGGTGGATGCGTTCAAGGATCGCAAGTTCGGCGGCACGGTCACCGAGATTGCCAACTCGTCCAAGGGCTTGGCGCTCGGGGCCGGCGGCGGCATGGGCGGTCAATCGCCGGACGCCACCCGGTTCGAGGTCAAGATCCGGATTGCGGAGAAGGAGCCGTTTCGACCCGGGATGTCGGTGATGGCGGAGATCGAGACCCGCTACCGGACCAATGTCTTGACCGTGCCGATTGCCAGCGTCACGACGCGCATGCCCAAGCCGCCGACAGAGCCGGGCGCGCGGAAAGGCCAGCCGGGCGCCGGCACGAACGCCGTTGGCCGCACCAACCAAGCCGCGGGCGCCGCCGGCGCCACGAACGCGATCGCCAGCACGAACCTCGCTGGTGGCACGAATGCACTCGGCAGCACCAACGCGGTGGGTGGCACGAACGCGGTCGCCGGACGCAAGCCACACGAGGCGCCCAAGCCGATCGAGGTCGTCTTCGTGAAGGAGGGCGACCGGGCGAAGATGGTGCCGGTCAAGCGCGGCATCAGCGACGACGCGTACACGGAAATCCTCGAAGGGCTGCAGGAGAATCAGGAAGTGGTCTCAGGCGGGTTTAAAGCGATCAGTCGCGAGCTGGAGGATGGCAAGAAGGTGCGGATCGGCGCGGGGCCTGGCGAGGCGAGCAAGGACAAGGAAAAGAAGTGAAGCCGACTGCAGACCCACGGATGGGGTTTCGGACGCAGCGAGTGCGGGGGTGAATGCAACCGTGAGCCTGATCCAACTCGAGAAGATCGCGCGCCGCTACCAGATGGGGTCGGAGACGATCCACGCCCTGCGGGAGGTGTCGCTGACAATCGCACGGGGGGAGTACGTGGCGATCATGGGGCCGTCGGGCTCGGGGAAATCGACCCTGATGAACGTGATTGGGTGTCTGGACACGCCCTCGGGGGGGACCTATGCGCTCAACGGCATGCAGGTTGGGGACATGGACGATAACCAACTGGCCGAGGTGCGGAACCGGGAGATCGGTTTTGTCTTTCAGACGTTCAACTTGCTGCCTCGGGCCAACGCGCTGCACAATGTCGAGCTGCCGCTGATTTACGGCGGGGTGCCGGCAGAGGAGCGGCGGCGCACGGCGCGCGAGGCGCTCACGCAGGTGGGGTTGGGGGACCGGATGGGGCACAAGCCGACGGAGATGTCGGGGGGCCAACGCCAGCGGGTGGCGATCGCGCGGGCGTTGGTGAATCGGCCCTCGATTCTGTTGGCGGACGAGCCGACGGGAAACCTGGACACGAAGACTGGGGCGGAGATCATGGACCTGTTCGAGCAGCTCTCGGGCGGCGGGCACACCATCATTGTGGTAACCCACGAGGAAGACGTGGCGCGCCACGCCCGCCGCATTCTCCGGATTCGGGACGGCCTGATCGCGAGCGACGATCGGGTGCGTCCCTGACGCCACCGCGCGATGCGCCTGGCGACAGAAATGTTGGAGAGCCTGCGGATCGCGGGGGACGCCCTGCGGGCGAACAAGCTGCGGGCGGGTCTGACGACGCTGGGGATTGTGATTGGGATTGTGACGGTGACGCTCATGGGGACGGCGATTCAGGGGTTGAAACGCGGGTTCACGCAGAGCGTGCGGATGTTGGGGACGGACGTGCTCTATGTGCAGCAGTACAACTGGTTCATCGACTCGCGCGAGGAGTGGATCCGGCAGAGCCGGCGCCCGGCGATCGATGTCATCCAATTCCGGGCCGTCGAGCGGCTCTTGACCTCGGCGGTGGCGGTGGCGCCCGAGGCGGAAACGTCTCGGCCGGTAAAATACAGAGATCGCAGCGCCGCCAGCGTGCGCGTGGTGGGCACGACCGAGCAGTTTCTCCTCACGGCCGGTTTGGCGGTGGCGCAAGGGCGGTTTTTTAGTGCGGCGGAGGCGCGGGGGGGGCGGCCGGTCTGCGTGCTGGGGTCGGCTACGGCCGAGAACCTCTTTCACGGTGAGCCGCCTTTGGGGAACCGCGTGTATTTAGGGGGGCGCTCGTTCGAGGTCGTGGGGGTGTTGGACCAGCAGGGCGACTTCCTGGGCGCGTTTAGCCTGGACAACCAAGCGATCATCCCGCTGGACCAGTTCCGTGCCACCTTCTGGCACGACCCGCAGTTGACCATTCAGGTCAAGGCGGGCGGCGTCGAGCGGCTCGAGGAGGTGCGCGAGGAGGCGCGCGGCGTCCTGCGACGAGTGCGCCGGGTCGAGCCGGGGGATCCGGACGATTTTGCGATCAATCAGCAGGACCTTTTCATTCAGACTTTCAACCGGGTGATTGGCACCATTGCGACGGCGGGCCTGTTCATCACGGGCCTGTCTTTGTTCGTGGGGGGAATCGGGATTATGAATATCATGTTCGTTTCGGTGGCGGAACGGACGCGCGAGATCGGGATTCGCAAGGCCATTGGGGCCAAGCGACGGTCGATTCTGCTGCAGTTCTTGATCGAGGCGGCGTCGATCTGCTCGCTGGGGGGGCTCATTGGGTTGGGGATCGCTTGGCCGCTGACCTTGGTGCTGCAGCGGTTCATGCCGGCGACGATGTCGTTGGGGATTGTCAGCATTGCCCTGGGGGTGTCGTTGGTGACGGGTGTGGTGGCCGGGTTCCTGCCGGCCTGGCGCGCGGCGCGGCTGGATCCGGTCGAGGCGCTGCGCAACGAGTGAGGCGCGCATGCGGAGCCTCCAGCCAGCCAGCAGACGGCGCGCGGCAATTCTCCTTTGGGCGGAGGTGCGCGAGAGCTTCGCCATGGCGCGGAGCGCCTTGGTGGCCCACAAGTTGCGGTCGGGGCTGACGTTGTTGGGGGTGTTGGTGGGGGTGTTCTCGATCATCTTGGTGATGACGGCCATGCGGGTGCTGCAGCGGAACATCGAGGAGGAACTCAGTCAACTGGGCAGCCACACCTTCCAAGTCCGGAAATGGCCGGCGGTGCACTTCGGAGGTCCTGGGGAATTCGAGAAATACGCGCGGCGCAAGAACATTAGCCTCGCCCACGGCCGCGCGGTGATCGACCGGGCGAGCTTGGCCGGGAGCGTGGGGTTGCAGCGGTTCCTATGGGCGGGAGAGGCGGTCTCGGCCTACCAAAAGACGCCGCCCAATGTGGGGATGATCGGCGCGACGCCAGGCGTGTTCCTAGCGAGGAACTGGATCGTGGCCGAGGGGCGCAGCCTGAACGAGGCGGACCTGGACAGCGCGAAAGACGTGTGCTTGTTGGCTGCCAGTCTGGCCAGGTCGCTCTTTCCCTTCGGCTCGGCTCTCGGAGAACGGGTGAAGCTGGACGGGATTGCTTACACCGTGATTGGCGTGCTCGAGTCCAAGGGGGGCGTGCTGGGCGGGCAGCAGGACAACTTCGCCATCGTGCCGTTGAGCACCGGCATGAACCGGTACGGTCGGCTCTGGAGTTCGCTGGACATCCTGGTGCAAGCTGTCAATCAGGCCGCTTACGAGGATACCGTCGAGCAAGTGCGCGGGATTCTGCGTGCGATTCGGAAGGTGCCACCGGGCGAGGAGGACGACTTCGAGATCTTCTCGAACGACTCGCTGATTACCCAGTTCCAGAGTTTCACCCTCACCGTGCGGGTGGCGGTGGCGGTGATCAGCTCGATCGCCTTGGTGGCGGCCGGGATTGGCATCATGAACATCATGCTCGTCTCGGTCACGGAACGCACCCGGGAGATCGGAATCCGCCGGGCTGTGGGCGCCAAGAAGCGCAACATCGTGACGCAATTCATCCTCGAGGCGGTGGTGTTGTGCGAGGTGGGCGGAGTGATCGGCGTCATCCTCGGGATTGTGGGCGGCAACGTGGCGGCCTACTTGCTGAAGGTGCCGCCGGTGGTGCCGGTGGACTGGGTGTTGCTGGGGCTGTTGATTTGCTCGGTGGTCGGGGTGGTGTTCGGCACCTACCCAGCGGTGAAAGCGGCCAACCTCGACCCCATCGAGTCGCTGCGGTACGAGTGAAGGCGTTCGGCCCAGGCGGTCACCTTGGCGAACCCGGCGCCGAGGAGATTGCCAAACCGCGGACATCCGCTAGCTTCTCGGGCATGAAACCAGGCACAACGTTGGACTTGGAACGCGATTGCGAAGCGGTGCAGATCCCGGCGGGAAACAAGGTGGTCTTACCGGCCGGCACAGCGGTCGATGTGGTGCAGGACCTGGGCGGGTCGCTCACCATTCGCGCCCTAGGGAGCTTGTTCCGGATTGACGGCCGGCACGCCGGCGCCCTGGGACGGGAACTGGCGCGCGAGACGGCTCCGGCCGGCGCGACCGGCTCGCCGGCGGTCGATGAGAAACTGATCTGGGACACGCTCAAGACGTGCTACGACCCGGAAATCCCGGTGAACATCGTGGACCTAGGGTTGGTGTACGATTTGGCCCTCGATCAGTTGCCGGAGGGCGACTGGCGGGTCGCGGTCAAGATGACCTTGACGGCGCCCGGCTGCGGCATGGGACCGGTGATCGCCCGCGACGCCCAGGAGCGCATCCTGGCCTTGCCGGGTTTGCGCGATGCCAGCGTCGAGATCGTCTGGGACCCGCCGTGGCACCAGTCCATGATCACCGCCGAGGGGCGCAAGGCCCTGGGATTGGAGTGAGGAACCCCGCGCGCCTTGGCGCACCGCCTCGTTCGCCTGGCTAAGGCATTGCATCCGATCCTCGAGGGCCGGTCGAGGGCTCGGCCCGCACGATTCGCGGCGGCAGTTGGGACGTCTACGCCACGGGCTGCCGGGTGTCCCACCGCAACGGGCGCTCGCCGAACAACAAGTACATCACCGGCGGGTTCAGGTCGGTGTTGCCGTTGGCTCAGCCGTGAGCAGGCGCGAACAGCCAGGCGCGAGTACCCGAGTGCGCGTCGCGAGTACCCGGAGCTTGCCTTTTCGTGACGGACCAGACACTCTGCCTAGGCGAACAACCCATCCACCCAGGCAGACCATGAAAGCTGTTCAATCCACGCTCGCGCTGGTCGGGGCGCTCGCCGGGGGAGCGCCCCTGGTCGAGGGGCAACTCTTTACGCGGTTCGCGGTGATTGGGGACTACGGGGATGGAGGCGCTGGGGAAGCGAGTGTGGCGGCGCTCGTCCAGAGTTGGGCGCCGGACTTCATCATTACGACCGGCGACAACAACTACCCGATAGGTTCGGCGCTGACCATCGACGCGAACATTGGACAGTTCTACCACGAGTACCTGGCGCCGTACTCGGGCGTTTACGGCCCGGGCGGGACGCAAAACCGGTTCTTCCCGAGCCTGGGCAACCATGATTGGTACACGCCGGGCGCCGCGCCGTACTTGAGCTACTTCAGCTTGCCTGGGAACGAGCGGTATTACGATTTTGTGTGGGGGCCGATCCATTTGTTTGCGCTCGACAGCGATGTGAACGAGCCGGACGGGATCACGGCCACCTCGACGCAAGCGCAGTGGCTCGAGGACACGCTGGCGCTATCCACGCAACCGTGGCGGATTGTATACCTGCATCATCCGCCCTATTCGTCGGGCGGGGTGCATGGCTCGACGCCGGCGCTGCAGTGGCCGTTCAAGGAGTGGGGCGCGACGGCGGTCCTGGCCGGGCACGACCACCTGTACGAGCGCCTGCAGGTGGATGGCTTGACCTACTTCGTCAATGGCTCAGGCGGGCATGGGTTGTATGGTTTCGACGTGCCGCCCCTACCCGAAAGCCAAGCGCGGTACAACTCGAAATACGGGGCGATGCTCGTCACGGCGGACGACCAGTCCATTAACTTCAAGTTCTATGCGGTCGATGGAACCTTGGTGGACGATTACACCGTGGTGCCCGAGCCGGGCGAGTGGGCGCTGCTGGCCGGGTTAGGTTTGGCTGGGTTTGCGGGGTGGCGGCGCTGGGCTCGGGGCGCTTGAGTGCTCACCGGTCCCGACCGAGGAGGTGCTGAGCTAGGGCTTCGAGGGCGAAGGCTCGGCCCCGGAAGGGGCGGAGGGCGGCAAAGGCCCGCTCGGTTAGCTCGGCGGCAATGCGGCGCGAGCGTTCGAGCCCGACCAGAGCCGGATAGGTGGCCTTATGCGCGGCGGTATCTTTGCCGGCGGTCTTGCCCAGTTGCTCGCTGGTTTGTGTGACGTCCAGGATGTCGTCGATGACCTGGAACGCGAGGCCAACGTGGTACCCGAAAGCAGTCAGGGCCTCGAGTTGCCGCGCGGTGCAGTTGGCGCTCATGCCGCCCAGCCGTGTGCAGCAACTCAGCAAGGCGGAGGTCTTCCGTTCGTGGATGTACCGCAACTGCGGCACCGCAACGCGCCGGCCTTCCGCCTCGAGGTCCGCCACCTGACCGCCGACCAGTTGACGCGAGCCGGACGCACGTGCTAGTTCCAAAACGACGGCTTGGTGGGAATGGCGAGGCCAACCGCGGCATTGAGCGGCGATCTCGAAGGCCTGGGTCAGCAGAGCGTCCCCGGCCAGGACGGCGATCCCCTCGCCGAAGACCTTGTGGTTGGTGGGTTTGCCCCTGCGAAAATCGTCGTTGTCCATCGCCGGCAGGTCGTCGTGGATCAGCGAGTAGGTGTGGATGCACTCGACCGCACAGGCCAGGGGTAGGGCCTCCCGGCAGTCCCCGCCACAGGCCTCGGCGGCAGCTAGGCAAAGCGCCGGCCGCAGCCGTTTGCCTCCGGCGAACAAGGAATAGCGCATCGCCTGGTGGATCGTGGTCGGCTTGGCCGCTGCTCGGGGCAGAAACCGGTCCAGCGCCCGGTTCACGAGGGCAGTGGAGTGGGCCAGGTAAGCCGCGAGGTCGAAGGCCGGCGTCGAGCGGTGGGGGCGAGGGCGAGGGGCCCGAGTTTGTCGTGCAGACATGGTGTCATGTTGCCGCGTCGTCAGGTGCTGCGGCAAGCGCGGACTCCGGGCAACTGCGGCGCTTGCACGCTGGCGACCCTCTGCTACAAGGAGTGATGGTGAAGATCGCGAGAGACCGACCAAGCATCTTGAGCTGGGTCAGGTCGAAGCCACTCGCGCACCCCGGATGCTCCTGAAGCGATTGCTCGCCTATCGGGCCTCGCCAGACCCCGGGGAGATCGAGAGTTGGAGTTGGAGCGATTGCCTGACCATCGTCCTTGGCACGGGCGGAGCCGAATCCCTGAAATACCTCGAGTCGATCCCGGCGGAAGATTTGCCCTTTGATCCCTACCTTCAAGGTATCCTGCCTTCGCTTATCGGTGCGACCGCGATCGGACGCAGCACCTGGGAACCTTGCTAGCCGCCCAAACCCCGGTCATCCGTGTTGCCGCCGCAGTTTACCTCTGCTCCGATCAGCCAATGCGGGGCGAGGCGGCGCTGCAAGAACTCCGCCGCCTGCCGGGAGAGGCCGGAGAGCGGGCCGCAGTGGCATTGGCGCGCCGCGGAGATATGGCGGCTGCGAGTCGGCTCGTGCAAATGCTGGACGGCAAACCGAAATCGAGGGTGCTCTGGAGTTACCTTCACTTCTTGCTCCGCGACGAGGCCCGCGTCCTGCTGTCGAACAGCGCACGGGCGAGCCAGGTGCCGGCACCTCACCCGCCGTACCAGTCCTGGTGGGAGAAGCACACCCAACGCATGGTGCTAGCCGATCCTTGGCTGCCGCAGTTGGAGCGGCAGCGGATCGAGTGAGCTGCGGCAGGGCGGTTCCTCCCATCACCAACGCCCGTGGCGGCGGAGCTCACCACCAGAAAGCGGGCCCACCATCCGTGCGGACCACCATCCTTTCGAACTTGCGCCACTCGGCATGGCCGTCCAGGCAAAGGACATTGCCCCCGGCCGGCAACCGGCCGCTGAGGTGCGGAGCTTGATGTCCGCGCCAACCGCCGTCGACGCCCTTGTACGAATTGCGGGTGCGATCGCGTTCGTTGTCGCCGTTCGAGAGGGTGCCGTCGGCGGCGATCACCCGCTCGGCCGGGCCGGGGTCATAGAAGGTGCCATTGGCCATGCGCCAGGGGGCGGGATGGAACGACTCGGTGATATTGGTCACGCGCACCCGGCCTGAGCCCTTGAAGGCCACGGCATAGCCGATGACACGGTAGCCGGAGACATGGTCGCCCGCCACCTCATTGGTCACGCCGGTGGTAAAACTCCACAGGGTGTCGTTGTCCTGCTTGGCGAAGCCAGGGCAGTAGAGGATGGCTCGGGTACCGCCGTTCTTGACGAAGGCGTTGGCTGCCCGGGCGGGCAGGTCCCAGGGCCAGACGGCCCCGGTACAGTCCGGGAACAGGTCGCGGCTCTCGTCGCCGTACATCCGAATGGCGAGCCCCAGTTGGCGCATGTTGCTAGTGCACTTGGTGCGGATGCCCTTGGCTTTCGCCTGCGAGAGGGCCGGGAGCAGGAGCCCAGCCAGGATGGCGATGATGGCGATGACGACGAGGAGCTCGATCAGGGTGAACGCACGGCGTGCTTTCATGGGCGTCCGAGGGTTCGTGGTTTGGGTTGTCAGGGCTGTTAGTCGGTGGGAGGGTGCGAGGTCTTGGGGTTGACGTCAATCGCGGTTTGCCGTGTCAACCGTGTCAACCATTATAAACCAGGGCATTTGTGCTAGCATCAGACGGGGTAGATGTACTCAGGCTCACCCGTGGGGCCATCCGGCCACCTCTGCGGAAGGAGGCTCCGACCTCTGTCAACTATTATAAACCAGTGTACTTGTGCTAACGTCAGGGAGCAGGGAAGTCAGGGGCACCCGTGGGGCTATCCGTCCAATGAGTCAGTCGACCAACCGATACCAGTTGTCGCGTTGGCGAGGTTCGTAACCGAGGTCTGCAATGAGGCGGCGCATGTCGGCCACCCCCATGCGGAAGGAGGCCCCGGCCTGGGAGACGACGTTCTCTTCCAACATGATGCTGCCCAAATCGTTAGCTCCGTACTGGAGGGCGACCTGGCCAATCTCCGGGCCCTGCGTCACCCAGGAGCTCTGCACGTTCTCGAAGTTGTCCAAGTAGATCCGAGCCAGGGCCTGGGTCCGCAAGTACTCGTGCGCGCCCACGGTGGGGGCGCGCAGCTTGGTGTTCTCAGCTTGGAAGGTCCAACCGATGAACGCCGTGAAACCGCCCGATGCATCCTGGTGCTGGCGGAGGCGGTCCAGGTGCTCGATGCGATCCTCGAGGGTCTCTACGTGGCCAAACATCATCGTGGCGCTGGACCTGAGGCCCAAACGGTGCGCGGTCGACATTACCGCAAGCCACTCGTCGCTCGTCGCTTTGAGCGGTGAAATCCGTTGGCGCACCCGGTCCACGAGAATCTCGCCGCCGCCGCCCGGGATGGACCCCAACCCGGCCGCCTGGAACTGGCGGAGGAGGTCTTCGAGTTCGAGGTTGAAGACCTCGCGGAAGTGGATGAACTCGCTTGGGCTAAAGCCGTGGATGTTGAGTTGCGGGAACTTGGCCTTGATGTGGGCCAGCAGGTCCAGATACCACCCGAGGGTGAGGTGGGGGTGATGCCCGCCTTGGAGGAGGATCTGGGTCCCGCCCGCGGCCAGCGTCTCGGCGATCTTCTGGTCCAACTCTGCCAGCGAGATCACGTACGCATCCGGATCGCTCGCCAAGCGGTAGAAGGCGCAGAACTTGCAGTAGACATTGCAGATGTTGGTGTAGTTGATGTTCCGATCGACAATGAAGGTCACGATCTCGTTGCCGCGGCCGGCGTAAGCGCGCTCCTTGGCCAAGCGGCGCCGTCGGTCGGCCAGCGCGCCCAACTCCTCGAGCGGCAGGCGATACAGACGCAGTGCCTCGGCTGGAACCACCCGTTGCCCATCCCAAACCCGCTGGAGCAGGTCCTCGAGCGTGCGGTCCAAAATCATGACCGCAAAGTAAGCGTGTGCGGCCAAAAGGCAACGCCACGTTGCGCCCCTGGCGCGGTGTCAACGGCGGCGGCTCAAGGATCCAGTTTGGCCGCCTCGATCCGGTTCACCGTCCAACTCCCCGCCAGCGAATTATCGTTGTTCCAAGCCCGATGCCACTTGTCGTTGGTGGGGTCGATGACCTCATTGCGCAGGGGGCTCTCGGCGTGGCCGTCGCAGAACATCAGGACCGTCCGCCGGTTGTGTCGGTTCGAAGGCCACTCGGCTGGGGTGGTCGGATCGATGTTGCCATCGAACCAACCGCGGGTGGGTTTGGCGCTGCTGCCGTCGCCGGGCTTGCTGTCGCCGAGCATGATCATCTCGGTCGGCTTGACCACGGCCGCCTCGCGCACCTCGTACTGGAGGCTGTCGACGTCGCCGCCCAGGCCTTTGTCGGAGAAGGCGGGAAAAGCGCCCCAATCGTTATAGCCAAGCGAGAAGAGGGCCGTCTCGCTAATGCCCCACGGATCGCGACCGCCGCCGTACATGTTCAGCGCGCCCAGGGTGCGGTTGACGTTGGTGTCCCAGTGGCTGTCCACACGGGCCGCGGGGCAGGCAAACACGGCGCGGTTCGTCCCGATCTGCGTGAAGAGCCGCGGCGCCCAGACGTAACGGAAGCCGCCTTGGGCGAAAAGGGTGCCGGGGTATTTGCCGTTGTCCTGGACGTACATGACGGTGGCAATGCCCAGTTGTCGCATGTTGTTGAGGCAGGCGGTCTGCTTGCCCTTGGCTTTAGCCCGGGCCAAGGCCGGCAAGAGCATCCCCGCCAAGATGGCGATGATGGCAATGACCACCAGCAACTCGATCAACGTGAACGCGGCGCGCGCAGCTCGCCGAGGCCGGCGGCGAGGGTGAGTGTCCGAGTCGGTCGCGACGAGCGATCGCAGCGCAGCGGCGAGCGAGGGCGGGGTTCGCGTGGTTCGGGTCAAAGTGCTCATAAGGATGCGGGTTAGGGGTGAGGACGAGGTCGGCACATCAATGGTCGTCAAATTCGCTTCCGCTTCGAGACTGCACTAGGGCCTATAGCCGAATCGGGGTCGGACTTCAAGCGATCAAGTGGCCTCCGCACCGGCGCGTTTTCGACGTTGACGGCAGGGAGGAGGTTGCGTTGGAGTACCTGCCATGTTCACTTCACACTTGTTCACTGGTGTAGCGTGGAAACCTCAATGGCTCCAGCGCGGACGCGGTTTTCTCGCTGGTGCCCGGCGCGGCATGGCAGCGCTGGGGGCGCCGGTTCTGGCTTTGGGGATGCTGACGCTGGGCCTGCAGGCCGAAGTCCGGCTCCCCGCGCTCTTCACCGACCGCATGGTCTTGCAGCAAGGCCAGACCGTCCCGGTTTGGGGTTGGGCCGACGAAGGCGAGGCGGTCACCGTCGAGTTCCGCGGCCAAACTCAGACCACCACCGCCGCCCAAGGCCGGTGGCAGGTGCGCCTGAAGGCGGTCAAGGCTGGCGGTCCCGATGTGTTGGTGGTGCGCGGCAAGAACCGGCTCGAGGTGCAGGACGTGCTGGTGGGCGAGGTGTGGGTCTGCAGCGGTCAATCGAATATGGAATGGCCGCTGACCCGCTCGCACGAGCCGCAGGCGGACATTGCCGGGGCCGCCAACGCGAACCTGCGCCTGTTCACAGTGCCGAAACTCAAGGCGCTGGCGCCCGTCGAGGACGTGCAGTCGGCCTGGCGGCTTTGCGGGCCCGACACCGTCGCGAGCTTCAGCGCGGTGGGCTACTACTTTGGTCGGGCGCTGCAAACGTCGCGGCAGGTGCCGGTGGGCTTGATCCATACGTCTTGGGGCGGCTCGCCGGCGGAGGTGTGGATGAGCGAGGCGACCCTGAACGAGGACCCGGAGTGGAAGCGAGACATCTTAGAAACGTCGCGAGCCGCCGTGGCCGCCTACGAGTCGGCGGTGGCCCAATGGGAGAAGGAAAAGGCGGAGGCGGAGAAGGAAGGCAAGCCGTTCGACAAGCGGCGACCTGGCCTGGGCTGGCGGGCGACCGAACTGTACAACGGCATGATCGCACCGCTGTTGCCCTATGGCATCCGCGGAGCGATTTGGTATCAGGGCGAGTCCAACGCCGGTCGCGCGTTCCAGTACCGCCGATTGTTTGCGGACATGATCCGCAATTGGCGCAGCGATTGGGGCCAGGGGGATTTTCCGTTCCTAGCGGTGCAACTGGCGCCTTGGGACAAGAATCGCAAGCGCGCGCTGGGGGAAATCACGGCCGCGCCGGGCGAGAGCGATTGGGCTGAGTTGCGTGAGGCACAGGGCTTCGCAGCCAAACTGCTCCCCGAGGTCGGCCTGGCCGTCATCACAGACGTGGGCGACAAGGACGACATCCATCCCGCCAAGAAGCAACCTGTGGGTGAGCGCTTGGCCCTGGCCGCGCGGGTCATTGCCTACGGCGAGCGCATCCATGGCCTCAGCCCAACCTTCCGTTCGGTCCGGTTCGATGGCCCGCGGGCCATCATCCGCTTCCAACACGCTGCCGACGGTCTCGAGGCCCGTGGGGGCGAGTTGACCGGATTTGCCATTGCCAGCGCCGACCGCAAGTTCGTTTGGGCCAAAGCCGTCGTTCAAGGGAACCGGGTTGTCGTCAGCAGCCCCAGCGTGCCCGAACCGGCCGCGGTCCGCTTTGGCTGGGCCGATTACCCGGTGATCAACCTCTTCAGCAAGGGCGGGCTGCCCGTCTCGCCGTTTCGCACCGACGACTTCCCCATGGTCACGGGGCCCAAGCGCTAACACCCAAGCGCTGTTTCGGACGCGCGCGCCGTCGTCGCCGAAAGGCATGCCGGCGCATGCAAGCGCAGCCTCCGGAAGGCCAGCCGTTGCGACCGGCGCGACCCGGCTCCCAGGCCGGTCACGTCTGAGGACGGACGCCGGGCAAGCGGCGGGCGAGCGGCGGGTTGATAAAACCAAATGACATGCCACATTACGCGCCATGAAAATGCTGGGGATCGCCCTCGGTTGTCTCGGTGGGCTCTTGGTCTGCGGTTGCGGCCCGGCCGCCTCGCGAGTCGGTGTCGGTTCGGAGCCAGTGCTCGCGGCGGGCACCGCGCCTGCGCCGCAAGTGGTCCATGTGGACGCGGTTGGAGCGCAGCGCCTGATCCGCGAGCAACAATACGCGGTGCTGGACGTTCGAACACCAGCGGAGTACCGGGCCGGCCACATTAGCGGGGCCAAGAACTTGGACTTCAACGCGGCGGGCTTCGAGGAACGGCTCGCCGAGTTGGACCGGAACCAGGCGTATCTGGTCCATTGCGCCTCCGGCGGCCGCAGCACCAAGTCGCTGGCTGTGCTGCGGAAGTTGGGGTTCAAGTCCGTCGCTCACTTGGATGGCGGTTTCCGTGCTTGGGAGAAGGCCGGGCAGCCGGTCGAGAAGTGAGGCCACTGCTTCCCGTGGCGCGACCGCGGGCGGGCGCAGGTCGGCTGTTGCTGGACGTGTTGGATCACGGTGGTCCCGGCTATTTACAGTTCGCCATCACGAACATCTGCAATGCCCGCTGCGATTTTTGCGGCTTCGCGGTGGACCGATTCGATCCGCGCCAACGGCGCAGCGTGACGTTGGCCGAGGCGCGGGACGTCATCGACATTTGCGTCCGCAACCACATTGGTTACCTGCTGTTTGTAGGGGGCGAACCCCTGGTGCACAAAGACCTGCGGGCCATGGTCCGCTACGCCGCCGAACGCGGCATTCGCCCGATGATCTGCACCAATGGCTCGCTCTGGACCGACGCCAACATGCGCGCGCTGTCCGCCGATGGGCTGACGAGCGTCATCATGTCCATCGACGCTCACGACGTGGCTCGCCACGAAACCAATCGCGGCTTGCCCGACGTCTGCCGCAAGATCCAACAGGCCAACGCTCTCTTCGACCAACTGGGCGTCCAAACCACCGCCAGTGTAACCGCCAGCCGCCTGATCGAGGATTACGCCAAACTCCCCGGATTCTTGCGGACGTTGGGCTTCAGCAGTTGCACGTTCTCCTACCCGCTGACGACGCTGGGCTCGACCTATTTGAGCTTTAGCGACTCGCAACTGGTCGCCTACCGGACCGACGAGCTCGCCGCCGTCTTCGAGCAGATCAAACAGATGAAGCGCACCAGCGGTTTTCCCGTGGTGAATCCGACGGAGTCGCTGACCGAGATGCAACGGCACTTGAGAGGCGAGCCGGAGCGGTTCGGCTGTTTGGGCGGGCACAAGTACTTTTATCTGGATTGGAAGCTGGACTTGTACCGTTGCCACTACTGGGAGAAACCCATGTGCAACATCTACGAGTTCGACGCCTCGAAGCTCATTCGCGACGGCTGCACCCGTTGCATGATCGACTGCTACCGGGACCCCAGCGTCCTGCAATTCGTGGCCGTCAACGCCAGCGACGCTTGGCACGCGCTGAAACGAGGTCAATTCCGCGCCGCCGCCCGGCGGCTGTTCGATACTCGCAACCTCACTTCGCTCAAGGCGGTCTGGGAAAACCGCCGTTGGATCGGGGGCGTCTAACCGGCGCACCGCTCGCCGCCCCGCCTCCGGCTGCCGCGGACCGGCAGCGTGCGCTGTCCCCGGCGCCTCGCAGGGCGCACCGTCAGGTTATTCCCACTCGATCGTGCCGGGCGGCTTGCTGGTGATGTCGAACACGCAGCGGTTCACGCCTTTGACCTCGTTGACGATGCGGCTGGCGAGCTTCTCGAGCAACTCGTGCGGCAGGCGCACCCAATCGGCCGTCATGCCGTCCTGCGATTCCACCGCTCGCAGCGCGATGGTGTAGTCGTAGGTCCGTTCGTCTCCCATCACGCCCACGCTGCGCACGGGCAGGAGCACGGCGAAACTCTGCCAGATCCGGTAGTACCAGCCACCCGCCTTCATCTCCTCGAGCACGATCGCATCGGCCCGGCGCAGGATCTCGAGCCGCTTCGGCGTGACCTCGCCCAGAATCCGCACCGCCAAACCCGGCCCGGGAAAAGGTTGGCGGTACACGATCTCCTCCGGCAAGCCCAACGCGGTCCCGAGCTGCCGCACCTCGTCTTTAAACAAGCACTTGAGCGGCTCAACGAGTTGGAACTTCATCCGCTTAGGCAGCCCGCCCACGTTGTGGTGGCTCTTGATCAGCGCGGCTGGATTGCCAGCGATCGGTACCGATTCGATCACGTCCGGATAAAGCGTCCCCTGCGCCAAGAACTTCGCTTGACCAGCCCGCCGCGTGGCCGCCTGGAACACCTCGATGAAGGTCCGGCCGATGACCTTGCGCTTGCGCTCTGGATCCAGCACCCCCTTCAATCGCCCCAAGAACATCCGCGTCGCATCTTCGTACCGCAGCCGCATGTGGAAATGCCGGCCGAACACCTCGCGCACCACCTCCGCCTCGCCGGCGCGAAGGAGGCCATTGTTAACGAAAATGCACGTCAACTGATCGCCAATGGCGCGGTGCAACAACGCCGCCGCCACACTCGAGTCCACCCCACCGCTCAGCCCAAGAATCACCCGCTCCGCCCCGACCCGGTGGCGAACCTCCTCGACCGCCTGCTCGGCGTAGTGGCGCATCGTCCAATTCCGGCCGCAGCCGCAGATGGCGTGGACGAAGTTGCCGATAATCTCCTGGCCGCGCGGCGTGTGCACCACCTCCGGGTGGAACTGCAACCCGTACAAGCGCTTGGCTCCGTGCGCAATGGCTGCGTAGGCCGAGTTCTCAGTCGTCGCCACCGAGACGAACCCCGCGGGCAACCGCGTCAGTTTGTCGCCGTGCGAGTTCCAGACCTGGAAACTCCCAGGCAGCTTCGCAAACAGCGGGCAAGCCGCCTCCGTCACCCTCAGGGTCCCCTTCCCGTACTCGCGTTTGCCGCCCCGCTCGACTTTGCCTCCCAGGAAATGGGCCAAGAGTTGGAGCCCATAGCAAATCCCCAACACCGGAATCCCCAACTCGAACAGGCCCGGATCCGACAGCGGGGCTTTCGCATCGTAGACACTGGCTGGGCCACCCGACAGAATCAGGCCGCTGGGCGACAGCGCATCCAGCTCGGCCGCGGGCGTTGTGTAAGGAACGATCGTCGAGTAAACCCGGCACTCCCGAATCCGCCGGGCGATCACCTGGGTGTACTGCGAACCGAAATCGAGAATGACGATTTGCTCGTTCATGCGAACCCGGGCCACTGTTTGCCTGCGCGATGACGGGTTGGCCAGCGAAAAAGCGCCCCCTCAACGCCGGAACATCCGATCCAACCCCCACCACCGTTCCGGATTCAACCAACGCAAGAACGGAAAGCGACGCCCCGGCGGGCCCGCCTCCAGATCGAGCTGCAGCAACAAACCCACCTGGTGCGCCCCCCGACCGTGCGTGCGCATCGCATCGATGCCATACCCGTAGCTCGCCACCACATGCCAGCGGTCGT
>VHCO01000140.1 GCA_016871715.1 Verrucomicrobiota bacterium
CGGTTGATCGAGTTGCAGCGCACGTTGCACGACGCGGGCCAGCCGTATCGCGCGTTCGACGTTTACAACCTCGGCCGTTACGAACGCCAATGGTGGCAGAAGGAACGGCTCAAAGGCGCGGACGAGGAGCACCGCAAAGTGGTGCTCGGCTTTTACAAGGCGGAGGTCTTGGGGCAGGTAGGGCGCGGCACTCCGTGCGCGCCGAACGAATTGCCAGACGGCGGCGCGCACGGAGTGACGCGCCCTACCCGCGTTTCATCATCGCCTTACCTGCACGGCATGAAAGGCCGGGCGTTCGTGTATGTGGACGGCATTGACAGCATCCTCACGCGCGCCGAGGTGCGCGCCGTGGCCAAAGCCGCGCGCGAAGCCGGCGCGAAGGAAGTGCATTGTCTGGCGTGGGAATTCGAGATGGATTTGCGGCTGGTCTGCCACGAGTTGGAAGCGAGCGAAGGTGCGCAAATCAAGCTCATCCCCATTCCGCGCGAAATCATGGAGAAGAATCGCAAAGAGCCGCCGCCGTTTCTGGAAGTGGCGGTGCTGGAAGCGGAGGTGGTTTATCGGCCGCTCACCCCGTCCCTCTCCCCATCGGATGGGGAGAGGGTGTCCGCAGGACGGGTGAGGGGTAAAGCCGTGGACATCAAGCTGACGAAGTTCCTGCCATCGTTGGCGGAAGTGCCGACGAAGGAATTGGAAGCCTTGCGTGAGCGCGCCGTGAAAAGCGGCTTCGACTTCATTGATTTTTGGGCGGTGGATTTCAACTGGCACGAGGACAAGCCGTTTGAGCATCACTGGCAGGATTACCGCACGCGCAAAGACCGCTCGCTGAAACTCGTGAGCGACGCGGGCTTCGACAAGTATCCCAAGCCCGGCAAATACACCGCGTGCGTGAAGGTGGTGGACGTGTTCGGCTGCGACACGAGCATCACGGTGGAGGTGAAGATATGATCGAGCGAATTGTCATCAAGAACCTGAAGCGGTTCGAGACGGTAGAGGTTCCGCTGCAAGAGGCGGTGGTCTTCGCCGGCCCGAACAACAGCGGCAAAAGCACGGCTATCCAGGCCCTCACGCTGTGGAGCTTCTGCCTCCGCCGCTGGCTGGCCGAGCGCGGCGAGGAATCCGGAAGCAAGGCCAAAGACCGCCCGGGCGTTCCGATTACGCGGAAGGACTTGGCGGTCATTCCTACTCGGTCCGTGCGGCACCTGTGGCATGACTGCGTCGTGGCGCTGGCCGGCCCCCAGGTGGTGCCCATTCAGGTGATCGTGTCGGGAACGCACGGCCCGGAAACCTGGATCTGCGGCGTGGAACTGCGCCATCAAAGCGCGGAGCAGTTTTACACCAATCCCGTCACGGCGGACGGGACGCTCCTGGAGGCGGGCCAGATTCCCAAGGCCGTGAAAGACCTGACCGTGGCGCACCTGCCGCCGCTGGCCGGCATTCAACGGGAGGAAGAAAAGCTGGAGGAAGGGGCGCAGAACCGGCGGATTGGCGAGGGCCGGGCCGGCGACATTCTGCGCAACCTGGCCTTGAGCGTGTTCGACAAGGCCCCGCAGCAGTGGGAGCAGATCCGGGCGTTGATGCGCGACTTGTTTCAGGTGGAACTCCTGGAGCCGCAGCACGTGGCCGACACCAGCGAGATCATCCTCCAGTACCGCAACCTGGCGCGCCGCCGGAAAAAGGCGCGTGAGGATGAACTGGACATCGCCACGGGCGGCAGCGGTTTTCTCCAGGTGTTGCTGCTGCTGACGTTCATTCATGCGCGCCCTGGCTCGGTGATTCTGCTGGACGAGCCGGACGCGCATTTGGAGGTCATTCGCCAGCGCGAGGTGTATTCGCTGCTCCGGCGGCTCGTGGCCGAGCGCGGTTCGCAGTTGGTCGTGGCCACGCACTCCGAGGTCATCTTCGACGAATGCGACTACGACCAGGTGGTGGCGTTTCTCGGCCCGCGCGTAGGGCCGCTGGCCTCCGCCGCAGAAAAGGCGCAGATCAAGAAGTCCTTGCAGGACATCGCCAACGTTGACTATTTACTGGCGGCGCAGCGCCAGCGAGTGTTGTACGTCGAGGATTTCACCGATTTGGACATCTTGAGCGCTTGGGCCCGCGGGCTGAAACACCCGGCCGTGGGGCTGCTCAGCCAAGCGTTCGTGAAGCACGTTGGCAATGTCATCGCCCAGGCCCGGAAGCATTTTGACGGCCTGAAGGCCGCCGTTCCCAGCCTCAAAGGCTTGGCGCTGATTGACCAAACGGCGGTCACGCTGCAAACGGAGCGCGATCTGGCCGAGCGCATGTGGTCGCGTCGGGAAATCGAGAACTACTTGCTCCACCCGGCCACACTGCGGCGCTTGTGCGCCAGACACGTGATGCAGGAGATTGAACTCTTCGGAGCCAATGCGCCGGGCAAGGCGGATGAGCTACTCCGCAAGCGCATGACCGCTGATGACTACGAGCATCCGCTAACCGACAGCGCCACCTTGCGGGACATCCGGGGCAGCGTCTTCCTCGACGAATTCTTTCGGGACTTCTTCAAGGAGTTCCGTCTCTACAATCCGATGCCCAAGCGCGAGTTCTACCAGATCGCCGCTGAGATGAAGCCGGAGGAGATTCATCCCGAGGTTTTCGCGGTGCTGGACGCCGTCGCTGAGGTTTTGAAAGATCAATCCTTGCCCGAAAGCGGCAACGGCTGAAGCCATGCCCGAACCCATCGTCAACCTCGCCGCGCTCGAGCCGCTGTTCGCGCCGCAGGAAGAACCGAACCGGCATCGGACGCGGGCGCAGGGTGACCAGCCGGCGCAGGTGAAGAAAGGCCGGCGGCCCTCCAAAATCATCATCGCCCAAACGCTGCGTTCGCACGTGAAGGCGTGGCGGGAGACGGATTATCCGGGCGCGTCCGACACGACGCGGGAGTTGCTGCATCATTGGTTTGAACGCGACCACTTGGTTGACGCGCGGGACGGCAGCCGCGTGCCGTTCAAGTACTACTTCTGCCAACGCGAGGCGATTGAGACGCTGATCTACCTTTACGAAGTGCGCGGCATCCGCGCTCTGACAAGCCTCGTCGCCGAGTTTGGCGGGCCGGATGCCGAGACGGCGGCACTGGGCGTGAACCCGGAAGACGACCGCTGGGCGAAGTACGCGTTCAAGCTGGCCACCGGCGCGGGCAAGACGAAGGTGATGAGTTTGGCCATCGTGTGGAGTTACTTCCATGCGCTGCGCGAAAGCGATTCGCCGATGGCGAAACATTTCGTCGTCATCGCACCCAACCTGACGGTCTTCGAGCGGCTCAAGACGGATTTCAAACCGGCGCGTGATGGTGCTGAACGACGAGGCGCATCACTTGTGGGACCCAGGATCGGCGGCCAATGGAGCCATCGCCTGGCTGCACGAAACCATCGCAAGTCGAACCGGTAGTGGGCTGGTCGCGCAACTCGATTTCTCCGCGACGCCGAAAGACAATCAGGGGCAGATGTTCCAGCATGTGATTTGCGACACGCCGCTGGGCGAGGCGGTGGACGCCGGGATCGTCAAGACGCCGGTCATTGGGCGCGGCAAAAGGTGGACCGAACGCGCGAGCCTGGACGCCTCGGAGAAATATCAGGAGCAGTTGATGGTCGGTTACGCGCGGTGGCAGAAGTCCAAGGAGGAATGGGCGAAGAGCGGGAAAAAGCCGGTGCTGTTCGTGATGACGGAGGACACCGCGGCCGCGGATCAAATCGCGCGCCGGCTGAACAGCGATCCACTGTTTGCGGAATTGAACCACCGGACCACGAATCTGCACACGAATCTGAAGGGGAAGATCAAGTGGATTGGCGGGCGCAAGAACCGGTATCCGAGCTTTGAGGAGAGCGAGAGTGACATCAGCGACGAGGACTTGAAGGCGTTGCGGGAGTTGTCGCGGCAGATTGATTCCGACCAGAATCCGTACGCGTGCATCGTCTCGGTCCTGATGCTGCGCGAAGGCTGGGACGTGCGGAACGTGACGACCATTGTGCCGCTGCGGCCCTACACCTCCAAGGCAAACATCCTGCCGGAGCAAACGCTGGGGCGCGGCCTGCGGCGGATGACGCCGCCGGGCGAGGTCGCGGAACTGGTGACCACGGTGGAGCATCCGGCGTTCGTGAGCCTCTACCAACAGGAGCTTGAGCAGGAAGGCTTGTTCATTGAGACCATTGACGTTGAACACGTCCCGAAAACGACCGTCACAATTTTCCCAGACAAGGAGCACAAGGACCTCGCCAAACTGGACCTCGTGCTGCCCGAGGTCAGCGCCGGCTTCAGCCGCAAGGCAACGCTGGGAGGCCTGACGATTGCCGACGTCCGCGAGCAGTTCGCGCGCTACCGTCCTTTGCCCATGGGCGCATTGCGCACGGAGGAGATTCCTTATGAGGGCCGGCACTTGATCACCGACGAGGTGGTGGAACGGATGACCCTCCGGCTGCCGTTGCTGCAAAATGGCGTCGGCGCCATTTCGTTTTACCGGGAGGAACTCGAATACGTCACGGGGTTGAGGGGCTCGCATCCCGTGCTCGCGCCGCTGTTGGAGGCGTTCATCACCGAAATGCTTTTCGAGCAGCCGCTGCCACTCTTTGATCCACGCCTGCTGGGCCGCGTCGCTGATGCGGACGTGCGCGAGCATGTCCGCGCGACGTTCGTGCCGTTGATCCTGAAACGGACGACGATCAAGGAACAGCGCCGTCCCGGTGGATCGGGGCGTTCGGTTGCCCTCTGGAAACCGTTCCAAGTGACGCATTCAGCGACGCATCCGGCGGTGCCGGCAGCGCGGACGCTGTTCAACCTGGTCACCTGCAACCGCGACTTGGAAGTGGCCATGAGTCAGTTCCTCGACCGCGCGCCAGACGTGGCGGCGTTCTGCAAGAACGCCGGGCCACAAGCCCTGCGAGTTGACTGCTTGAGTGGCAACGGACAACTGGCGTTCTACACGGCCGACTTTCTGGCGCGCTTGACGGATGGCAACTACGTCCTTGCGGAAACGAAGGGTCGCGTGGACAAGGACGTGCCCTTGAAGGCGCGTGCGGCCGTGGCGTGGTGCAAGGCCGCGTCCGCAGGCAAGGTCAAGTGGTCGTACCTCTACGTGCCCCAGCAGACTTTCGAGGCCTTTGGCGACAACCGGTTGGACGTGCTCGCACGCACTTGCGGACCCGCGCTGGAAGACCTGATGGCCGAAGCCGCCGAGCCGCAACTGACGCTGGCCTTCGGCGAGGCGCGCGCAGAGGAAACCGAGGCCTTCATCGGCAAGGCAGACTTCGCGGCGTTGCCACCAGCGCACCAGAAGATGGTTCAACAGGCGATTGGACTCTTTCAGTTTCTGGAAAAGAAGACCGGGCAGTCACTCGCGCCCGTTTTGGTTCCGGTGCTCGGCCCATTGGACGAGGCATCGAAAGCGGTCTTGCTGAAGCGGCTCGGCGGCGAGATTCCCACCGCGCGCGCTGTGCAGGACAAGTTCTTTGAGCCTGACGTATCCGGCCTGCCGAAGAAAGACGCCGAAGACTTGCGGCGGCGGGCCCGGGACCTCAAACGGACATTGGTTGACCACAATGGGATGAGCCCCATCGGATTGCTCCGATGGTGTTTGCAGTCTGCCCGCGGACCAAAGCCGTCGGCGCCTGGAATTCTCGCTGCCGTGAGTCAACGATTTTCCGGAGTGCCTGACGAAACCTACAAACTTCTCTGCCGCATCAACACGTTCCGAAACGATTACGTCGCGCATCCAAACAAGGAACTCACCGACCCTGGGCTTGCCCGCACGGCGCTTGGAGAGTGGCTGACTGGTTTGCGCACTATCTGGAGATTGCACGGGTAAGGTCCCTTGAATCAGCGTTCATCAGCGTCCATCAGCGGTTCAAGCCGTCGCCTTCGCCGCTTCCAGATCACTCCGCCGTTGGGCCATGCTCTTGAAGAACTCGCAGCCTTCGCGCAGGCGGCGGACGCCGACGAACCGTCGCAAAGGGTCAAGGCGATGAAGCCGGAATCCGCCGCGTCGCGGCAGACGATCCGGTTCTCGCTCGGGGCTGGGAATACGGCTGCGGAAATCGAGCGTGCTTTGAACGCCGTCAAACGGGCCGTCAGGATGCTCTGGGGTTCACGCTGTCAGCATCAGGCAGCGGCGCAGAGCTCTGCCGAGACGTCCACGGAGGTTCGCTCCGCAATCTCCGCGAGTTTCTTGTAGGCGAGGAGGTCTATCGCTTGCGGCTCGGACTTCTGAAGCCACATGCCCGCCAGAAACAGGTGCTCCAACCGAATCCGTCCATCCTGAATGGTGATCAGGAAGCCGGGGAGTTTCTGTGCCAAGCGCCTGGCCAGTTTGGACACGCCCTTGAGCAACGACCCGATGACCTCGCCCGTCTTCTGCGAGTAGTAAACCGTCACCAGATCATCCACCCGCTCCTCGTAGAAGGGGTCGGGCTTGGCGAGGAACTCGATGCAGTCCCCGTCGGCATCGTAGTAGGCCGAGGGTTTGAATTCGCTGGCCGGCTTGGCCAGGAGCATCATGCGCTTGGCAAACTCGTCGTTGCTCATGGTTTTCATAGTGCTCTGCGCTCGAATCGTGCTTCGTAGTTCTCTGGCAGCCCCTCATCGGCCTTGTCGGCCCGCGCCCACGGCCAATTGCAAGCGACCTTCTCCCGGTTCACAGAGACCAAAAACACCTGGCCCGGATACGGCGGCCGTTCCTCGCCGCTCTCGTCAAAACTGCAAGGCGGCTTGGAACAGTAGCAATACCAGCCGGGCGCGCGCCGGTCCTCGTGCTCGTCCCGGCGCAACCCCTCGAAAATGGCGGTGGGCTGCTGGAGCGCGGGCATCACGGAGCGGATGTTGGCCATGCCGATCTGCGGGTTGTTCTTCGGCTCCGGGGTCAGTCCGCAGTATTGTTAACTCCTCGGCCACCGGCCGCCGCTCTCCAAGGGATCCAGGTCGGGCGGTTCGTAGAGAATTTTCCGCACCAAGGCGCTCTCGTCGTTGGCCAGGAACGGCAGCGTGTTGGTCGCCATCTGGAAGAACGACACGCCCAGCGCCCACGCATCGGCGTTCATCCCCGCCGCGCCTTCGAACTGCTCCGGCGCCATGTACGCCACCGACCCCACGCGCGTCGTCGCCACGTACTGCGAATGCGTCAGCAAGCGCGCCAGGCCGAAGTCCAGCAGCTTCACCCGCCATCCATCGGGCGCTTGCGGCGCCGCCGCGGCCTTGATGTTCGCCGGCTTCACGTCCCGATGGAACACCAGCGCCTCGTGTGCGTAGTCCAGCGCCGCCGCGACCTGCCGTGCGACGGCGACGGCGTCCGCCAGCGGCAGCGGCCCGCCCCGCTTCAGCCGTTCACTCACCGTTTCCACTTCGACCAACTCCATGACGGCGAACAAAGTCTCCTCGTCGCGCTCGAGCCCGAGCATGCGGGCGATGCCCGGGTGATCCAGGGCGGCCAACGTCCGGTGCTCGTTGCGCAGCAGATGGTGGGCCTCCTCGTCCTGGGTATGCGGCACGCACAGCGCCACCTCCGGGGGGTACGCGTTCTTCCCGCTAGCCAGATTCCGTCCGCGATACACGGTCTTGAACCCGCCCCGGCCAAGGTTCCCAACGATCTCGAAGTCACCGAGCTTCTTCATGGTTCAACGGTTCAGCGGTTCGGCGGTTCACGGTTCACGGTTCAACGGTTCAGAGGGCAGGTAGGGCGCGCACTCCGCTGCGCGCCGCAGGTCGAGGTACACAAGGGAGGTCGCGGCGCGCAGCGGAGTGCGCGCCCTACCCTCCATCCTCGTCCATCTCGCCGACTCATGAGTACGAGCTGCCTTTCCACGCTCCGGTTCGAGTCGCTCGCGTCCGAAATCGAGACGGCGGCGCCAGCAGCGTTGTGCGGCGGTCTCCGGGCGGGGCACCGGACGCCGGGGCGCGGGTCGTCAGACCCGCCTCGGGGCGGCCCACCGGCCTGGGCGGATGTGACCGTCCGCGCTCCCTTCTCGAGGTCCACATTCGTAGCGGACGTGACCGTCCGCGCCCCACTCCGCGACCGGCTACCCGCCGACCACGTAGCAGTTCTTCTTCGCTTCGTCTTCACCTTTCACCTTCTCCGTCTTCAGATCGCAACCGCTCAACCGTTGAACCGCTGAACCGTTGAACCGTGAACCGTTGAACCGTGAACCGTTGAGCCCTCTAACCCTCTTTCCGACTCACCAGCGCCTTCGTCACCACGGTCTCGCCGCAGGTGTAACCAACAAACCGCACTCTCACCGGGTCGCCATCGGTGACATCACCGCCGCTCATGCGCTGATGGAGCTTGGGATCGAAGGGCGTCTCGGCCCCGACCTCGCCGATGGCGCTGATGCCGGCCGCGGCAAAGGCCGCCTCGAGCTTCCCCACCATCGTCAGCAGATCCTCCCGGCGCACGTCCTTCCCCTCCGCCACCAAGGCCCGCATCGTCGCGAGCTGGGAAAGCAGGGGCCCCACCCGCCGCGCCAAGCGCAGGACGGCCTCGCGCCGGGCGGCGTCGATCTCGCCCGCGGTCTGGCGTTCCGTCCGGGCGTATTCTTCGCGCAGGCGGCCCAGTTCACGGCGGGCCTCGTCGCGCTCGAGGCCCACCCGGGCAATGGCGGCCTCCGGCCGGCCAGGAACGCCCGCCTCGAGGAACTCCTCCCAGAGACTCCGGCCCGCGAGGGCCAGCCAAGCGCGTTTCAACCGTCGGCCTACACTCTCACCGCGTGTTGGGTTTGTTTTCATCGTTGTCGAATGGCATGGGGACCGTCCGGATCGCGTGCGTTAGCGCTGGCTGCGTCCGCGAGGCGCGCCGCCGCCCTTACCGACCATCGCCTTCAGCACGTCCGCATCCACATCGCCATGAGTCTTGATGCCACCGGGCTCAGGCGCGGAATCGTCCGCTTTCACCGAGATGTCCGACTTGTCCAGCTCGCGGAAGGCCTGGAGGGCATCCAACTCGGCGGCATCGCGCTTGGCGAGAGGCGTCCCCCGGGAGCGCAGCTTGGCCAACCTCTCTTGCGCGCGCTGGAACTCGTCCGGGCCGCAGGCCACGAGTGCCTCGTGCGTCCCCGAGTCCTCGCCCGCGCAGGCGCTCACCCAGTACACGTGGTCGTTGCTCGCGTCCGGATGGGGGCCGCGGAGGGCGGCGACAAACCGCTCCGGCCAGTCCTCGCTGGCCGCCTTGGCGCGCAGCTCCTCCTCGCCCACCTTGCCTCGCTGCGAAAGCGCGAACAACGCCCGGGCCCGGACCAGCGGATCAGGGGCCCGCAATTCGCCCTGCAGTTCCGTGTCGCTCGCCTGATGCGCGGACCATCCCTCCAGTGGGTCGTCCAGACCCTCGGGCAACTTCGGGGCTGGCTCGACCTCGACCTTCGGCAGGTTCTTGAGCGCCGTCACCGCGCGCTCGACCGCGGCACGCTTGCGCGGGTCCTTCGGGCGCCGGCCGTTCTCAGCCCAGCGCCGGACGAGGTCAAACAGGTCTCGCCCCTTGAGGTCACGCGCCGCCGCCACAATCCGGTCTTCGTCGCCGGTGGCCAGCAAGGCTTGCCATCCCAGCGCTTTGTCGCCACCTGAGACCAAAACCTGGGCGCGCAGCAACTGGTCGGCCAGCGCCGCATCTCGAGTCGCTTGAATCACAGTCGCCATGCGTTCGCGCCGCGCGTCGTTCGCCATGGCCCACGCCTCCGACAACAGGCGGCCGTCTGTGTCCCCCAGGGCCTGGTAGCCCTTCGCATCGCCCCAGAGCAGCAACAACAACGCCTCTTTACCGCCCTCGGACGACCACCGCCGCTGGTCCCGCAGCAGGTTCGAGAGGAACTCGTCGTCCGTCCGCAGCCAGTCATCCACCAGCACGTCGTTGAGTTGCTGATCGTTGGGCAAGGCGCTCAGCCAATCGCGGGCCGCCGACTGCAACGCCTCGTCACCGTCGGCGCGCAACCCCAACACCTCGATGACCGTCGCCCGCCGGGTGGGCAGGCGCTCCCCCAGTCCCGCCCTAAGCGCAAACGCCGCGCTGAAATCCGCGCCCGCAGCGAACACACGCTCGCCGTAGGCCAGTGCAACCGCCGCCGCAGGGGACGCTGGTCCGCCAGCCAACCCCGCCACCGCCAGGGCGACCTCCCGTGACAGGGGCAGCGACTCGGCCCAGCGGCGCCCGACCGTGGCGTCCAGGGTCGCGAGGTAGCGCGTCATCCCGGCCTGAACGTCGGTGTCGGTCACCCAGCGACCCACCGCCTTGGCTGTGGCTTCATCGGCCCCCAGATCAGCCCCACCCAGCTTCAGCCGCGACAGGACCCGCAGGGCTGGTTGCTCCCCAGCAAACGGGACCTGCCCCTGCTGGAGTACCTCCCCCAGCCACGACTGCCGCTTGTCCGCCCAGATCTCCCAGAGCCGATCGCCCCAGGCAGGATTCCGGCCCGCCGCTAGGCCGGCCTGCGCTTCCCCCGCGCTCCGGCTCCCCGCGTCGACGGCATCCTCCGGCCAGCAGTTCCTCGTCGCCCGGTTCGGGGAATCGGCTCTCGGCATTCGCATGGATGAGTTGGCCGAAGGTCTTGATGGCGCCGACCATGCCGGGCAGGGCGTCGGGACGGCCTCTGGCGGCGCGATAGACCGTGATCACGGTGCGGGCGGCTGCCCGGCACAGCTCGCCCAGTAGCCGTCGATCGAACCGGAAGTGGATCCGCCGCCGCTTCGGGATCGTGAACACCCATTGTAGATGCGCCACCCCGACGCAGACGTGCTCGCTGACCCAACCGGCCTGCTCCAGAGGCCGCGGCTGCCGTGATCCAAGACGGCTGGTTCCGCACCGGCGACCTCGCGCGCCTGAAGACGCAGTTCGACATCCCTTCCTTGGATGAGGAACCCGGGGGCCCACCGGATTTGGAACTGTATGCCCAGCTCTACAAGCCACCGGTTCCCCACAGGGACTTGCCGAACGCGGATGATGAATCGGGAGTTTAGCGGATCAGCGTAGATGGCGTGGTCGTCCGCTACGTCCAGGACATGGCTGCCATTCAGATGACCGTCGAGGGGAAACTGCCCCGGTACACCGTAAACGCGCTGACGCGGGACTTACTCGAGGGATTCTCAAAGCTCTGAAGTTGAAGGCGCGCCAACGCACGGATACGCTGCCCGCCGTGAACCCGATGCCGGATTCCGATCTCGTGCGTCACTCGCTGGGCCGCGTGCGCGAGAGCCGCGAGTTCCGGCGTTCGCCCGGCCTTCAGAGTTTCCTGTCCTATTTGGTGGAGTCCGCCTTGCGCAAAGACGACGGCACGCTCAAGGAGTCCGTCATCGGCGTCGAGGTGTTCCACCGCACGCCCGGTTACGACACCAAGGCTGACCCGATCGTGCGGGTTCAGGCGAATCGCTTGCGCGGAAAGTTGGAACGGTATTACGCGACGGAGGGCGCGCAGGATTTGATCTGCATCTCCCTGCCGAGCGGCGCTTACGTGCTGGTGATTGAGCGTCGCGGATTCGACGACCGGCCCGTGGCGGGTTCGCCGCCGGCCAAACCAACCCGCCTGCTCGTCCTGCCGTTGACGACCCTGACCGGCGGGCGCGAGCGCGAGTTTTTCAGCGACGGGCTGACCGAGGAGTTGATCCAACGCTTGAGCAGCGCACCCGGTCTGCAGGTGTTGGCCCGGACGACAGCCATGGCCTTGCGCGGGAAAGCGCACGACATTGCCCGGCTGCGCGAGAAGTTCGCGGTGGATGCGGTCATCGAGGGCGGTGTGCGCCAGACCCAGAACCGGGTGAACGTGAGCTTGCGCTTGATGGCAGCGAAGGACGGCGGGTGCATCTGGTCCGGCCAGTTCGAGCGCCAACTGGAGAACGCGACCCAACTGGCGGATGACGTGGCGGCCACGGTCGGGCGCGAATTGAAACTGAGGGTCGCCGAAGCCCGGCCGGCTGCCGCGCGCGCGCTCGCACCCGCCGTGCATGAGGCTTACCTCCTGGGCCGCTACTTCTTCAACCGCTGGCGCCCCGAGCAGTCCCCCGATCCGGCAGCGTATTTCCGGAGCGCCATACAGTTGGACCCGACGTTTGCGCCGGCCTACTGCGGCCTGGCCGATTGCCTGCATTTGCAGGCGGTCTGGGCGCAAGCGAGCCCGCTCGAGGTCATGCCCGAAGCCGTGTCAGCGGTCGAAAAAGCGCTCGCGCTCGATCCCTTGCTGGCGGATGCGCATCGCGCCCTCGGCGTGCTCCACAACGCTTTTCACTGGGACAGTGCCGCCTGTGAGAAGTCTCTGTCTCGCTGCCTGGAACTCGATTCGAGCAGCGCGGCCGGCCGTTGCGAATATGGCCTGTCGTTCCTCACGCCGCTGGGGCGACTCGACGAGGCGCGGGGCTGGCTGATGGAGGCGCGCGAATTGGACCCGCTTTCGCCGCACATCCTCCATGGATTGGCAGCCAACGATTCGTGCTGTGGCCGGCACGAATTAGCCCTGGCCAACGCGCGCAAGGCCGTGGAACTGGATCCGGGCTACACGCTGGGTTACTGGGCCGCCATCGGACCGCTCGTGGCCCTGAACCGCTGGGAGGAGGCGGAGGAAGCCATCCGCCGGGCGCAGGAGAGCTGTCCACGCGTTTACACGGAAATCGTTGAATCGTGGCTTCGCGCGGTGCAGGGGCGTGTGGACGAGGCCCGTCGGATCCTGGCCGGGCTGCTGGATCTGCGCACGCGGGAATACTGTTCGGATGCCTGCCTCGCCTTTGCCGCCCTCGCTCTGGGTGACCGTGCGCTTGCCCTCCGGTTGATCGCCGAGGCCATCCAGGCGCGCGATCCCCACGTGCGCACACTCGGCGTCCATCCCGCTTACCGCGAGCTGCACGACGATCCAGCCTGGCCGGGAATCCTCCGCCAGGCCGGCTTGCCGGTGAGGGAGGCTGCGACGCGGCGTTAAGCGGTCAGCCGTTCGAACAGGTAACCCTCAGGTAACCCCCGCCGGCTTGGTTCGAGCCGGTGCGCGCTGGTAGGATGCGCGGCATGAAGACAAATGCACACAAGACGGCAGGAATGTGCCGGGCCCGTTGGCCTGTCTGGCCGGAAGTGCGCCAGCGTTGTTTCGACCGTGGTTGTGGCGTTGAACCTCTGTGGCGCAGCGCTCGGCAGTGGTCTGAATCTCAGCTCCATCTTCGAATCCGGCAGCGCTTTGGCCGTTTTTGAAAGCTCTCCCTACCTCAAGTCCATCACGAAGAATGGGTCACCCTTTATGACAATGCACAGGTCACGAACCGCCGCTGGCCCGCTCTGGCTGGCGGCGCTCTCGACGCTCTCCGCGGCGACCATCACTTTCGAGGAAGGGATTCCCGAGCCCGGCTCGGTGCAGATCCAGTATTGCAGCCTTGCCGCTTTCAATCGTGGCGTTCGATTCCTCGAGGGCGGCGGCCAACTGGTGGACCTGGGCGCCGGAACGGCCAGTCCGACGCACGCCCTCGTCGTCCGCCGGACCGGTGACGAACACGATCAGACCAAGCGGCTAGTCATCGCCTTCACCGCGCCGCAGAACGAAGTCAGCTTCCGGATGGGACTGGACCGAGCGTACCCCTTCAGCGTTGTGGCCTTCGTCAGCGCGTACACGACCCCCGAGCCGGTCCAAGGCGCCGGGCGCGTGGTGGCGGACTACGTGCTGGACCGGGGCCCCACCCCGATCGACCAGTTTCTGTCTGTCAGCGCTTCGTCCATCGACGGGCCAATCCGGTGCGTCGTGGTGGAATACCTGGGCGATTGGGGGACGACCCACGCGGCGTACGAGGTCATCGATGACCTGACCTTCGACAACCCGGGGCCCCAGTGCGGGGAGGACACGATCCCGCCGCTGGTCGAGATCACCCGGCCGGGCTTCGATGGTTGGCCGGTCTATTCGCCGAATCTCCGCCTGGCCTTTCGCGCCTATGACGAGGGGACGAGCGTCGATGCGGGGATCGCCCGCGTGAGGATCTCGCTCCTTGACCAACACGGCACGGGCCTCGGCGATCCCGCGATCGTGTGCGGCGGCGACCCTTCCGTTTGTCGCACGTGTCCAAGCTGCCCCAAACAGCAGCGCCGAGGCGAATTCCTCGCTTGGGATGAGTACTGGACCACACTCCTGCCCGGCACTCGAGCGATCCGGGTCGAAGCCTGGGACTTGGTCGGCAACCGCGGGGAAGCGGTGCGGCGGATCAACTTCTCGCCCGCCGGCACCCAGGCGAACCTTTGGGTCGGCGCGGTCGAGGTCACCCAGGGGATTCAGACGGCGGTACTCGAGCAACCGCAGCCCCGGCTGCCGCAGATACCCTCGGTCACCCAGCCCACGCCACCCTTCGGCGGGACGCCGCCGCTGGTGGCAAACCGGACCACCATTCTCCGGGTTTACCCACGGATGGTGGGATCGGCAGACGCGCCCGATCTGTGGGCGACGGCGCGGCTGTTTGCTTTCGTGGAAAAGGACTTTGGCCGGCTCGAGCCGCATCCCGCCGTGCCGGTGATCGATCCGCGCGAGACGATGGTGCGCGTCGTGCCCGGTTACGATCTGGATGCGCTGCGCCGCGGGGGAGGAGATCGTCCGGAAGGCGGGTGGGAACCGGCGACCTACGACTTCAAGGACGCCCCGGCTTTCGCCGCCCGCTTGAAAGCCGGGAGCGATCCCGTGTCGCAGTTCATCGCGAGTCGACTCGCGCCCGCGACCCAGTCAGAACTCGCGGCCTACTCAGGGGTGGGTTCAGTCCCCGGACCGCTCCTGAAAGCGCTGGTCGACGATTTGGATCAGCTCGTCAAGGGCCGCGGCAGGTTTGGCCAGATTCTGCCGCCGCTGTGGGACCCGGTCCGGTTCGCCGGAGTGGCTCTGTCGCCCGAGACACGCCGCCTGGTGGCCGAGGCTGGTAACCCGCTCCTTTCCCCGAAGCTCAACCGCCTGCTCCTCGAAGACGCTTATCCTCGCGAGATCGCGTTGAGTCAGAAGGGATGGGTGTTCGTCCTCGCCCCAGAGTGGGTGAAAGCCGGGAGGATCGTTCTGAGGGCCGAGGTCAACGCCGGGCCGGAAACCCCGGAATCCCCAGGGTCTATCGACGGAGCCAATTCTCTTTGGATCTACGGTCTCAATTTCGTCGAGACCCCGCGATTCACCGACCGGGTCCTGCTGCAACCCATTCAACGGCGCGTGAATGGCGTCCCCCAGCCGTTCCTTCCGTTTCAGTTCAAAGCGACGATGGACTTCTTCCGGCGCACCTTGCCGGTGGACGAGACGACGGTGGCCGCTCGTCCCACGTGGCGCGTGTTCGACGACGATCCGGGCAAGGACTGGGAGGACCGTCAGGATGATCTGATGACGGGCCTGCAGGCGACCTTCCCGTCGTTCTTCACGGTGGGGCGCGGGCTGTACCGGGTCGATGGCGCGTGGTGGGTCGGTTCGATCTGCGGCCTGGTGGATGGCGCCTTCGGCGAACTTAACGGTTTCACGAGCGGCTCGACGCATCATGCCTGGGCCTGCCTGAGGGATCCGGGGACCGGGGTCCATGAGGTGGGCCACACCATGGGGATCGCTCACTGCGGTCCCGGCACCGGAGGTCAGTTCGGAACCGACCATGTGCAGCGAGAGGACAAAGGAGGGGGGCACGAGGATGACTGGCCGTATCCGCACGGCACGATCGGCCCTCACTTCGGCTTCGACATCCTCGGGCTGGCCGTCAAGCCGCCGTTCGAGGGAGGCTGCGACGGTGTGGATTGCATCTCGGCCACCCACGATGTCATGTCCTATGGCCGGCCCAGATGGGTTTCAAACCGCAATTGGATCCGTTTCTACAACTGGTTTACCGATAGCGACCTGCCCTATCCGCGGATGCCCGGGCTCGCCGCCGCGGGCTCCGTCGATGCGCGTCCAACCGGCCTGGGACTTCACTCCCCCGATCTTCCGCCCACGGTCTATCCCCGGTCGCTGCTCGTGGCCGGCAGCCAGTCGAGCGACGGACGCTGGTCGCTCCGACCGGCCTTCGAACTGGACACACCGGTGACCGACGCTGGAATCGGCCAGGGAACCCATGTCCTCGAGCTGGCCGATGACTCCGGCCGCGTGCTGGTGCAGCGGTTCTTCGAGCCGCAACCGGACCGGGGCGATCCCGTGGGAGGCGATGCGTTGACCAACACGCCTCCGAGGTTTTCTGGGCTGCTCCCGCTTATTGCAGGGATCTCCTCGATCACGTTGCGCCAAGGTGACGCGGTCTTGGCGGCAAGCACACGCGATCCGATCGCGCCACGGGTGCGTCTGCTCTCCCCGACCGCGGCGGGCTTCGACGGCGCCCCCGACCACCCGCGGGTCCGATGGGTGGGAGAACGGGGCGGGCGCGGCGGCCCGCTGACCTGCCTCGTCCAGTACAGCGTGCGGACGAACGCCCAAGGCCAGCCCGTCTGGCACACCATCGCCGCCTATGTGGCCGGTGAGGAACTGCCCGTCGTGCTGGACGCTTTGGAGGGCGGCGACCACGTTCGCGTGCGCGTGCTGGCCAGTGACGGACTCAACACCGCCGTGGCGGTTTCCGAGCCGTTTGCGGTGCCCAATCATCCGCCGCAGGTCGAGATCATCTCGCGCGGTGGAGGCGATCGCATGGTGTTGGGCGAACGGGTGGTCATGCGCGGGACGGCGATGGACCTCGAGGACGGTCTGCTCGAGGCATCGGCGCTGACCTGGCGTTCGCACCTCGACGGTCTTCTGGCCACCGGCAACACGCTCGAGATCGGTCGCCTGCAGCCAGGCGTCCACGAGATCACCCTCGAGGCGCGCGACGCCCAGGGCGCCGTGGCCACCGCCACCGTCACGCTCGAAGTGCTCCGGGCGCCCAACCACCAACCGGTGGCCGCCGCCACCGGGCCTGCCTCCGTCCGACCGGGCCAAAGCGTGCTCCTCGACAGCTCAGGGTCGCACGACGCGGACGGTGATGCGTTGACCTATCACTGGTCCCTCGTGCGGACACCTCCGGGCAGCACAGCCCACTTGGTCGCCGCGGACGACTTCAAGGTCGTTTTCAACGCCGACCTGCCCGGCGAGTACGCCGCGCTCCTCACCGTCCACGACGGTCGGGTCGGGAGTTTTCCCACCCGACTCAGCGTGCTCGTCCCGGCTCACCCCCCCAACGACGCCTTCGCCGATGCCGAACTCATCGCGGGGCCAGCCGGCGCGGTAGCCGGCTACAACATCGATGCTACCACCGAACCCGAGGAACCGACCGACGTCCTCGCGGGACGCACGGTCTGGTGGCGTTGGCAGAGTTCGCAAACGACGAATGCCTTTTTCGAAGTCGTCGATGCCAGACTCAACGCGTTGCTTTCTGTCTACCGCGGCACAGGCCTCAGCGACCTGACCTGGGTGGCGACGGGCGGAGCCGGAAGCCCGCCCGTCGCCCGCCGTGCCGAGTTCCGCGCCGAGGCCGGCATCATCTACTGGATTCGTGTCGGCGGCGAACGCGGCGCGGCGGGAGATTTCAACCTGCGGTGGGGGACCCTGGCTGCGATGCCCGGCACGGTCGCCTGGTATCTCTTCGATGGCGACGCCCAGGACGCCAGCGGCCACGCGCATCACGGCACGGTCTTCGGCCCCACGCTCGCACCGGACCGCTTCTGCCGGCCCAACGCGGCGTACCGGTTCACTGGTGCGCGGGATCAACGGATCGAACTGACGCCCACCGACGCTTTCAACCCTCGCGACGCCTTCACCATCGCGCTGTGGGCTTACCCCACGGACATCAACGGCTGGCACATGCTCTTCACCAAATGGGATGACCTCGCCCGCCGGTTCTTCATCCACTTCGCGACCGCCGGCGGACGGCTTCAGTTCAGCGTTTCGAGCACCGGCACGGACTTCGGCGAGGGTCTCACCGATCCACAGATTCTCCCGCTCGATGCGTGGACCCATTGCGTCGCGGTCGCCAATCGCCACACGGGCGAGCTGAAGCTCTATCGCAACGGGCAACTCGCCGCCGCCCGCGCGCTGCCGCCGTTTGTCTTCGCCGACCTGTCGCAGACCGGCGTCTGCATTGGCGGCAAGGTGGACGGGAACTTCTCGTTCCAGGGCACGCTCGACGACGTGCTCTTCTTCGACCGCGCCCTCACCGACGCCGAGGTGGGCGAGCTGTTCACGGCGCAACTCAAGTTTCCCGGTAACACCGCGATCCCCACCGCCGTCACGGACGACTTCAGCGGTGGGCTATCGGCCCTGGGCTGGACCGTCATCAGCAACACGCCGGCTTACCAGGTCCAGGTGCGGCCCGGCGACGTGCGGTTCACCCGCGCGGCCGGTGGCGGAGGCGGCTACCAGTTCATCGGTCTGCAACCGCCGTTCGACGTCGAGAGCGACTTCGACGTGCAGGTGGACTTCCGCGAGGCGCAGATCAAGCGGGTGAACGGCACGCCCGGGAACCAGATCGGCCTGGCCGCGCTGTTTGGGAACCAATGGTTTGTCGTGACGCGTAGCGACGAAGCGGCGAACCCGGCGGACAATGTCCATATCTGGGCCGACCCGCCGGCGCGGTGGTTCGGGACACAGCAGGCATCGGCGCTCGAAGGCACGCTGCGGATCGTGCGGAGCGGACCGCGGGTGGCCGGGTTCTGGAACGGCACGTTGCTGCACTCGGCCTGCTACAACACCAACCGCACGGCGCTGAGCTTCACGCTGCAAAACAACGGCACCAGCGACGCGACGGCGGTAACGTTCGACAACTTCCGGTTGAGCGCGGACCGGGTGATCTGGCTGTTCACGGCGCCGCCCTTGCTCGCCGTCGAGGCGGCGGACCGGGGGCAGATCCAACTTTCGTGGCCGGCGGCGGCGGCCGGGTTCAGTCTGCAGAGCACCGAAAATCTAGGCGCGCCAGGTTGGTCGCCGGTGGGCTCCGCTCCCGCGGTGCGGGACGAGACGAACTACGTCATTCAGCCAGTGACGGGTTACGCGCGGTTCTACCGGTTGTTCAGGCAGCCCTGAGTCTTGTCATGCCCACGAAATTCAACCAACGACACGTCCGCAACGACGTCGAAGGGGTCGTCAACACGGAGACTGTGGATCGCGTCGTGGACCGGGGGCTCGTCGGACCCCGCCTCACCGCGCCCTGGATGTTGCCGGGCAAGCGGCCAGGTGTTCGTGGGCCGCAGCACTTCGGTTTCAGGCTCCTCGCGGCTGGGGAACAGAAAGTCCGCGGCAGATCTTCCGAGCCAGATGCTTGCCGATCTCGGCGTGGCGCGGCACCGATTCAACGGCGCCCGTGGCCGGGTTTATCCACAGGGTGTGCCGGGCGCCTTCGCGCTCCGGGCGGCAGCCCTGCGCCTGGAGGTGCCGCAGCAAATCGCGGCGTTTCATCAGACGAGAACCGAGGTCTGTTCGGCGCCGGGTGGTGCCTTTTCCCGGCCCTGCTCGCGCCGATAGTCCAACACCAGCTCGATCGCGGCCGAAAGGCTCTCCAGACATTCCTCGCGGGTCCGGCCCTGGCCATTGGCCTCCGGGACCTCGGGGCAGAACGCGATGAACCACTTGCCATCCCGCTGGAGGATGGCCGTGTAGCGGTTTCTCATCGCCGCAGCCTATGCGCCCGGGAAAGGCTTCGCAAACTGAAACACTCGATCTGGACTCGGCGAGCCGCAGCGCCGGGGTGGCTCAGGGAGCGCCCGGATCGTCGAAATGGCCCCAGGTCATTCACCCCGCGGTCGGGTGCGCGACAACCCATTGACCAAACGCGATCGCCAGAACTGCGCCCAATTCCTGCAACTCCATTACACGTTCTCCGTTGGACCACAGTGAACGGCGACCTATGAACGCACGATGGCCATCCTCACTACCCGGCCGACCCAGGAGTTCGCGGCTGACTTGGATGGTGACGGCGTGGTGGGAATACCTGACTTCGCGATCCTACGCCAGTCGTTTGGCGCGCGAAGCGTTGACGCCAACGGGACTCCTTAGCTGGCGGCACCATTCGCTCATTGGCCGCAACCTATGATTGGTTCCTGGCTCCAACCTCGCGATTGGGCCGGGGGTTCGGGTCCGCATCTGATGACGGCAAGCCTCGGGCTGCTCCTGGTTCTCGGCGATCCCGCGACCGCCCGGGCACAGGTGTCGTTCTCGGTCGACATGGAGTTCGACACGCCCGGGATACAGGCGAGTCGAGTCGCTTTGCCCAACGAGATCATACGCGTGGGCCTCGTTCTCGAGGTGGGGGCGACGGGGGTTTCAGCGTGGGGAGTCTCGGTGAACTTCGACCCGAGCGAGTTGGACCTCAACGTCGCCCCGGCTGTCACCGAACTCCTGCCCGCGGGTTTGGAGTTCAACTTCACCGATGGTGTGACCGTCGAGGCCTCACCTCCTGGCCACGTGAGAACTTCCGAGGCTGGCGCCCTGGGTTCGGGGCCGGCTGGAACCAGCCTGCTGATCGGGACAATGACCTTCACCGTAGCCAAGACGGTCGACGACGGTTTGCCGGACGTGGAGGTTGGGTTCTTCAACGCCGGCGTCGATGGTTGCCTCGACAACACGTCGACGCCCGTGGCCGCGACGTTCAACGCCGGCTTCCTGGTGCCCAGGCCGAGCCCGCCGCCGGCCAACGTCGCCTTTGCCAACGCCACCCTCTTGCCAGAACCCGAGGGCGAGACGAAAGGAACAAATCGAGGCGCGACCGTCGAACCCGGTGAACCGACCGATGATTCTCCCGCCGGCACGGTCTGGTATCGCTGGCAGCCCGCAGCGACTGGCTACGTGGCCTTCGAGTTGGCGGACGCGAGTTACTACGCTCGGTTGTGGGTCTTCGAGGGGACCGCGCTGGGCAGCCTCACGTTGGTCGCTGCCGGGGTTGACGGCGCGCCGCCCGTTTCCCAAGCGACGACCTTCCTTGCCTTCGCCGAGAGGACCTACTCGATCCGCGTCGGCGGGCTATCGGCCCTGGGCTGGACGGTCATCAGCAACACGCCCGCCTACCAGGTCCAGGTGCGGCCCGGCGACGTGCGCTTCAGCCGCGCGGCCGGTGGGGATCGGACGTTCCAGTTTGTGGGGTTGCAGCCGCCGTTCGAGGTCGAGGGCGACTTCGACGTGCAAGTGGATTTCCGCGAGGCGCAGGTCAAGCGCGTCAACGGTTCGCCCGGCAACCAGATCAACCTCATCGCCCAGTTCGGCAGCCAGGTGTTCGCGGTGACGCGCAGCGACGAAACGGCGAACCCGGCAGACAACGTCCACATCTGGGCTGATCCGCCCAAGCGATGGTTCGGGGCGCAGGGTGCTTCGGCGCTCGAGGGCACGCTGCGGATCGTGCGGAGCGGACCGTGGGTGGCCGGGTTCTGGAACGGCACGTTGCTGCACTCGGCCTGCTACAACACCAACCGCACGGCGCTGAGCTTCACGCTGCAAAACAACGGCACCAGCGACGCGACGGCGGTAACGTTCGACAACTTCCG
>VHCO01000141.1 GCA_016871715.1 Verrucomicrobiota bacterium
TCATCAGTAACCGGGCGGACCGCCGCCAAGGCAGAAAAGCTGGCGTTCGGTGCGGATGAAGAAGTGGCCCTGCGAGATAGCCGGTGAAGCCTGGCACTTTTCGCCCAAGGGATTGCGGGCCAGGATCTGGAACTGCGGTCCGGCGGCGACCACGACGGTTTCACCGGCCTCGTTCAACAGGTACAGGCGACCCTCGGCAAACACGGGCGACGCCGAGTAGTTACCCCCCACGCGTTCTTGGTAGACCTCCGAACCGTCGTTCGCCGCGAAACAGGTCAGCACCCCGCCGTCCGTCACCGCGTAAAGTCGGGACTGCACGAACAGGGGGGAAGCCTGCGTGGGCACACCGCGGCGCTGTTCCCAGGCGATGTGCGTGTCCGTCACCTCGCCTGCGCCGCCGATCCGGATACCGCGTAGCGTGGTCTTCTCGAAGCCGGACGCGGTGAACGCCAACCCCTCGCCGACCACCGGGGTCGGCACCAGGCCTTCGCCCTGGCAGTAAACGGTCCAGAGCCGCTCGCCGCTGCGCAGGTCGAAGCATTGCACCGCATCTCCCGCGACACTCAAAAGCCGATCCACACCCTCCTCCCGGAAAACCACCGGCGTCGCATGGGCAATGCGCGAGCGGCCGCGGCGCCCGGTCCAAACCCGGCGCCCGGTTTCGCAGTCCAGGGCGACAATCTGCGCGCGGTCCCAAGGGATCTGCCAGCCGAGTCGTTCCTCATCCGAGTTGTTCGGCCACTGACCCGGCTCCTTGACTCGGTTGCTGCCGTCGAAGGGCATAATCACCAGGCCCTGGTAGACGATGGGCGAAGCCCCCAACCCGTGCCGGCTGTAGTACTCCACCTCCCGATGGGTCCAAACCACGCGTCCGGCGAAATCCAATGCCGCCATCTTGCCGTCGGCCGCGACCACATAGACACGGCGACCGTCGGTGACGGGAGTGGCCGTGGCGTGGGAGTTCTTGCGTTCCTTGCGTTGCGGTGTCGCCTCGAACACCGTCCGGTCCCAGAGCACCTGGCCCGTGCGCCGGTCCAGGTCCAACACCTGGAACCGGCCGCCGTCCTCGGTGGCGGTGGTGACAAACACGTGGTCGTCCCAGACAATAGGCGAGGACCAACCCTCGCCGGGAATGGCCGACTTCCACACGACGTTCGATGTCGGGCTCCAGGCCAGGGGCAGGTTCTCCTCGATCGAGATGCCCTGGCCAGTGGGCCCGCGGAACTGCGGCCAGTTCTCGGCCTGCGTCAGGAGCATCGAACTTGCCGCCGCGCTCAGCGCGGCCGGGATCAAGCAGCACTGCAGTCTCATGGCCGCTCATGTAAACCACGGCGCCGGCCCAGCACAAGTCGGATCGCGTCGGATCGGTTTGTCGCCAGGCTAAGCAGTCAGGGCCCGCGCCGAAGCAAGCCTCACGGCGCGCCGGATGTCACCACTCGATAATAACGCGCGCGCGCAACGCCCGCGGTGGGATCGGTGACTCGGACCTCATCAGTGGCAGCCTGGATCGGTAGTTCCACCAGGTTCCGCCAAACCCCATCAGTCAAAGAGTCGCGGTACTGGATCAGGTACGATCGGCTGGGCGCGGTCCTGAAGAGCAGGCCGAAGCGGCCGCCGTCGAAACCGGCGCTGAGGATTCGCAACCCGCTGGCCCAGTCGAGCGGATGCGTGCCGGCCGCCTGCTCCTGGAGGTTGGTCAGGCCGTCCCGGTCCGGGTCGGCCGCGGGAGCGCCCTCGGGACGATCCAAGGAGCCGAAGTAAAGCAGCTCCCAATCGTCCCACAACCCGTCCGCATCACGGTCCTCCGACCCGGTGCTGCCGTCGTTGTCGCGCCCGGCCGTCGGGTCCGCCACGCGCCAGTTGGTCGGCTCGTTCCCGTAAGCGCTGCCCGCCCTGCGCTGGAGCGATCGGCCGGTGCCGCTGGCACCCGCGGGCCAGGGCGCGCGGTTGGTGTATCGGACCCGCTCGACCAAGAGATAGGGGACCTCGCCCGAGGCCGGGAGCGGCGGACCGGGCTGCAGAAGCTCGATGGTGTCGTCCGCGTCGCCCAGCTTGCCGGCATACGGGCCGAGGATCGTCACACCGTCAGGGACGGCGTACCGGCTGCGGAAGTCGGTCAGTTGACCCGGGTTCGCCCCCGGGCTGAAGTTGACCAGCAGCAGGCAGCCCCCGCGAGCGAGGGTCAAGTTCCCGGGGAAATCGAAGCTGAGCCCGCCGCGCAGACGCCATGTGTTCGTCGGCGACGTAGGATCGTACAGGAGCACCGCATCAGCCGTGACGTTGCGCAGTTCGAGGAACTCATCCACGATGTTGTCGGCGCCGCCGCTGCCCGCGCCGCTGGGCGGGTGAAACATGAGCTCGTTGAGGACCACGGGGCCGAGGTGCGGACTCGCGTTGGGTGCGCCCCGGCCGGTGCGGAATTCTTCGACGGTGGCCGGCCAGTCCCGCCCGAACGTCTGGCGACTCAGCGCCACGAAGTCCGCCCCCGCGCTGGTGGGTACACGCCCCATGGACGTACCGAGCGCGGCTGCATCGAAGGCGGCGTGAGCGCGCCGGCCGGTCAGTCGACCCGCCAGATCCGCGGCGGCGAGCCAAACCTCACCGCTGCGATAGGGATCGAGGGCGAGGGGCGCCAGCGCGCCCGGCCCGGTTTCCCATTCCGATTCATACACGACGAGGAACCCGTGAGCGGGAACCGCCGCCTCCGCCGGCAGGCGATACTTCTGAAAGTTTGCCGGTGAATCGCTCAAGAACCAGCCACCCACCGGTTGGTCGTCGTTGGTCGGATTGTGCAGCTCGATGGCACGTTCGAGGGGCGGCTGAGCATGCGTGAGCACCTCGTTGATCGCCACACCCTCGAGGGGCAAGTAATTGCTCGCCCCAGGAGTGGCGGTCACTGGGAACCGGACCACCGGACCGCTCCCGCCATCGGGCAAGCGCCCCTCGGACACGCCGGCTTGCTGCGCGCCGAACGTCACGCCGTCGATCCGGATGCCGTCAGCCGAGAAGAGCCCGATCGACTCCCCCGCAGCGGCCAGCTTGAAGCCCACGTGGTCCGCGCCGCTCTCCGGCGCACCGTCGGCCCAGAACCGGACCAAGCCACGAGGGCCGGTGGCCAGGAACGAAAGCGGGCGGATCTCGAACTGGTTGCGCCGGTTCAGATCGTCCGTCAGGAAGAGGCCGCCCAAGGCGACGGGCTGCGCGTTGGGATTGTACAGCTCGAACCAGTCCTCCCCGGTCGCAGGGCTGGCCATCCACTCGTTGACCCGCACCGCGGCAACGTCCCCCAGCGCCGCCTCGAGATTCGCCGCGCCCGGTGTGGGTAGCACCAGTCCCCACGACCCGAAGCCGTCCGGCGTCCGGCCGATCGCAAAATCGGAGGCTTGAAGTCCATAATTCAGGGAATCGAGTAAGCCGCCGCCCGCGGCCAGGCGATCGAACAGGTAGACCCCACCGCCCTGGGCGTTGAGCCCAAAGCCCGTGTTGGCGGCCGAGACCGGCTGGCGACGATCGCACTCGATCACAAGCCAACCTCCCGCCGGCAGGACGGTCCCGGCAGGAAACACCCAGCGGCGCGGGCTGGCGAGATCGTCGGTCAGACTGCAGTCATCGAGATCCACCGGATCCGGACTGGGGTTGAATAGCTCGACCCAGTCGGGGGTGGCCCCGGCGCGATTGGTGAGCGTAGCGTTGCCGGCCAGCACTTCGTTGAGCAAGACCGGGATGGTCTCGAGGTTGAAATTGGTGCGGGTCAGACTGGCCTCGAGCGCCAGGCCGAACACGATGTCGCTGCTGCCCGAGCTGGTCTGGTGGACCTCGGCCGCCAAGAGGTTCTCGCCGCGGCGCAAGGCCTCCGTCGGCAAATCGACTGGACCTTCGTAGGTTGCATTCCCCACCGTCCGCGAGGCCCGCGTCGAATCCGTGATCTCCCCGCTAGGCAGCCCCAACCGCCAGACCTCGACCCCGTTGAGGTACAAGACCACCCCGTCATCCACCACCGCCCGCGCCGCCAGCTTGACGCCGGCGGTGTTGGTGGGGAAGTCGAACCGGGTCCGGAAATAGTACGTGATCTGGCCCAGATCGAGGGGGGTGTTCTTCGGGGCTGGCAAGGAACTGCTCTCGACGTACAGCAGCGCCGGCCCCGCGGGCCAGGCGCCATCGTCGAAGGCGGCGCTCGACCACCCCGCCCCCGGGTCGCCAGTCTGCCAGTAGTTCCAAGAATTGGTCATGCTCACCAGCTCGAAGGTCGACGTCGAAGTGCCGCCGCCGCCAATCGTCCCGGGGTTCACCCCACCGGGAGTGGGTTGGGAGAAAAGGGCAAACTGCAGGCCGCCGTTCGGCGTGCGTCCTTGCGAGACATCCGGCCGTTGCGGCCCGTAAACGACCCAGTCGATCGCCTCGAGCTCCGGCCCCAACAAGGCCAACAAGCCCTCCTCCGCCGCCAAAGAGAACCCCAGGTGGTCCGCCCCTCTGTCAGGCCGGCCGTCGGCCTGGAACAGGGCGAAGCCGCCAGGCGCAATGTAACTCAAGGGAGCGATGCGATGCTGCGCCGGATCGCCGATCGGGTTATCGGTCAGATAGAGCCCGCCCAGCGACACGGGCAAGGTGTCCGAGTTGTACAACTCGACGAAATCGTCCCGGAACACCGCGCGGGTACTCGCCAGCCATTCATTGAGCCGCAGCCGGCTCGCCTCACCCGTCGGCTGAGACACGTTGGCCGCGCCGAAGGTCGGGCGCGTCAAGGCCCATTGCCCCGCACGCCCCACGCGGCCGACCGAGAGGTCCGGCAGTTGCCGGCCGAACACGACCGCATCCAGCAACGCCCCGCCCCGGTCGGCGCGATCGAACAGGTAGAGCCCCTCGCCGCTCTGATTAAGCGCAAAACCCAAGTGCAGTCCCGGCGCGGCCAGGTCGGCGTCGGCGTACACCACCAGGTACCCTTCCGCCGCGAGGATGGTGCCCGGCGGAAACGTAAAGCGATGGGGCCGGTCGGGGGCGGTTGTCAGGCCCAAACCGCTCAGGTCGTGGGCGACCGGGCTGTCGTTGTACAACTCGACCAAGTCGGGGTAGTCCTCGCCGTGGAGCACGGCCTGATCGTTCTTGGCCAGCAGCTCGTTGAGCCGCAACGCGCGGTAACCCGTGTCCACCGTCCACACGGCCGAGAGCGTCGCCGGCACCGGCTGGGGTTGACCCACCGGAGCCTCCGCCTCGCCCGGCGGCGCCAGCGAGCTCACCTGCCACACTCCGGCGGAGTTCTTGCCGATGACCTCGACGCGATACACCCCGTTGGTCAGCCCCTCGATCGCCAACGGTACCGACACCGGCTGCTCCTCGCTCAGCGCCGTGCGCGCAAACTCGGTCACCGGCGCCCCTGGCGTGACGGGCGGCGCGGCGGTCCAGACCGAGTAGCGATAGTGCGTCACGCCTGGGCCAGCGACCGTCAACAGCGCGTTGGTCCGCCAGGTGGTTGGCGGCGGTTCACCGGCGACCGATGCCCCCGCCGGCACCAAAGCGCCGCGATCGATCCCGTTGGGGCCCGTGCCCTGAGCCGGCGAGCCGGGACGCAACCGATAGGCTTCACGGATGTTCTGCCATGTAACCTGGTTGGTGAGGACCAGCCGCGGATCGACCCGCCAATCGTTCGTGCTCCGCACGGCAGCGTCGGGTCCGCTGAGCACATTGCCTTCGCTGGTCAGGTCCAAGGTGCCCCACTCCGGATCGTTCACGTACGCCGCCAAGAAGTTGGTGGGCGTGTGCCAGAGAATGTTGCCGCGAAACACCCCCCCCTGCGCCGGAGTGACCCCGTCCGAACGCCGTCCCGGTTCGTCCAAGAGAAACCCCGCCTTCGGCAACCCCACCGCCGTGTTGTTCTCGAGCAGGTAGAAGTTGCCTTCTTTGGCCATGGCCATGTGCTCGGAGTCGTAAAAGAGATTGCGCACGATCGTGATCCGCGACGTGCGCGAGCCGGACTTGCCACCCGAGATCGCGGCGGAGGTGTCCACGGGCGACACGGTCTGAACCGTCTTCAGAAAGACGTTGCCCTCGACGTGAGCATCGGTGCCGTCCAAATCCAGGAAATCGTCGCCCGTCCGCGTGAAAACGTTGTCGTGCACCTGCAAGATCGCTCCCGGCCGCTGGCCGCCCGTGAAATCGATCGTGTCGTTGTAGCCACTGGTCTCCCCAAACCAGCATCCTTCGACAATCCCATACCCCGCCGCCGGCAAACCGCTGCCGTGGATGAGTTCTTCGTCGAGCAAAGTTGGAAACACGCAGTGGCGAATGTGGAAGCTGGCGGCGCGCAGATCCACGTACTGCGCCGTCGTGTCGGCAAAGGTACACTGCTCCAAAAGCAGCGTCCCATCGTCCACCCGCACGTTGTAGCCGCCCATGCCGGCGCCGGAGAAATCCACATTCCCAAACCAGCCCTGGGCCGTCGCGCCCGCCACCAACACACCACCCCAAGCGCCGCCCGACCCTGGGAGGGTGGCGAACCGGATCCGGCGCCCGTCGGTTCCCAGCGCGGCAAGCCGGCCGTTCACCGTGAGATTAGCTCCCGCCGCAAGAAACACCGTCACGCCCGGCTCGAGCGTGAGCGTGCGGCCTGCCGGCACGGTGAGCGGACTCGTTACATAGTACGGCCCCTGCGGGGCGGACCAAGTCGTGTCCTCCGCCAGCGGGCCAGACACCTCCGTGCTCGCGCCGGTGTCCCGCCACACATCGGCACTCGCCCGCTCGCGCTCGCGCCCAGCCACGTCGAACGACTGGACCAGCACCCGGTTGATGCCCGGCCACAACGCCACGTCCGCCGCCGTCCACGTCCCCTCCCAAGCGCTCCAGGCGGCCGGTTGCCCGTTCACTCGCACGGCGCGCGTCTCGACCACGTCCGCCATACCGGTCAGGGTGACCTGCGCATTGGTCGTGTAGGGATAGCCGCTCACCAAGGTCAGCCCCGGCTGGATCGCCAACCCGCGCGGAATCTGGGAAGCCACCCAAGCACGGCGCAGCCCAGCGAAATCTTTGATGCTCTCGAGCACGGTCTCCGGCACCAACCCGCGCAGGGTCTGGTCGACCAGTGGCTCGAAGGTGTCCGGCGCGCCGACCGTTTCGAGCAGGCGCACGAGCGTGGCATAGTAAACGGGCGCGAACTCAGGATGCTTGACCAACCGATCGAGCACCGGGTTGGCTGCCATCCGGAACAGGCTGTCCTCGACCCGACCGCGCGTGTCGCCCTGGTTGAAGATCGTGTCCAAATCGTACGGCAAGACCCGAAAGCGCGGGTCCAAGACGCCTCGATACAAGAAGAAGTCGTCCCCCTCGCCATCCCCGTTGTTCCCGTTGGCGAGGTTGGTTTCCTTGTTGTCGGCCAGCGTCTCGAGCGCGAAATACAACATCCACGCCTCGACGTCCACCACCCGCCGCACCGCTGCCGCATACTCGACCTCCGCAGCCTCATCCAACACGCGCGTCAACTCGATGAGATCGGACCAGTCGTCCTCGCTGGTATTGGTGCGCTTGAAGTAGTTCTCCCGGTAAGGAGCCGCATCCTCGCCCTCGTAGTGCAAATCGGCGCCCGGCGCGCGCAGCCGAATCCCGCGGTACATGTTCCCCGAGCTGTCCCGGGGATAGGTGCGCGCCGCAAACTCGCTGTTGAGCACCTCCGCGCACACATACAACCCGTAAGAAGGCGAGCCGCTCGTGGCTAAATTGGCGTTGTTCACCCGCACCTGCACCGGGCGCGCCGAGCCGGCCGGCAGGCCCGCCCGCCGGTACCAGGCGCTGCCCAACAACTGGGCGTGCGTGTACTGCGTGTTTAAATTGATCGCCGACACCCGCTTCCAGAGCTGGTCGCTCCGGAAACTCACGCGGTAGCTCTGCGGCGACCGCGTCCGACTCCCATTGCCGCGGTTGCGCACGTCGGCCAGATAGCGCAATTCGCTCCCTTGCCCGTCAACGCTGATGAAGGTGGCGTTCATCTGGGCATGGCTGCGGCTCTGGTCGCTGGTCGCGTACGGCGCGGGTGGATTGCGCTCGTTGATCTGCCGGAGCTCCGCCAGGTCGGCCCCCTTCAGCACCAGCCGATGGATGGGCAGCGTTCCCGCGTAAAGAGCGTCATCCACCTGGTAGAGCAAATTCGCCGCCTGCGCCGGTTCGCCGTCCCGCCAGGCTGGCGCCGGGTAAGTCCGCCCCTGGCCCACCCCATCCTCCGCCTCGAAGTAGAACTCGACGACCGTATCCTTGGGCGCCGGCGGCAGCCACGCCCCATAGACCCCGTCCGCAGCCGCGCCGTCGCCGTGCTCGCCATCGTCCCACATCGGCGCGGTTTCATACTCGGGCGCCTCATCCACCCGGTAGTGCACCCGCACCGTCAGACCCGTACCCGCCTCGTCGAGGACTCGCGCCGTGACCGCTACCGGATCCGTTGCCTTTGGGACCAAGGGGAAATGTGCCGCCTCGAGAATGAACGGGGCCACGTTGGCGCGCGCGACCGAGTTGGGTTGGCCCGGCGTGCCGCCGCTCACTTCGCTGGCCGCCCAATTCTGGCCGTACACGTTGGGCAGCGCCGGTTGAATCAACTCGATCGACCGGCCACCGCCGTCGGCGGCGCTAGCCCAACCCCATCCGCGATGCCCGGCGTCGATCGGCCCCAACTCGCGCCGCGCCCAGTCGCCTTCGTCCGCATATCGAATGGCGTTCACGCGGTCGCCGCGCGCATCCACCAGCTCGAGCAATTGCCCGCTGTTGCTAAGGATGCCGTCCCAACCACCCACGAAATTCGTCACCGTGGGATGGTTGGTCCGGAAATTATCGAGATCGGCCGCCACGGCCAAATACTCGCCCGCTGGCAAACTCACGGCGGGGAAAGTGAACCGCACCCCCGTCGTGAACCGCCAACCCGTCAGATCCACCGCAGTCGCGCCTGCATTGTAGAGCTCGATGTACTCCTCCCGCGTGTCCTCACTCGCCGGCCGATACATCAACTCGCTGATCAACACCTGCCCCAACCCAAAGGCCGCCCCCGGACCTAACGCAAACCACCCGAGCAAAACCCAGTACCAGCGCATCCCGCTCCAACCCGACCGCAGCCATTTCGTCCTCATGTCTGTCATTTCCAAGCCGTCAAGTGTCTCGCAGGTTTCCTGCCAACACAACTAACCGTCTTCTAGCCGCCGCCCGCCCCCCCCCCGGCCGAGCCACCTCATCCGCCGCCCAGCCAGGGCGCTCATACTGCCACCGGCTCAGCAGCCCGGGCAGATCCGACAGCAACAGTCTCACATAGCGACATTATGTCTCTAATTGAATGCGTTGGCATTTGATAAAAGAGTCATAAAGTCTCGGTTATTTCAGCGCTTATCTAGTGCTTGTTGTATTCGTAACTACTTTGGTATGAACCTATTAATCGCATAGTCAAAGCACGGCTAGACGATTGGCATCCAGGTAGCTCTGTTCCTTCGTGTATTTGAGTTAAACAACCAACAGAGAACAACCAAATCAACGAAAGGAACACCATGAAACTGATGCGATTCAATCAGCCGGACCTCTGGGCGGTGTCGCCCATCGAGCGTATGAGCAGTCTGCGCGACCAAATCAACCGCCTCTTCGAGGCGCCCTTCGGTGAACTGGCGCGCGCGGGTGAGTTCTTCAACGGTTGGGCGCCTGCCCTGGACCTACGCGAGGACAAAGAGAATCTCGTGGCCTCGATCGAACTGCCAGGACTTAAGAAGGAGCAAATCGATGTGTCGGTGCACGACGGCGTCCTGAGCGTTGCCGGCGAGCGGGCCGACGAGAGCTCGAACCAAGAGGCGACCTGCTATCGAACCGAGCGTTTCTACGGCCGCTTCCATCGGACGCTGACGCTGCCCAAGCCGGTGAAGGTGGACGCCATCAAGGCAACTTACAAAGACGGCATCCTGACCGTCACGTTGCCGAAGACCGAGGAAGCCAAACCGAAACAGATCACCGTCAACGTCGGCTAAACACGGACTGTTCCTGGCGGGGACACCCCGCCAGGAACCGCAACCCCATCGACCTGAGGAAACCCAAATGAACTCATTGACCAAAACCGACCGCAGCCGCGAGGCGGCTGCGATGCCCGAAACCCCGTACGTCACGCCCGCAGTCGACATCGCCGAAACCAAGGAAGCTTACCTTCTGCGCGCGGACATGCCCGGCGTGACCAAGAACGGTCTCGAGATCCAACTCGAGGCCAACGAACTCACGATTGTGGGCCACCGCGCTGACGCCCGGGAAGGGAGCTACTTGCACCGCGAGTCCAGCACCCACGATTTCCGGCGGACCTTCGTCATCGACCCGACCATCGATGCGTCGCGCATCTCCGCCAAGATCGAGCAGGGCGTTCTGACGGTGCACCTGCCCAAGACCGATCAGGTTAAACCGCGTCGGATCAACGTGACCGAGTGACTTGCTGCTGGGCCCTCCTGGGCCGTCCCAGCAGCGTGCCGTTCCACGCCACCCCTCTCCTTCGCTCGTCGAGGGAGAGGGTTTTTCCCGCCTCCTCTCACTCTGCCGCACCCAAGCTCGCCCGGTCCGCAGATCGGGGCGCAGGCTGGGAACCCTCCGCGAGTTCCGCTAAGCCCTCCATCTCCCGCAGGTACTCGAAGACTTGGTTGGCTTCGGCTTCGTCCACCAGGCTCAAGGCACAGCCGACGTGAACCACGGCGTAGTCGCCCACCTTCGCCTCCGGCACATAGGCCATACTCACTTCCTTGACCACCCCGCCAAAGCTCACCCGGCCGGTGCGAGTCATCGGATCGTCACCGCTCAGGCTGAGAATCTTGCCGGGAATCGCCAAGCACATAGGACGGCAGAATAAAGAACCCAGCGCGGTTGGCAAGCGGAGCGAACATGGAGGCAGCGATTTCGGAAGCTGGTCGGGATCTCTGGGCGAAACGGTTCACGAGGGCTGCAGCAAGCTGTGACGCCGGGCCTCCGAAGGCCGTGGCGCCCAGCTCGAGGAACAACGCCGCCACCGAACGCTGCGGGCAATTACGGTTCGATTTTGCGGGTGGACAACTTCGATTGCACGGCGGCGGTTGCGAGCCCGTTTACGAGGAAATGCTGGCGATCCCGATCCTCACGAAAGAGGTCCAGTGTGGCGGGACGCGGTCTTGCGCTCCGAACGTGTGGCTACGCGGGGACCGGGGCAGTCTTGCGGCGGGTGCCGGGGCGGATCGAAACCACATGCATCGGGTCAATGATGTCCAGCAGTCCTTTTGCGTCCTCGATCACCACATTGTGCCGGCCTACCAGGACGAATTCCGGGTGCGGCACGCGGAACTCCTTGCCGTCGGAAGTGCGGATAATCATGGGGCGCTGCCCTATCAGTTGCTGCCGAATCAATTCCCGATTCATGCCGCATGTATGGCCCGAAAGCGGGCTTGGGTCAAGCCCCGTGCCTGTCCAAACATCAGCGATTTGGGAAGGTCGAAAGGTCGCAACGCAAGGAGTATGAACTCGCCAGGATTTTGTAGCTGCACTTCCACAGGCTGGCCTGTTAGCCTGCGCCGTGATGCCGCCTCCCGATACCAGGATCGACCCGCCCGAACCGACCCGGTGGCTGCGCCTGGGCCATCGCGGCGGGGCCGGCGGGCGGAAAGCCGTACCTTGCGCCGCCTATGCCTGAGGCCATCTCGATCGTGCTCGCCGAGGCCGTGCGCCTAGTGAACTTGCCGCTGACGCTGCTGCTGATCCTTGTGGTCCTGTACTGGCTGCTGGTGATCTTGGGCGGAGTGGACGCGGCGGTGCATGGCGGGCACATCGAGCTGGACGCCGGCCATGTCGAGGGCGGCCACGGCGACCTGGGCCACGCGGAACCCGGCGCCGCCGGCCATGGTCATGGCGAAGGCCTCGAGGGGGCAGGCGCGCATGGGTGGGGGTGGGTCCTAAGTTTCCTGCACCTCGGCCAAGTGCCCGCGACCGCCGTGTTCAGTGTGCTCACGTTGTGCCTGTGGACGTTTTCGTTGCTCGGCAATTTCCACTTCAACGCCGGCTACCACCTCGGGTTGGCGGCGGCGTTGCTCCTACCCAATCTCCTGGTGAGCGTCGTGCTCACCCACTTCCTGGTGTTGCCGCTCAAACCGCTGTTTCGCATGCTGAACAAAGACTACGACGCCGCCGCCCCCATCATCGGCCAGATCTGTGAGGTCGCCACGGGCCACGCCGATGCGCACTTCGGCCAGGCGAATATCTCGACCCGAGGCGCCCCGATCACGATCCAGGTGCGCGCCGCCCCGGGCGAAGTGCTGCGCCGGGGGCAAAAGGCTATGGTGGTTGGGCGCGACGAACAACACGGCTTTTACGAAATCCGCAAATACGACGAACCTCAACTGGAGCAATAGCATATGGTGGAAGGCATCTTGACCATCGTCACCGTGATCGGGGTTATTATCCTGGTCGGGTTCCTGATCCTGCTGGTCCGCTGCTACCGCAAGGTCGAACAAGGCCAAGCCCTCGTCCGCAACGGCGTCGGCGGCACCAAGGTCTCCTTCTCCGGCATGATCGTGCTCCCCGTCCTCCACCGGGCCGAGTACATGAATATCTCGGTCCACCGCGTCGAGATCGACCGCCGCGGTGCGGTGGGATTGATCTGCCGCGATAACCTGCGCGCGGACATCACCGTGGCGTTCTTCGTGCGGGTCAATAAGACCGTCGAGGACGTGCTCAAGGTGGCCCAGACCATCGGGTGCGCTCGCGCCTCGAGCCGCGAGGCCATTGTCGAGCTGTTCGACGCCAAGTTCTCCGAGGGCCTCAAGACCGTCGGGCGCCAGTTCGACTTCGTCGAGCTCTACAATTCCCGCGAGAAATTCCGCGATGAGATCATCAAGGTGATCGGGACCGACCTCAACGGGTATGTGCTCGAGGACGCGGCCATCGATTACCTCGAACAAACCAGCCTCGAACACCTCAACCCGGACAACATCCTCGACTCCGAGGGCATCAAGAAGATCACCGAACTGACCGCCACACAGGCCAAGCTCGCCAACAACATTTCCCGCGACAAAGAGAAAGTCATCACCCGCCAAAATGTCGAGGCCCAAGAGACCATCCTCGAGCTCAACCGCCAGTTGGCTGAAGCCACCGAGAAGCAAAAGCGCGAGGTCGCGTCCGTCAAGGCCCGCGAAGAAGCCGAAGCCCGCAAGATCGAGCACGAACAACGGCTCCGCGCCGAGCAGGCACGCATCGCGACGGACGAGGAGATCGCCGTGGCGGACGAAAACAAGAATCGCCAGATTGTCGTCGCCCAAAAGAACCGCGAACGCACCGCCGCCGTCGAGACCGAGCGTGTCGAGAAAGACCGCTTGCTCGAAGTCACCGAGCGCGAACGCATCGTCGCCCTGGCCAACATCGAGAAGAACAAGGCCATCGAAATCGAACAGAAGAAGATCCAAGACGTCATCCGTGAGCGCGTCATGGTCCAGAAGACCGTCGTGGCCGAGCAGGAACGCATCAAGGACACCGAAGCCTTCGCGACCGCTGACCGCCAAAAACGCGTGGTGGTCACCGCGGCGGAAATGAAAGCCGAAGAAGCCCTCGTCCAGGAAATCAAGGCGGCGGAGGCGGTCAAGAAATCCACCGAACTCCAGGCGGAGGCGGAGAAATACCGCGTCGAGCGCACGGCGGAGGCCGCGCGAAACGCGGCGCAGGTCCACGCGGAACAGGTTGTCCTCGAGGCCGACGCAGAGTTCAAGGCGGCCGAGCGCCAAGCCGCGGCCAAAAAGACCCTCGCCGAAGGCGTCACGGCCGAGACGGCGGCGCCGGGACTTGGCGAGGCGCAGGTGCTCGAGGCCCGGGCCGGCGCCCTGCAAGAGCAGGGCGAAGCCGAAGCCAACGTTATGCGCCTCAAGTTCCACAGTGAGGCCGAGGGGATCAAGGAGAAGGCCGAGGCGATGAAGATCTTCGACGGCGTCGGCCGCGACCACGAGGAGTTCAAGCTCCGCCTCAACAAGGAACGCGACGTGGACCTGGCCCTCATCCACATCCAGAAGGACATCGCCGAGCAACAAGCGCGGGTCCTGGGCGAAGCGCTCAAGAGCGCCAAAGTCGACATCGTGGGCGGCGACGCGGCGTTCTTCGACAAGATCGTGGGCGCCATTTCCGCCGGGAAATCCGTCGACCGCATGTTGGCGAACAGCCAGGCGCTCACCGACCTCAAGGCCGCCTTGTTCGACGGCGATCCCGAACAGTTTCGCAACCAAGTGCAACGCTGGGTCGGGCGGTTCGGCCTCTCGACCGAGGACGTCAAGAACCTGACGATCGCCGCGGCGCTGACGAAGATGATCGCCTTGAGCCAGGACGGGCGCGCCAAGCGCGCATTGCAGAGCTTGCTCGACCTGGGCAGCCAACTCGGCTTGAACCAGCAGCCGCTCCATGAGTGAAGCACCCACGGCCGCCCCGGCGCCGGCCGCCCCCGCCACCCTCGAGAGCGGCACCTACGAGATCCTCCGGGACCGCCTCCAGGCCCGCGCCCGGGAACTGCAGGAGCGCCTCGGCCAATTGGACACCGCCCGGCGCGCGGTGTTTGGCTCGCTCGGCTTCGCCCTGGTGGGCACGGAGTGGGTGGTCACCGCGCACAACTGCATGCCGAGCGACCTGGTGGCCATCGGAGGCAACCGGTTCCTCTTTGGCTACAACGTCTTCATCGGACTGAAGTCGCAAACCGACGTGGCCGACGTCTTCGCCGCTTACGAGAAACACGAGCACAGCTTCCGCCCCACCGCACTCACCTGGCTGGCCGACGAACGGTTCCAGGCCGATTTCCACAGCCTCTACCGCTACTACCGCCAAACTCAGTTCGCCAAGTTCTCGATCCTCGGCCCGCATCTGTTCATGGTCTTCCGCGTGGGCCCGCAGATCTCCGACATCAAGACCTTCAAGTGGCTGCTCACACCCGACGGACTCGCCTACCAAGGCAACCGCAGCGACCACGAATTCCGCTACCCTCCGCAACACGAGTTCGAGTGGACCCGCACCCACCGCGACCTCCATCGCCAGGGGCCCCATCCGCACATCTCGATCGCCGACCGGCTTTTCGTCGAGACCATCGGCGGCGACCTCACCATCAAGATCGAGGATAACACCGCCACCGGCGCGGGCATCTACGCGGAGCCGGTCGCCCACCGCGATCAGACCTTGGACGACGCGGAGATCTTCTACGCCATCCTGGGCCATCTGATCCTGCTCAAGATCCGGCCCTACCAGGAAGATCACTACCGCTATTTCGTCTACAACGAAAAGCTCCGCCAGGTCCGCCGGATCGACACCCTCGCCGACGCCTGCGTCTTGCTGCCCAACCATCACGGGATCATCTTTTCGAACGGGTACTACCTGCAACTGGGCGAGTGCAAACAGTACCCGGGCACGCTCACCGACATGACGTTCGAGCGGCGCGTCGCCTCTCCCAACGGCGAAGATCACCTCTACGTGTTCTACAATCGCCAGGACGGCCTCTACGTCCTGATGTCCTACAACGTCATCGCCCAACAGGTCGAAGCCCCGGTCCTCTGCAACGGTTTCTCCCTCTTTGCCAACGGCGAACTCGCCCTCTTCAAAGCCCAGGCCGAACCCCAAAAACATCACGTCCTCCAAATCTGGCAAACGCCGTATCGCACCGGCGAATCGCCCCTCCCCGAACAGCAGGATTCCTACCTGTTCAAGATCGGCAACCCCGCCATCGTCCGGTGCATGGCCGAGTGTCACGAACTGCTCAGCCTCCTGCGCAAGGACGATACTTACGCCGACCTCTACGTGGACCTGGTCAAGCGCGCCGACGACGTTCTGAACGCCTACTTCTGGCTCGACCACCCGGAGGCCTGCGGCCTCCGGGACGTGCTCCAGGCCATCCACACCGCCGCCGCCGGCGCCGTCGACGAATTCGATAAGGTCGCCCGCCTGCGCCACCACGCCCGCTCGGAACTCGCCCGCGTCAGTCAGAACGCCCGCGCCCTGATCGAGTCTGTCCAGGGGGCGCTCTACGAAGAGATCCTCGAGTACGTCGAGCACCTCGCCCGACTGCGCGCCCAGCGCGGCGAATTGATCGCCCTAAAGGAGGTCCGCTACGTCGACGCGGCACAGGTCGAATCCCTCGAGGCGGAGGTGGCGGATCAGGCCGAGGCGCTGGCGCACCGGTGCGTCGAGTTCCTCCTCCAGCCGGATGCCCTGGCACCCTACCACGCCCAGGCAGTCGCCCACCGCGCCGCCTGCGACGGCCTCGAGAAAGTCGCCGAGGTCAAGCAGGTCGAGGCCCAAGTCGCGCAATCCGCGACGAACCTCGAGCTGCTGATCGAAATCGTCAGCAACTTGAAGATCGAGGACGCCACCCAGACCACCCGTATCGTCGAGAACATCTCCGGCGTCTACGCCGAGCTGAACCAAGTCCAAGCCCGGCTGAAACGGCGTCGCCAAGAACTCCAGCAGGTGGAAGGCGCCGCCCAGTTTGCCGCCCAGATGCGGCTGCTCGACCAAAGCGCCGTCAACTACCTCGAGGTCTGCGCCGCCCCCGAGCGCTGCGACGAGTACCTCAACAAGCTCCTCGTCCACCTGACCGAACTCGAAGGACGCTTCGCCGATTTCGACGCGTTCCAGGCGCCCCTGGCCGAGAAACGCGAAGAGCTCTACGCCGCCTTCGAGGGCCGCAAAGTCGCCTTGGTCGCCGCCCGCAGCCAGCGCGCCCAGAACCTGATGACCGCTGCCGAGCGCATCCTCAAAGGCATCGCCCAGCGCGCCCAGCAGTTCGATGCGCTCCAGGACATTCATGGCTTCTTTGCCGCCGACCTGATGGTCGAGCGCGTGCGCGAACTGGTGCGGCAACTCCTCGAACTGGACGACCCGGTCCGCGCCGGCAACCTGCAGACCCGCCTCAAGACCCTGCGCGAAGAGGCCGTGCGCCAGCTCAAAGACCGCCAAGACCTCTTCGTCGATGGGCGCAACCTCATCCAATTCGGCCGCCACAAGTTCACCGTTAACCATCAACCGATCGAGATCACCTTGGTTCGGCGCGACGACGACCTGTTCTACCACCTCACCGGGACCCAGTTCTTCGAGCGCGTCGAAGATGCCGAACTGCTCGCCACCCGGTCGGTCTGGACCCAGGAACTCGTCTCGGAGAACCCCGAGGTCTATCGCGCGGAGTACCTCGCCTATCAACTCCTCCGGACTCTCGATCGGCCCGGAGCCGATCCCAGTCTCGCCGCCCTGGCGGAGGGGAGCCTCGAAGCCTGCCAAGGACAGGTCCAGCACTTCATGGCCCCGCGCTACGCGGAAGGCTACGTCAAAGGCGTGCACGACCTCGACGCGGCCCAGTTGCTGCAGGCCCTGGCGCGCCTGCACCGCTCGGTCGGCCTGCTGCGTTACTCCCCGCGCACCCGCGCTTGCGCGACCGTCTTTTGGCAAGTCCATCGCCAGCGGGATCCGCTCTTGGCGGCACGCCTCGAGGGCTTTCGCCTCCGCCACGAACTCTTCGCCCCGGGCCCGGCCCCGCCGGATACGATGGGCGAGCTGCAGCAGCGGATCGAGGCCTTCTGCCAAGAAACCCGGCTCTTCCCGGCCTCCATCGCAGAAGCCGCCGCGGAGTACCTCTTTCAGGAACTCACCTCTCGATCGCGCTCGGTCATCAGCCAACCCGCCGCCGACCTGGTCACCGCGCTCGAAAGTCACTTGCGCAACCGCCAAGCCCATGAAGCCTTTGCCGCGGCGCTCGCACGCGTCGCCCACGATCCAGCCAGCGCCTTCCCGGTGCTACGCGACTTGCTGGCCGGGTACCTGGCCACGCAAACCGTCAACGCGCCGCCGGATTACCTCGACGAATCCGCCTCGCTCCTGCTCCGCCGAGCCTACGATCCGCAAGCGGTCGTCGCCGCGGTGGTCGACACGCGGCTCGAGGGCCTGCTGGGCACACACCCCGTCATCCAAAATGGGGTCTACCACCTCAAGTTCCACCAGTTCATCGAGAAACTGCGGCGTTACGAGCAGGACGTCGTGCCCGCTTTCAACCGGTGCCACGCGCGCAAGACCGCCCTCCTGGAACAGAAGCGACGCGCTCTCCGCCTGGCCGAGTTCCAACCTCACGTCTTGACCGCGTTCGTGCGGAACCGGCTCATTGGCCAGGTCTACTTGCCGCTGATCGGCGACAACCTGGCGAAACAGATCGGTGTGGCGGGCGAACAGACGCGCACCGACCGCATGGGGTTGCTGCTCCTGATCTCCCCGCCGGGCTATGGCAAAACCACCCTCATGGAGTACCTCGCCCATCGCCTCGGCATCACCTTCATCAAAATCAACGGCCCGGCCCTGGGCGGCCGCGTGACCTCGCTCGATCCTGCCGAAGCCCCCAACGCCAGCGCGCGCGAAGAACTCGAGAAGGCCAACCTCGCCTTCGAGATGGGCGACAACATCATGATTTACCTCGATGACATCCAGCATTGTCATCCCGAGCTCCTGCAAAAGTTCATCTCCCTCTGCGACGCGCAGCGCAAGATCGAAGGCGTCTACCGAGGCCAAGCCCGCACCTACGACCTGCGCGGCAAGAAAGTGGCCATGGTCATGGCCGGCAATCCCTACACCGAAAGCGGCTCGAAGTTCCAAATCCCCGATATGCTCGCCAACCGCGCCGACACGTACAACCTGGGCGACATCGTCGCCCACGCCGCCGACGCCTTCCGCGCGAGCTACCTCGAAAACGCCCTCACCTCGAACCCCGTCCTCAGCCCACTGAGCAGCCGCCACACCGCCGACCTCTTCCCCCTCCTCGAACTCGCCGCCGGCGGCTCGCGCGAGAACGTCCAATTCGAGGGCAACTACTCCGTCGAGGAAATCAACGAGTTCGTGGCCGTCCTGCGCATCCTGCTCCGGCTGCGCGACGCCGTCCTGCGGGTCAACCAGGAGTACATCCGCTCCGCCGCTCAGGCCGATGCCTACCGCACCGAGCCGCCGTTTCGCCTCCAGGGGTCCTACCGCAACATGAATCGCCTCGCCGAACGGGTCGTGCCCATCATGAACGACGACGAGGTCACCGCCCTGCTCCATGACCACTACCAAAACGAGGCGCAAACCCTGGCCAGCGGCGCGGAGGCGAATCTCCTCAAGTTCTCCGAGCTCATGGGCACCCTGACCGCCGAGGCTGCCCAGCGCTGGCAGGACATCAAACGCACCTTCCAACGCAACCTGCTCCTGCAAACCACCGACGCCCAAGACCCCGTCGGTCGCATCGCCGGTCAGTTGGCCACCTTCGCCGAGGGCCTCGAGGCGATCCGCAAGGTGCTAGCGACCGGACTCTCCGAGCGCCGGCCGCCCCCCGACACAGCCGCCACGGAACTGGCCGCCCTCCCCCAAAGCCTCGAAGCCATCCGTGCCACCCTCGCTGAAGGACTGATCCGCGCCGCCGAACCGCCTCCGCCCCCAGCGCCTAGCCCGGATCCACTCCTCGATCTGGTCCAAAACCGGTTGGCTGACCTCAACCAGGCCCTCCGATCCATCCAAGCCGCGCTAGCGGCGAGCGCCAAGCCAACCGAGCCAAGCCCGGCCACCTTCCGCTTGATTAACCCCGCCAGCAAAGCCGATTTCGAGATCACCAACGTCAGCCAGGACACCCTCAACAAGATCTGGTCCTTGGTTGACGAGGAACGCCAACGCCGACCGTCCCCCGACAAGTAGCGCGCGGTTCACTGCGCGAGGCACCGGCGACGAGCGGTCCCGTATCGGCCAGGCCTGCCGCTGAGCGCTCGGGATAGACGACAAGTTGCCGGTAGGGCGCGCAGTCCTCTGCGCGCCGCGGCTCCCTGTGTCCACGGTGGTTTACGGCGCGCAGAGGACTGCGCGCCCTACCGCGGACTTGTCGTCCACCTCAGTGACTCATGAGTAAGAGAGTCACCCGTTGGCTCCCCCGCAGGGAACTCCAGCGCGCAAGTCTGCCACACACTCGACATGCTGCGTCTGCGGAAACATATCCACCGGCGTCAACCGGTGTAGCCTATAAAGACCCTCCCCACAGAGCGCACGCAAATCTCGCGCTTGCGTCGCCGGATGGCACGAGATGTACAGAATCTGCCGCGGCCGGACCGCGCGGAATTGATCGAGCGCGGACGCGGCGCAACCCACCCGCGGCGGGTCTAGAATCACCGCCATCCGGTCCGCTCGGAACTTGCCGAGGGCACCCGCAAGACACTCCTCGGCGGTGCCCGCCACAAACTCGCCATTCGAGAGGCCTCGGGCGGCCGCGTTTTGGCGCGCGGCGGCCAGGGCCTGCCGATCGTATTCCAGGCCCACAAAGGACTCGACTTCCCTCGCCAACTCGATCCCGAAATACCCGACGCCGCAATACACATCCACCAGGTGCCGCGCACCTCCATCCCGCAAGGCCGCCCGCACCACCTCGAGCAGGCTCGGCAGCGCAAAGAAGTTGTTCTGGAAAAACGAATCCGGCGGCACCGCCCAACCCTCCGGTTGAATGCGCAGAGCAACCTTGAGCCCGCCGCGGGGCGGCGGCTGAGCGCGGACCCGGGCCAGTTGTCGGTTGAGCAGCGGCTCGGCAATCGCGCACTCCTCGACATCGACCACGAGACGACTGTCGTGCCGCAGAAAACCGATTGCCAACCGTTGCTCCGGCTTGTGCCACTGGCTGCGCACCAGCAACCGGTTGCGGTACCCGTACTCGGCTGGGCTCGGCACCACCGGCTGCACCGCCGCCGCCGGGAACCCGCCCACCCGCTCCATGAGATCGCTCACTTGCCTGTGCTTGAGCCGGAGCTGCTCGCGATAAGCGACGTGCTGGTACTGGCACCCACCGCAGCCGCCAAAGTAAGGGCACCGCGGCGTCACCCGCTCCGCCGACCCCTCGAGCACCCGCACCAACCGGGCCCGGGCAAAGTGCCGTTTGACCTCCGTGACCTCGAGTTCCACCAACTCCCCCGGCAACACAAACGGAACGAAGACAACAAACTCGTTAACCCGCGCCACGCCTTCGCCCCCGAACGCAACGTCCGTAACCCGTGCGGCGAGTCGGTCCCCCCGCGCCAGCGGCGGCTCCGGCGCAAAGCCGCCGTCCTGCGCAGCCGGGTCCGACCCAGCCGTCCCGTGAACATCCTGACCCATGCGCGGTCAGGCTAAGGACTCGCCCACCCCGCGCGCAAGCCCCTTACTGATGCGAGGTCGGGATAGACGTCGTCTGGCCAACCGGTTGGAAGGAGTCGAACTGTTGCCCATTGCCAGCCGCATCCGCTCGCGCCTGCGCGCCGAACCGATGGCGGCCCCGCAACTGCTCCAGTGCTTAAACCACCTCCTCAAGA
>VHCO01000142.1 GCA_016871715.1 Verrucomicrobiota bacterium
GAGGCCGCAGAAGGTGGCCAGGCGCCGGAGGAGCCTGACCAAGGTTTCTTTGCCGAGGTCATCCAGGAGGCGTTGCGCGCCGACGATGCGCGAGACGCAGTGGTAAACGGCAGCGCGGTTTTTGACTTTGATTCGCGTCCTTCTCATAGCTGGCAGTGAGACTACACAGGTCGGCTAGTCAATGTCAACAATTATTATTCTGTCAGATTAATCTATACAGTCTATATCGGAGGTAGGGGGGGCGCCGGCAGGGTTGGCCGTGGCCGAGGTTAAGGCGGTTTCGCGGTGGCGGCGGCGGTGGGGTCGGGCGGTGCTGGCCGTTGACCTAGGAGGGTAGCGGTCTTAGAATCGCCGCAACTCAACTCAACCGAAGGACCGAAGATGAAATCTGGAGCCTATGCTGTGGTGGGCGCCGAGCGACAGACCCGGGTGTGGGGGGCGGCGTTTACCTTGATTGAACTGTTGGTGGTGGTGGCGATCATTGCGATACTGGCGGGTTTGTTGCTGCCGTCGTTGTCACGGGCGAAAGGGGCCGGGCAACAGGCAGCCTGCCTCAACAACGTGCGGCAGTTGTCGCTGGCCAATACGATCTACGCGGCGGACCATCAGGATCAGGCGGTGCCGCTGCTCGAATTACGGGGCAACGGGGACATGCAGTTGTGGATGGCCAACCCGCAGTTTCGCGAGGCGATCGGGTACAGCAAGAACGCCAATACAACGGTGCAAACGCCCCGGGATTTTCGGTGTCCGTCCGACCAGGCGATCTTCAACCCGCGCTTGTACGCGTATGCGAACAACCCCTCGCTGCCGAACGAGAGCAACCGGGGGACGTTGACCAGTTACAGCTACAACTTCGAGGATTGGTATCCGTCGGACGGGCGGAGTTGGGCGTTGGCGAGCAAGAGCCACGCGGGGCACAAGCTCAGCGCCGTCGAGCAGCCTTCGGAGAAGCTGATCTTCCACGACGGGCACGATTGGTGGTCGCAGTGGAAGGGGGCGGACTATGTGAGGGGCTGGAACCGGCTTGGGCAGAAGGGCAGCGTGCAGGCCTACAAAGATGCCGGGACGGGCGGGCCGACGCTGTATCGGCACGCTGAAGGGGCCAATCTAGGTTTTTACGACGGGCACGCGGGGCGGTTGCGCAAGGAGTTGGTCTGGAACGCGAAGGACTACACCAGCAACCCGAAGCGGCCGGGGATGTGGGTGGCGCATCTGGACACTTGGAACAGCTACCGGTAGTGTCGCGCCCGCAAGCCTCGATGCGCGTTGTCGACCCGTCGAGTCTGAGGCGCGGGCAGGTGGCCGGCCTGGTCTCGGGCGAGACGAGCGAGCTGTGTTGGGCGGCACGGCATGGCGGGGTGTGAGGGGCGGGGTGTGGCGGAAGCGATTCTGGAGACGCAAGGGTTGGTCAAGCGCTACGGTCGGTTCGTGGCGTTGGATGGGCTTGACCTACGGGTGGAGCGCGGGGCGATCGGATTGTTGGGGCCGAACGGGGCCGGCAAATCCACCCTCATCAAGTGTCTGCTGCAACTGCAGCCGCTGACGGCTGGAAGCGCGCGGTTGTTGGGTCGGGACATTGGCCGGTACGGCGTCGAGATCCGCAAACGGATCGGCTACACGCCGGAGCAAGATTGCCACATCCCGGGCACGGTGGGTTGCGAGCATGTGACGTATTGCGCGCAGTTGTGCGGTTTGCCGTTTCAGGCGGCGCGGCAGCGGGCGCACGAGATGCTGGATTTCGTGGGGATGGGTCAGGAGAGGTATCGGAAGGTGGACACGTACTCGACGGGGATGCGGCAGCGGCTGAAGTTGGCGCAGGCGATCGTGCACGATCCGGAGCTGATTTTTTTGGACGAGCCGACCAACGGGCTAGATCCGCGCGGTCAGGCGCAGATGCTCGAGTTGGTGCAGGGCTTGTGGCGGGTGCATGGGATCACGGTGGTGTTATCGTCGCACTTACTGCATGACGTGGACCGGATTTGCGAGCAAATCATCCTGCTGGCGCGAGGGCGGGTGCAGGTGCACGACACGCTGGCGAACCTCAAGGCGCGCCGGCGCGGCGCGGCGGACGTGGTGGTGGGGCGGGGGCAAGGGGAGTTGATGTCGGCATTTGGGCGGCGGGGTTGGCCCTGCGAGTTACTGCCGAACGGCCATGTGCGGGTGGAGCACGGGGCGGGCGATTTGGGGGTGTTATTGGCGGCGATGCGGGAGTTGGGGGAGGCGCCGTTGGAGGTGATTCCCAGCCCGAATGTACTCGAGGAGATGTTCGTGCGTGCGGTCGAGGAGGCACATGGGGCTGCGTGATCATCGGTACCGGCACTGGGAAGGCCGGCATGAGGGGATCTGGCGCCGTCGGTGGGTGATCGCCGCCGGTGGGCTACGGGGCTGTCTAGGGAACCGGTGGATGCGCTACGTGATCACGTTGTGTTGGCTGTCGGCCTTGGCGCAGGTTGGGATTTTGTTTTGCGTGGGCCAGTTGTTGGTGGCGGAGAGCATCGTGGTCGAGTGGGCGGCGAACCTGAATCCGATGTTACAGACGTTCGTGCGGGGGCTGACGACCTGGCTGGAGCAACACCCGGAGATTTCGGTGCACGTGACGCAGGACCTGCTGTTCTGCTGGTACGCGAGTCTGCTGGCGCCGTTGAGTCTGTTGGCGGTGGCGTTGGCGATTCCGCATTTGATCACGCGCGATTTATCGAGCAACGCCATCGTTCTGTACGCGTCCAAGGCGCTGCGGCGGCACGATTATCTGTTGGGCAAAGCGGGGGTGGTGAGCGGGTTGTTGGGCCTGACCTGGCTGGGGCCGGTGGTGGTAGCGTGGTTGCTGGGCAACTTGTTGGCGCCGGACTGGGGGTTCTTCTGGCACGGCCGGGGGGCGCTGGGGAACGCACTGCTTGCGGTATTGGTCAACCTGGTGGTGTTGGTCTGTGTGGGGCTGGGGGTGTCGGCGGTGTCGGCTCGGGAGAAGGCGGTGGTGGGTTTGTACGTGGTGTTGTGGCTGGTGGGCAATGCCTTCGTGCCGCTGGGGAACCAGACCAAGCCGTGGCTGCGGCACCTCAGCCTGCAATACAATCTGCGGCAAGTCGTGTTGGGGGTGTTTCGGCCGGCGCAGGATCTTCAGACGGCCCAAGACAACGTGCCGATCCTGGGCGACGTGTTGCGGCGGATGGACCAGCGCGGGGCACGGCGGGCGCTGCAGCCGCAGATGGCGGGCACCTGGATCGCGTTGGCGAGCCTCGGCTTGCTTTCGGTCACGATCGTTTGGACTCGCACCAAACCCGAATGAACGCGGTGGTTCATGCCGAGGAGCTGAGTCGATGGTACGGCATCGTCATGGGGCTGAACCATGTCTCCTTCGACGTCGGGCCTGGGCTGGTGGGTTTGGTGGGGCCCAACGGGGCGGGCAAGAGCACCCTCATCCAGATCGTCACCGGCCAACTGCGGCCGAGCTCGGGCACGTTGACCGTGTTGGGCGAAGTGCCGTTTAACAATCCGCGGCTTCTGCGGCGGATCGGTTACTGCCCGGAGCGGGAGGCGTTGCCGCGGGACTTGCGACCGGTCGAGTGGCTTTACGGGTTGGGGCTAATATCCGGGCTAGCGCCGAGCGAGGCGCGGGGGCGAGCGGAGCCGTTGCTCGAGCAGGTGCGTTTGCCGCGCGAGCATTGGGGCAAACGCCTTTCGCAATACTCGAAGGGGATGCGGCAGCGGGTCAAGCTGGCTCAAGCGCTGCTGCACCAGCCGGAGTTGCTGGTCTTAGACGAGCCGATGAACGGCTTGGATCCGCTGGGCCGACAGGAGATGGCGCAGGTGCTCAAGGCTTTAGCTGCCGCGGGGACGAGCATCTTGATCTCGAGCCACATCTTGGCCGAGCTCGAGGCGCTGTGCCGCGACTTTGTGTTTCTGAACTGGGGCCGGGTATTGGCTGCGGGCAGTCGCCAGGAGATCCGCACCGACCTCAGTCACTGGGCGGAGCGACTCCAGGTGCGGTGCGATGAACCGGAGCGGTTGGCGCGGCACCTGTTCGAGGCGGGGGTGTTGCTCGGGTTCGAGTTGGACCCGGCATGCCAAACGCTGCATGTGCAGGTGAAAGATCCGGAGCAGTTTTACGCGCGTTGGCTCGAGTTGTTGCTGGCCAGCGGGGTGACGGTTTACGAGATCCGCAGTGAGAGCCGCTCGCTTCACCAGATCTTCGAGAAAGTGACCGCATGAGCGCCGAGCCCGCAGCACCTGGTCCCGCTTCGACTCCGGCCGGCCCGGATCCCGCCGGTGCCGCGCCGGCGTCGCCGGCGCGGCCGTCCTTTGGGCGGATGCTGCGCGGGCTTTGGGTGTTGACGTGGGGCAGTCTGTTGGCGTGGCGCCGCCTGCCATGGTTGCTGGGTCTGTTTTTGGCCAACCCGCTGCTGGCCTGGCTGAGTATTCCCCGGGAGGGGGGTGAAGCGTACTTGGACTATGTGGGGCATTTGTACCTCGAGCTGTTGGTGCCGCTGCTGTGCTTGGTAGTGGGTGGCGCTTTGATTCGGGACGAGGTGCAGGACGAGACGCTTGGGTTTCTGGTCACGCGTCCGGTGACGCGGGGGCGGTTGTTCCTCGGGAAGTACCTCTGCACGCTGGTGTGGCTGGAGTTGGTGGTGGGCGTGAACACGGCGCTGGTGACCGGTGTGGGTTGGGTGTTGGCGGTGCCGTTGGCGGTGCCGGTGAGCGGTTGGTTGCTTGGTACCGGTGCATTGGCGGTGTTGGTGTACAGCGCGTTGGGGGCGTTGTTCGGACTGATGACGCACCGGTATGTCGTGCTGGGATTGATCTACGGGTTCTTGGTCGAGATCGGCATTGGCCATATTCCGACCAACATCAATTCACTGTCCATGATGCGGCACACGCACACGTTGTTCGCCCAAGCCGCGGCGGTGCAGAGTCAGTTCGACTGGTCGCCGGCCCAACCGGGCAAGGCGGCGCTCTTCATGATCTTGGCTACCGTGCTTGCCCTGGGTGCTGGGGCGGTCCTCATGACGCTCAAGGAGTTCCAGCCCGGGTCGGAATCGGCGAAGGGGTGAGGAGGGGTGTCAGGGGTGGAGGAGTGGCAAGTCCGAGAAGTACCGCCGGAGGTAGCCGCGATCGACGGCAGCCAAGCGGTCAGCCTGGACGCGGGCATGGGCAGCCGCCAGGAAATCCGGGATCCGATGTTGGCGCGGGCCGCCGGCAGTTCGGGAGCATCGCCCTACCACGCCGCAAAAGGTAGGGCTGGACCGCCGGGCCAGCCGCGGGGTCAGTGGGCGAAACGAGGGATCGAACAAACTCGGCGCGCCCGATCTTCCACCGTTTCCGCCGGCGCGCCCAGCGGTCGCGCCCTGCTACCACGCCGCAAAAGGTAGGGCTGGACCGCCGGGCCAGCCGCGGGGCCAGTGGGCGAAACGAGGGATCGAACAAACTCGGCGCGCCCGATCTTCCACCGTTTCCACCGGCGCGCCCAGCGGTCGCGCCCTACCGGGGTCCTTGTTCGTTGCGTAACACCTTGGGCGGCTCGGCGCGAAAGGACTCACCCGCCTGTCAAGCCACCGCGGTAGAGGACGGCTCGAACCTGACGCCCAGCTTGTCCAACGCCGTGTCGAGACCGGTTTGGGTGCTGAACGCGGGAGCCAGTTCCGGGCACACAATCTCGCAGAGGACGAGCTGGCCCTCGCGACGCGCTCGGATCAGGCACTCCAGCCAAGCCCGCGCTTCGGGTTCGCCGTTGAAAATGGCGAGCAGCGCCGAGGAGTCGATTGCCGTCTTCATTTCTCTTCCGGCCCTAAGGGCTCCGGCCCGCGGGTTTGGTTTAGCCATTGCATCGAGGTGCGGCCGAGCCGACCTCGAGCGCAGCCGACGACCGAACGCATCGGGGCCATGAACCGGTAGCGCCGGTTTTCCAACCGGCATCGGGCCGACTGGAAAGTCGGCGGTACGGGAGGTTCATGGGGATGGGGCCAAGCGCCACCCTATTTCTACCGAACAGACGGCGGTCTATGCCACGCGCTCAGCGGCAGCGCGCGAGGAGGGAAGTTGCCTCGCGCAGCCAGGCTTCGTCGGGGAGGGCATAAGGGCGGAAGGTTTCGATGTGGCCTTCGGTTTCGTTGTAGAAGAGGGCCCGATGAAGGCCGAGGGCGCTGGCCTTGGGACTGTCGATGAGGCTGGCGGAGTCGTTGGCGCTCATCTGGAAGAGCACGCGCAGGCCGAACTCGCCCAGTCCTTTCCGGCCGAGGGCGCGTTGGACATTGGCGTAGGTGTCGCAGGTGGCGATGACGTGGAGGCCCTGCGCCGGGCCGTCCCGGAGCAGGTCGCCGAACTGACGACCGGGGTGCGCAGTTGGGTCGGCGGTGTCGGTCGAGAAGCCGAAGTCGTCTTCGCAGCGCAACGCTTTGAACCGGTGGAGGCCGTGGACGAGGAGGAAGACGGCGGGGGCTTGAGGCGGAGTGGAGTCGGCGGGATCGGTTGGGCTGGCGGACTTGATCGTCAGACGGTTGAGGACCGGCACGATCTCGGCGCCGCGAGCGAGGGCGGCGTCATGCGGCAGCGCCCGCGCGACTTGGGCAAGCCACTCACTGTCGCGCGAGCCGGGGGCGCCCCCATCGAACACGAATAGGCGGAGGGCACCTGCGGGGTACTGAGCGGCGAGGGAAATCCATGCGAGGGTCAACAGGGCCAGGGCGGATTCGTCGCGCTGACCGACCAGCAACAGGTGGTGGCCGCTTTGGGGTCGGAACACGGCTTCGGTGGGTCCTTTGATCGAGTTGGGGGCGCCGAGCCAGACGCGGGCGAGGTCAGGCTGGGCGGTGGGCGGGGTGTCGAGGCAGTTTCGAAGGAGGTCGTTGTCGCGGACGTTGGCCGGGGCGTTCCCCTCGAAGACGACGGGACTCGGGTAGGGGCGAGGGCTCTGGCGGGCGAGTTCAGCCACTTGGGCAAGGCGGGCGTCGCGTTCGTGGTTGGGGAGCCAGACGGCTTGGAACGGGCTGTTGCCCTCGAGGGTGCCGCCGGTGTCGTTGTAGATGGCTTCGCCGGGGCGCGACAAGAGCCTGGGCGCGGCGTTGTTTTCGTCCATGATCAGGTAGGCATCGGCCTCGTTGCATTGGAGGGCGATACGGACGACCATTTGGCCGAGGGTCGCGCGCGCCAGGGTGTAAGCGCCCCCGAGGGTTTGCGAGCCGAGCAGGACATGGATGCCGAAGGCGCGGCCTTGGCGGACGAAGCGATCGAGCAGGAGGGCGGCGCTTTGGGCGATACGGTCATCCTCGACGAAGAACTCTTGGAACTCGTCCACGATCAACAAGGTTCTGGGCAGCGGATCGAGGCGGTTGGTTTGCTGGTAGCTGGTGAGATCTTGGGCGCCGTGTTGGCGGAAGAGTTCACCGCGGCGTTTGAGTTCGGCATCGACGCGCTCGAGGACGCTTAGGCCGAACTCGCGGTCGCTCTCGATGGCGACGACGCGCGCGTGCGGCAGGCGGCGTGAGGCGTAACATTGGAACTCGACGCCTTTCTTGAAATCGACCAGGTAGAATTCGACCTGCTCGGGCCGGCACCAGAGGGCGAGGTTGGTGACGATGACATGGAAGAGGGTGGACTTGCCGGAGCCGGTCTTACCGGCGATCAAGCCATGCTGGCGCGTGCCTTGGCCCAGGGCCAGGTACTGGAGCTTGGTGGCGCCGGTCCGGCCGATCGGCACGCGCAGTTCGTGGGTGGTCTCGAGCGTCCAGGCGCTCGATTGGGCCGGGGCGGCTTGGGCGAAGGGCACTTCGACTCGGCTGGAGTCGAGGCTGTCCTGGCCGACGCGTTGGATGAAGGCGGTGACCTCGGCAGGGGGCGGCGGGGTGTCGAGGGTGAGGGCAGTATGTTCCGGTTGGCCTTGGCCTAGGACGAACCGGTCCGCTTGAACGCACAGGCTGACGCTGTTGCGGCGCAGGTCCTCGACGACCGCCTCGGAGGGCGGAGGTTGGCGACGATCCCAATGGATCAGGGTGAACACACCGCAGCGGGCGCCACTGGCGGCGATGCTCAGGAGCCGGCGGGTAGCGGTCTCGCTGAAGTGGACGGGAAAATCGGCGACGACGAGGAAGCGGTATTTCTCGGCGATATGGCCCGCTTGTTGGTTGTAGTCGGTGATGGTGGCGTATTCGTTGCGGAGGTAGAGCTGGATGACCTTCTCGAGGTGCTCGTTCAGCTCCGCCAAGCGCTGCTCGATCTGAGCGGTTTGGGTCCAGATCCGGCCCTGGATCAGGGGCTCGCCATAGTCGGCCAGGTGGGTGATGCCGGCGAAGCTCTGTCCCAAGCCGACCGGATCGATCAGCGTGAAGTGCAGCCGCCCCGGCGGGGCGGACCAGAGGAGCCGGAGGATGACGGCGTTCAAGGCGGCCAGCGCCGGCGCGCGGCCGAAGCTGTCGGTTTCTAGCAGGAGCGAGCCATGGTGCGGGAAGGTGAGCAGCAAGGGCGCGACCAACTCTTTCGGATGGAGGAGTTGCTGCAGGCGGACGGGCAAGGCCGGGCCCGCCCAACGTTCGAGATCGACGTCGAGTTGGCCGAAGCGCAGCGCGTGGATGAATTGGGCGGGCGGTCGCCAGGCGGCCGCCAGGCCGGTCGGCCATTCAGGAAACCAGGCCTCGACCGCGCGCCGGTTCGTCTCGAGCGCAGTGCAGATGGGCTGGCCATCGCGTTGCCAGGCTGCGGCGAGCGCTTGCCAGCGCGCCTCGATCTGGGACTCGATCTGGGCCTGGTTGGCGGCGAGACCTGCGGTCTGGGCAGTTTGTTGGTCGCGGTTTGCGTGTTCGATCCGGGTCCGGGTCGCGCGGTGTTGTTGCTCGGCCCGGTCGAGTTGAGCGCGCTCGAGGCGCTCGAGCCGGTGGGTGGCCCGGGTGGATTGGTCCGCGAGATGGCGCTGGGTATGTTCGCGTTGTTGGCCGGCCTGGGCTTCGACTTCAGCCCAGCGCTGGCGCAACTCGAGCGTGCGCGTTCCATACCGGTCTTCAGCCTGGGCGATTCGTTGCCGGTAACGTTGTTCGGCCCATTGGCTGGCCAGATCGTGATCGCGTCGGAGGTCCGCCAGGCCGAGGGCGATGGCTCGGGCGACGGGTCGAGCTTGGCGGTGCCCGAGCCCGTAGAGGAGGAGGAGCAGGGCGAGTACGCCGAGGGCGGAGCCGAGCAGAGGCGGGTAGGGGACGGGGCCGAACTGAAACTGGATGGCCGCCACGGCATAGGCCGTGTGGCCTAACAGGACGAAGGCGACGCCGTAGGGCAAGGGGACGTAGCGGAAGAGGCGCGGCAGACGGCGTTGGTTGAATTGCCGAAGGCTTATGTCGATGCGGTCCAATTGGGTGCGCAGGTCGGCCAGCCGTTGGGGCTCGTCCGAGCCTGAGTCGGGGCGGGCCTCGGGTTCGAGTTGGGCCAGCCAGCGGAGGAAGCGAGGGTAACCGCGGCAGGCGGCTTGGGCGTCGGTTTGGAGGGCGGCGTGGCGGTCTTGGATTTCGGCGAGTGTCTGGCGGAACTGGCCGTAGGCTTGCTCCGCGGCGGCGAGGTCAGCGGCGCGATTCCGCTCCGTCTGCAGGAGGTCGCGTTGGATTTCGTGGATGCGACGGCCTTCGAGGCTTTCGATGGCCTGGAGCTTGCGTTGGAGGCTGGTCTTGGCGGCGTGCTGGAGCCGCGCCCGGCGGGCAGTAGTCCGGCGGACAATGCGCGCTTGTTCGGCGAGGGCCTGGGCATCGGCTTGGGCGAGTTGGTTGGCGAGCTGGGCTTGGTTCTCGGCGGCCTGGACCTCGACGGATTGGCGCTCGCGTTGGGTGCGGGAGCGGCGGTGGTGTTCGAGTTCGGCGGCTTGGGCTGCGGCATCCTGTAGGGCCTGCCGGAGCCGCGCGAGGCGGTCGAGGGTTTCCGCCACGCCGAGCGGTTTACTGGCAGTCATGCCGGAGTTGGCGATCGAGTTGGGCCAGCTTGTCGATGGCCGCCAGGGTGGCGGTCAACTGGACGGTGAGCGGGGCGAGGTATTTGGCCTCGAAGGCGCGGCTGGGTTGGTCCTGCCAATGGGTCTTGGCTTGATCCCAGTGGTTGAGCAAGCCCCGGGTCAGGGTGGCGAGGTGGGTGCGGCTAGAGTGGAGGCTCATGCGGGGTAGGCGGCGCGGGGGCCGGTGCGGGTTGAGCGCGATCGGCGTAGGCTTCGAGGGAGAGGCTGGAGCGGGTCAGGAGCGCGGTCGCCTGGCGGAGTTCTTGGGTTAAGAGGCCGCGGAGCCGATCGAGTTCTTTGGCCAAGGGCGCCCCTTCGATTTCGTAGCGTCGGGTCCAGAGCTTGAGGCGGTCCAGCTTGTCGCTGGCTTCGGCGACGCGTCGTTTGGCTTGGGCGACCGCGCGTTGTTGGGCGGTGGGGGCGGTGCGGAAGCTGGATGGCTGTTGGGCGCTGAAGAGTTCCTGCTGGGCGAGCTCGAGTTGGTGGGTGCGGCGGCGCAATTCAGCTTCCCAATGAACCCGTTGATCGTGTTGGAGCCAGAGCCGGGTACGGACGAGGTCGTCGCGGACATCGTCGACGGCGAGGGTAGCCTTTTCGAGGTAGACGAGGAGTTGGGAGCGAAAGGTGTCGAGGGCGGCGATGGACGTGACGCGGGCGCTTTGGGTCATGCGGCTAGGGGCGGGATTGGCCGGGGCCTGGAGGGGTGAAGGGCGGGGGGTCGTGGCGCCGGGGAGGGGTCGGGCTAATGTTGGGACAGATACTCCTCGATTCGTTGGGCCTTACGCAGCAGGTAGGGGGTGTGCTGGGTCGAGCTGTGAATGAACTGGCGCAGGGACTTCATGGTCTGCTGGAATTCGCGGGCGAACTTCTCGTGTTCCTGGTCTTGCCAGGTCTCGCTGAGGGCGCTGAAGCGGACCTGCAACGACTTGATGCGCTCTTCGAGGTCGAGGTTAAAGCGGCGCAGTTCATCGGCGAACCGCCGCACGGCCTCCGGGTCCATGATTGCTTGTGCCATGCGGTGGTTGTCTCCGGTCGGCTGAGAGCTCGTTAAGTCTGAGGCTGGTCGGCGAGGGCGCGCTCGGCGGGCGGGCGTGTGCGCGCAGGCGGGGCGCGGTTCTCGGAGCGAGCGGGCGCGCCGGCGCGGGCGGGTCGGCGGCAGGTGTAGACCCAAGCGGGCATCAGGTTCACCACGAAGCGGCGCTGGACGTCGAGGAAGCAATCGTGCAATTCGTGAGCGCCCCGGGGCGTATGGCGGTACTGGACGAAGAGGCCCTGGTCCGCCAGGGTAGTCCGGACGGACTCGATGAAGGCGCGGCGACGGGCGGCGGGGCTGTGGGAGAGGGGCAGGGAGGAGAGCACCGCATCGACATGGGAGACGCCGTGTTCGGCCAAGACGTCCGGGAACCGGAACGCGTCTTGTTTGAGCAAGGCGAGCGTGCCGCGGTGGATTTGGGCGTGGGTCCGGCGGCTGGGGACGCCTAGGGCGTGGCGATTGGCCTCGAGGAGCGCGTCGCTCAACTCGAAGACCAGGAGTTGGTACTCGAGCCCGTCGAGCTTGCGCACCACGGCGCGGGTGATGCAGCCCTCGCCGGCGCCCAATTCGACGATGGTGAGGCGGTTGCGGCGGGGTAGGGCATTGACCACCGCGTCGATCAGGTGGCGTTGCGCCGGCAAGAAGGCGCCCATCCGGCGGAAGGAGGTCAGCGCCTCTTTCAGGAAGATCAAAACGGCCATAGTCTCGGTTCACCGCTGGTAGGCCTTGGAGTGGCTGGACCGGCGAACGCCGCCGGGCGTTGAGGGTCCGCCTGCGGTCATCCCGCACCCACGCGCCAGCGTCGCCGCCGTTGAGCCTGCGGCCAAGGTCTACGAAGGGTGGAGCCTACGCTGAGCGCGGCGAGGGCGTCAAACAAATGCATGCAGGCCGGCCGGGCCGGCCGGGCCGTGGACGGGCAGGATTTGAGTTTGACCGGGTGAGGAGCCGGCCGTTAGGGTGCGCGCTCGCGTTAGGCGTTTGGCTTATGTTTACCACGATTCGCAAGCATCAGACCTGGTTGTGGGCGTTTATTATCGCGGCCACGATCGTCAGTTTCGTCATCTTTTTCACTCCGAATGTGGACCTTTCACCGGGCCAATCGATGCGGTCCTCCGGCTACGGCACCATGAATGGGCGGGCGATTCCCCGCAAGGACTACCTCGAGGCGCGGGTCGAGGCGATGCTCGGTTTCTTCTTCCGCTACGGCACGTTTCCTGACGGGGCCGAGGCGCGGCGGTTCGGGTACAGTCTCGAGCGCGAGACGGCGAACCGGTTGGTGATGATCGACCGGCTCCGCGAGCTCGAAGTCCGGGTCGAGGAGGGGGCGGTGGCGGACTGGATCTTGGACAACTTCAGCGAGGCTCGCCAGGCCACGGTTGCGCGGGCGAACTACGAACGGCTGGTGCGGAGTCCCGAGTTGGGGCGCTACGGCATTACCGAGGCGGACGTGCAGAGGTATATACGGCACCAGATTGGCCTGCAACACTTGGTGGCGGTGGCGGGGGTGATGGGGCAACTCGTGCCCCCGCGCGACGCGGCCGAACGCTATCGGCAGGAGAACGAGACGATCGCGGCCGAGGCGATCGTTTGGAGCGGGTCGGAGTTTCTGCCGCGGGTCACGGTGGACCCCACGGCCTTGGCGCAGTTCTACACCAACCGGCAGAGCGTTTACCGTGTGGCGGAGAAGGCGCAGGTGGACTTTGTGAAGTTTGCATCGAGCAACTACCTGGCCCAAGCGGAGGAGGCGCTCCAGCGCAACACCAACCTGACCGCGGAGCTAGATCGCGAATACCTCCAATACGGTCCGAACGCCTTCACTGGCCCAGACGGTCAGTCGCTGACGGCCGAGGCGGCCAAGCAGAAGATCCGCGAGCGCCGGTTGCAGGAGCAGGCCATGCTGGTGGCACGGCGCGAGGCGGCCAAGTTTGGCAATGAGCTGGACAAGCTCACGCCCCTGACGGCGGAGAGCCTGGTGAACTTGGCGGCGGCCAAGGGGTTGGTGGCCGGGGTGAGCGAGCCGTTCACGGAAACGGAAGGACCCAGCGAGCTGCGTTTGCGCGGCCCGGCCCTCGAGGTGCCTTTCAAGCTCACGGCGGATGCACCGGTGCACGTGGCGCCGCTGCCGGGTGAAGACGGCTACTACCTGATTGCGCTCAAGCAGCGTTTGCCCAGTGTGTTGCCGCCGTTGGACGCGATTCGGACGCGGGTGCTCGAGGAATACCAACGGGATCAAGCGCTGCAGTTGGCCCGGCAAGCCGGCACGCAAGTGGCGTCGGCGATCACCAATGGCTTGGCCCAAGGCCGCGCCTTTAGCGAACTCTGCGCCGAGGCCAACGTGATGCCGATCGCGCTGCCGGAGTTTTCCTTGTCCGCGCGCTCGCTGCCGGGGCTAGACCCGCGGCTGGATCTGAGCCAGGTGCGCATGGCGGCGTTGGCGTTGCGCGCGGGGCAAGCGAGCGAGTTTCGGCGCACCGCCGACGGCGGGTTCCTCTTGCACGTGCGGGCGCGCACACCGGTCAGCGAAGCCGAGCTCAAGGAGAAACTGCCGGATTACTTGGCCGCCGCGCGGCAATCGGAACAGTACGAAGGGTTCGACGAGTGGTTCCGTCACCAGCACAAGCTGACGGGCATCGACACCATTCGCGGGCGCGATGACGAGGGACCGCTCGAGTAAGGGCAGGGGAGGGCAGGGGAGGGCAGGCATTGCCGGCCTAGGGCCAGGCGGCTTCAGCCGCGTCGGGCCGTTGCGAACATCCGGTCCAGGTTGGCGAAGGGCGTGTCGATGGCCAAGGTGCAACCTGAGCTGAGGACAAAGCGGGCGCGACCGCTCGCCCGAACGACCGCCAAGGCGTCGCGCGTGGCGCGCTCGACCTCGGCTGGTGTGCCGCGCGCGAGCAGTCCGACCGGGTCGAGGTTTCCCCAGAGGGCGATGGACGTCGGCACGGTGCGGCATGCCGCGCCGAGGTCGACTTGGTGATCGAGTTCGAGCACATCTGGCCCCGCGGACGCCAGGTCGGCCAGGATCGCGCGGGTGTCGCCGCAGAGGTGGAGCGAGACGGGCTTGCGAGTGGCGGCTTGGAGGGCCTGGATCAGGCGCCGCTCGAAGGGGAGGGCGACGGCCCGGTACCGCTGGGGTCCGAGCAGGCCGGCGGGGGAATCGCCGCCGCTGAGCAGGTGAGCGCCGGCGTCGCTTAAGGCGCGCCCGTACGCCAGGCCGTATTCGAGGCCGCGTTCCATGAGCGCGGCGACCAGGTCGGGGTCGTCGTGGACGGCCAGCATGATGCCGTCGAGCCCCATGAGGGCCGCCGCCAGCGAGAAGGGGTACTGGTCGAAGCAACCCACCACGCAAACCTGGCGACCCAAAGCGGCCACGACGCGGCCGAGGGCCTCGATCATGAGCGGGTAGCGGCCTTGGGTTTCTGGGTCCGGAGGCGGGATCCTCGCGAGATCGTGGCGAGACCGGACCCGTGGCGGCCCCAGGCCGCACCACGGTTGCTCGGGCCCTGGGGAGCCGACGGTGGCGCCCATGGCTTGCGCGCTGACCCAGGTGTCGGCTGACACCCAGACCGCGTCGGGTTGGAAGCGCTCGTAGTAACGGAGGACGGACTCGGCCAAACCGCGGGCCTGGGCCGTGTAGGTGTCGAGGGAGACCCCGGCCGCCCGCGCGCAGAAGTGCACGGCCAGTGGGCCGACGGGCACGGCGGCACCGGGGAGGCCGTGCAAGGCGGCGTGGACTCGCTGGTGAGCGGGCGCCATGAATGGGCGGAGTGTGGCGGAGGCCGGGTGGGAAAGGAAGGGGCAAACACTTTGCCCTTTCCAGCGGCTCGATCGCGGTTATCCTGCCTGGACGTTGGCTTTGGCAAGGGTGGGGGACGGACCGCTGCGCGGGCTGGGGGCCGGCCCGGCCGGTGGCGCGGCCCCCGGGAGCCAAAGCCTTTTGCGGCTGACGATGGACGTAGCACACATACGCAATTTCAGCATTATTGCGCATATCGACCACGGGAAGACCACGTTGTCGGATCGGCTCCTGCACCGCACGGGCACGATCGCCACGCGGGATATGCAGGCGCAACTGCTCGACTCGATGGACCTCGAGCGGGAGCGGGGCATCACGATTAAGGCGCATCCGGTGACGATGCTGTACCGGGCGCGCGACGGGGCCACGTACGAGTTGAACCTGATCGACACGCCTGGCCATGTGGATTTTGCGTACGAGGTCTCGCGCAGCCTCAGCGCGTGCGAGGGGGCGCTGTTGATCATTGACGCGGCCCAGGGGGTCGAGGCGCAGACCGTGGCCAACGTGCATCTGGCGATGAAGCAGAATCTGGCGATCATCCCAGTCATCAACAAGATCGATTTGCCGCATGCGGACGTAGGACAAACCAAGGCGCAACTCGAGGAGATCCTCGCCATCCCCGGCGAAAGCGCCATCTTGGCCAGCGCCAAGGAAGGGATCGGGGTCGACGAGATCCTCGAGGCGATTGTGGCGCGGATTCCGCCGCCGGTGCCGACGGGGGCGCCGTCGTTGCAGGCGCTCTGTTTCGATTCCTACTTCGACACGTACAAAGGAGTGGTGACCCACGTGCGGATCTTCAACGGCCGAGCCCGGGCGGGGATGGCGGTCAAGCTGCTCTTCTCGGGCAAGAACTACGAGATCAAGGAAGTGGGCAGTTTCAATCCCAAGCCGTATGAGCGCGAGCAGCTCGAGGCGGGCGAGACGGGGTACATCACGGCGAACATCAAGAGCCCGAAGGACGTGAAGATGGGGGACACGTTCACCGAAGCGCGAGTTCCCTCGCCGGCGTTGCCTGGGTTTCAGGAGATCCACCCGATGGTCTTCAGCGGGTTGTACCCGATCAACACCGCCGACTACGAGCATCTCAAGACCAACCTATCGAAACTGCAGCTCAACGACTCGGCCTTTGTCTACCAAGCCGAGAGTTCGGTGGCGCTGGGGTTTGGCTTCCGGTGCGGTTTCCTGGGCCTGCTGCACATGGAGATCGTGCAGGAGCGGCTGCGGCGCGAGTACGACATGGACATCATCGCGACGTACCCGAGCGTGGTGTACAAGGTGCGGTTGACGGGGGCGGAGCTCAAGGAGATCGACAATCCGGCGTTTCTGCCCGAGGCCAATGCCATCGAGGAAATCCAGGAACCGACGGTCAAGGCGTTCATCATCTGCCCCAACGAGTACATCGGCGACATGATGGCGTTGGTCTCCGAGAAGCGGGGCCTGCTCGACCACACCGAGACGCTCGACACGCGCCGGGTGATGATGACTTGCCTGTTGCCGCTGAACGAAATCCTGATCGATTTCCATGACCGGATCAAGAGCCTCACCCGCGGCTACGGCTCGATGGATTACGAACACGCCAGCTACCAGAGCTCGGACATGGTCAAGCTGGACCTGCTGGTCAACGGCGAGGCGGTGGACGCCTTTTCGTGTATCGTGCACCGCAGCAAGGCCGAGACGCGCGGTCGGGCGTTGGCCGCCAAGCTGAAGGAAGTCATTCCCCGACAACAGTTCGCCGTGGCCATCCAGGCCGCGATCGGCGGCAAGATCGTCGCGCGCGAGACGGTCAGCGCGTTTCGCAAAGACGTGACCGCCAAGTGCTACGGCGGGGACATCACGCGCAAGCGCAAGCTGCTCGAGAAACAGAAAGAGGGCAAGAAACGCATGAAGGCCATCGGCTCAGTGCACATCCCCCAAGAAGCCTTCATCCAAGTGCTCAAAGCCTAGCATGAATCTGAGGTGGTTTTGGTCTAAGACCGTCCGGCACGCCAGCGACCTGCGGAGCCGGGTGCAGGCCGAGTTGAACGCGCAGCGCGACCTGCTCGCGCCGCAGGCGGTCCAGCACGTGGCCACGGCGCTGGCCGAGTTCCGGCCCACGCTGCGGGGGGCGCGGGACGATGCGGCGCTGCAGCAGGCGATGGAAAAACTCGAGGAGAAGGCGACCAAGTGGCTGCGGCCGTATCCGGCCGCCAGCACGCGCGAGAACCTGAAGGAGTTCCTCTCGAGCGGTGTCCTGATCCTGAGCATCTTCAACTTCTTCATCCAACCGATGAAGATCCCCAGCGGCTCGGCGCAACCGACGCTCTACGGCAACGTGGTCACCGACCTGCGCCCCGATCCCGAGGCCGCTATCCCTGGGCGGGCGCAACGGTTCATCGATTGGTTCCGCGGCATCGATTACCACCGCTGGACCGCCCCGCAGGATGGGTCCTTGCGCATCGAACCGGTGATGACCACCTTCGGCTTCATCAAACGCCAACGGTTTGGCGTCGGCGAGGAGTCGTACGTATTCTGGTGGCCGCCGGATAACCTGGACCGCCTCTGCGGCGTGCATTCGGGCCAGCTCTTTCGCCAGGGCGAGACGGTGCTCAAACTGAGGATCTCGAGCGGCGACCGGTTGTTTGTGGACCGGTTCACCTACAACTTCCGCCGGCCGGAACGGGGTGAGATCATCGTGTTCACCTCGACGGGTCTGGAGGACTTGATCCAAAACACGCACTATATCAAACGGCTTATCGGGCTACCGGGCGAGAAGGTGCGCCTGGGCAACGATCGCCATGTCTACATCGATGGGGAGCGCCTGGACGCCAGCACGCCGCATTTTGCGAACGTCTACACCTTCACGGGTCCGCCGCAGGAGAGCGTCTATTCCGGTCACGTGAACGACGCCGTAGCCCTGCGCCACCTCGGACGCAGCCTGGCCCGTCTGTTCCCGAATGAAACCACACAGTTCACTGTGCGCCCGAACCATTACTTGGCGTTCGGCGATAACACCATGAACAGCTTCGACGGCCGGGCCTGGGGCGATTTCCCGCGAGAGAAGGTGGTGGGCAAGGCCCTGTTCGTCTTCTGGCCGTTCACGGAGCGGTTCGGCCCGGTGGCCTATCGGTGAGGTGGCCCTTGGCGATCTGGTACTGGTTGCGGTCGCGCACCGCGCGCCAGGCGATGGAACTGCGCCGGCACATCCGCCGGCTCCTGCGCGCCCAGTCCGACCGGTTGCCTCCGGAGGGGAACGCCGAGGTCGCAGCCACCCTGGCTGCACTCGAGGCCGCCTGGACCTCCGGCGCCAGCCCCGCCGACGTGCGCGCCCAGATGCGCGCCACGCAGGAGCTGGCTGACCGGTGGCTCGTCGACTCCTCGAAATCGCGCGTGCGTGAGTCGTTCGAGATGGTGTGGGTGGCCCTCATCATCGTGCTTGCGCTGCGGAGCTTCGTGGCCCAGCCCATGACGATCCCCACCGGGTCCATGCAGCCCACGCTCTTCGGCATTACCCTGACCGACCTCCGCGAAGGCGGCGACACCGCCATCCCCGGTCTGAGCGCCCGGTTGGCCGACCGTTGGCTGCGCGGCCGGACCTACCATCGGGTCGTGGCGCGCAGCGGCGGTTACCTGCGGAGGGTGCCTCCGCCGGAGCCGGTCGTTCCGTTTCTGGGCGTCTTTCCTTCGCTGCAGAAGCAGCGCTTCCAGATCGGCGAGTCTTGGTACACGGTCTGGTTGACGCCGGGCGAGCTGCCCAACCCCCTAGGGGTCAAGCCCGAGCACGCCTTCCTGTTCTATGCCGGCGTGCGCCCCGACCGCCTCTACCGCTCCAATGACCTGGTGCTGCAGGTGGCGGTCGACGCAGGCGATCATATCCTCGTCGACCGCTTGAGTTACAACTTCCGACGGCCTCGCCGCGGCGAGATTGTGGTCTTCCAGACGCACGATGTGCCCGAGATGCCCGGCGGCACATACTACATCAAACGGTTGGTCGGGCTCGCCGGCGAGAGGGTGCGCATCGGCAACGACCGCCATGTGTCCGTCAATAGCCAGCGGCTCGATGCCACCACGCCACACTTCGAGAACGTCTACACCTTCTCGGGTCCGCCGCGCGATAGCCACTACTCGGGCCACCTCAATGAGCTTGCCGCTCGCCGTTACGGTTTGCGGCTGGGAAGCCTAGTGAAGCAGTTTCCCAACGGCTCAGCCGAATTCACGGTTCGGCCTGGGCACTACTTGGTTTTGGGCGACAACACCGTGGGCAGCGTGGACAGTCGGCAATGGGGCGATCTGCCGCAAGAGAACGTCGGCGGCCGGTTTGGACTGGTCTACTGGCCGTTGGGCCGGCGGTTTGGCTGGGGCCAGCGATGATGCAGGCACCCCGCACCCTGAGCGTGGCGGAGGGCGGGCGGCCACGTCTGCTGAGCGGATCTGACGACGCGCGCCCCAGGAGGAGTTTGAAGGGTTCACCTGCGACCGCGAGTATTGGGGAGGTCGCTGAGGATTCGGGAACGTGCCAGTGCCGGGGCCACGCCGCGCCTCAGACCGAAGGCAGCAGCCCATCTTAAGCGCACAATGTTTGTTATATTTAATTCAGAATGCCGCTCGGGTCGGTTCTTTTGCCGGTCGGTCGGTCAACCTAGCCCACCCCGCAGGTCCGATCCCAGCCATTCCCCAATCGCCTGATGCGATCTTGTCATCGACGGCTGTCTCGCGGTAGGGCGCGCAGTCCTCTGCGCGCCGCGGCCTCGACTGTCCACCGTGGGTTGCGGCGCGCAGAGGACTGCGCGCCCTACCGCCAGCTTCTAGTCGATCTTGGTGAGTTATGAGTCGCTCCAAGCCCATGACCGGCGTTCCGTCCCGTTCGAGTCCCGACCCGAGCCTCACTCGCGCGCTGCGGACTGCGTACCGGTCGATGCGCGGGCATTACGGCCATTTGTCCTGGTGGCCTGGCGAGACGCCGTTCGAGGTCTGTGTCGGCGCCATTCTGACTCAGAACACGAGCTGGAAGAACGTCGAGCGAGCCATCCAGAATCTGAAGGCGGAGGGCCTGCTCGAGCCCCGGCGGCTCTACGGGCTTCCGGTTGACCAGCTTGCGGTCCGGTTGCGGCCGGCCGGTTACTTCAATGTGAAGGCGCGGAGGCTGCGCGAGTTTCTGCGGGTGTTAGTGGACGGGCACGGCGGCGATCTGGACCGGTTGTTTGCCGGGCGGACCGTCGAGGTGCGGGAACGGCTCTTGGCGATTCGCGGGGTTGGGCCTGAGACAGCGGACAGCATGTTGTTGTATGCGGGCGGGCATCACTCCTTCGTGGTGGACGCCTATACGAAGCGGATCTTCCTGCGTCACGGTTGGTGCTCGGCGACGGCCCGCTACGACGAGCTACAGCGGCTGTGCGCGGGCGCCCTGAGCCAGAAGACTGGGGATCGGCGGCTGGATTATTGGCAGGACTACCACGCCCAACTGGTGATAGTGGGCAAGGATTTCTGCCGAGGCCGCGGCCCGCGGTGTGCGGGTTGCCCGCTGGAGTCGTTGCTGCCGGGCGGCGGGCCGCGGGTGTAGCGGCGGTTGGTTTGCGTGGCTGCCTGTCCGGGTTACTGATGAGAGCCAGGTATAGACTACAGCCAGTTGGTAGGGCGCGCAGTCCTCTGCGCGCCGCAAACCGTGGTGGGCACAGGAGGCCGCGGCGCGCAGAGGACTGCGCGCCCTACCGCCGACTTGTCGTCCATCTTGGTGACTCATGAGTGGGGTTGGGGTTGGCGGCTTGTGTTTGGCAAGGAGTTTGCTATTTTCCGGTCGCGGAAACGCCTGTGATGAGTCGGGACGCCCTGGTCATTGTACCCACGTACAACGAGCGCGAGAACCTCGAACCGCTTGTGGGCCGGCTCCTGCGTCTGCCCGCGTCGGTGGATCTGTTGGTGGTGGACGATAACTCTCCGGACGGGACGGGGGAAGTCGCGGAGCGGTTAGCGAGTGCGCAGAGCTCGGTTCATGTGCTGCATCGGCCGGGCAAGGAGGGGTTGGGTCGGGCCTACTGTGCTGGGTTTGCGTGGGCGTTGGCGCGCCCGTACCAGTTCATTCTCGAGATGGACGGCGATTTCTCGCACAACCCGGACGACATCCCGGCCTTTTTGTCGGCGGCGGAGCAGGCGGACTTGGTGTTAGGGTCGCGATACGCGCGGGGCATTCGGGTGATCAACTGGCCGCTGAACCGGCTCTTGCTGAGCTTGAGTGCGGGCAAGTATGTGCGTTGGGTGACCGGGATGCCGTTTAGCGATCCCACGGGCGGGTACAAGTGTTTTCGGCGGACGGCCCTCGAGACGATCGACTTGGACCGCGTCCATTCCAACGGTTACAGCTTTCAGATCGAGCTCACGCACCGGATCTGGCGCCAGGGCCT
>VHCO01000143.1 GCA_016871715.1 Verrucomicrobiota bacterium
ATACGGCACATGACGGACGGGGTGGTGTTGGGGTCGAAGGGGTTTGTGGACGCGGTGTGGCTGGCTCATCGGGAACGGTTCGGGCCGAAGCGGCGGAGTGGTGCGCGGCCGATTCGAGGCGGAGGGGCGGCGTTGTCGGGGCTGAGTGCGATACGGGACTTGCGTGTGGCGGCCATTACCTGAGAGTGCCGGTGGGCAATGAGGACTATTCCCGGCCGCGGCGACAGTTAAGACGCACCACTTCGCCGGCGCACCTTTGGTTGGGTTTCGTTGCCTCATTGGCCGTCGCTAACGCTCTGGGCCAGCCGCTTGGGCGGAGCGGGGTCTTTGGCGGCGGTAAGCGCCAAAGACGCAACGGAGCCCAAGCGGTTGGTGGGCGCGCATCGGTTTAGCGCTCGCCCTTGTCCTTCGCACGCGGCACCCGTCCCGTCTCGCCGTCGGACTCCAAGATGATCGCGTGATGCACCAGGCGTTCCACCGCCACGATGGTCGTCATCGGATCCCTGAAGATTCAGCCCCACTTCGAGAACAGTAGGTTGCTGCTGATCGACACGCTGCCGCTCGCCGAGCTGTCCGAATCAACGGCGCGGAGAAGGAGAACGTCCTGGAGGGTCGCCGCCAGAAGGGCTCCGACAGGGAGCCCGGCTGGCACTTGAAAACCTTGACTCAATCCGGACACCCCACTATCAGGGAGCCAGCAGCCTCGCTTCGCTCCGATGACTGTCCGATATCGTCGGAACGCTGTCCGACATGGATCGGACTCGTTGTTCGGTTCGGTCGGAATCCGCAGCTCGCCGCGGGGCGCCTTTGTTCAGCCAATCGAGTCACCGAACGATTGAGTAGCACGTCAGTCTGCAATCCGATCGGTCTTGTGAGGCCGCTCATCGGTGCTCTCAGCGTTGGACAGACACAAGGGAATGAAGATCAGACGCGTTACGCCGAAAGACCTTCCCGAGGTCGCCGCGGTGCACAGGGCGTCGATCCTGGATCTGTGCGCCGCGCACTACTCGACCGCCGAGCTGTCTCTTTGGACCGGCGCTCTTCGGCCCGACAGATACGCGGCCATGCTCGTAGGTCGGGAGTTTTTTGTGGCCGAAGAAGACAACGCGATTCTCGGCTTCGGCATTCTCGATCTCAGTCAGTCGCTCATCAACGCTACCTATGTTAGCCCGATGGCAGTGCGCCGCGGCGTTGGCCGAAGGCTGGTTGAAGCGATGGAAGAGCTAGCCAGACAGGCGGGCGTGTCGCGGCTTCACCTGAATTCGACCCTGAATGCGGTGCCGTTCTACGAGCGGCTCGGGTACGTGCGGCATGAAGCCTCGTACAACCGCCTCTCGACAGGCGCTGAGTTGCCTTGCTTCGTGATGACGAAGGGTTTGGGCGTTCCGTAAGAAGTCTCGCGACGCGTGCCCACTATGCGACGCTCGCGGGATGACGGCCAAGCCGTTCCACGATTGCCAGACCGCTGGGGGCACGGGCGACGTGATGCGCCTGATGGACTGTCTGGAGCGTTCCGAGATCGCTGGGTGCGCGACCGGCGGAGTGGCCGTCCATCATCGACCCGGGGGGCCGATGGTCACGTGGAACGCGGACTTCGCGGTCACGACCGACGCCGTTCAGCGCAGTCGAATGAAAACAGTAGCCATCGGGCTGATCTTGATGCCGGCGTTACTGCGCCTGAATCCCGTACACGCGCAGTCGCCATCGTTTCCCGCCGCGGAAGAACTGAGCGGCAGGAGGGCAGGTGACCTTGTCTAGCGGGCAATCTCGGAGCCGTGGCTGAAATGGCTTCGTCACGGTACAGCCACCTGCGTCCCTTGGCGCTCCAGCTTGGCCTGTCGGGCCCAGCCGCGTTCATCTTCCAGACCTTGCCGGGGTTGATTTCGCTTCTCCTGTTTGTGCTCTTCGCTCATGGTGCGAAACGTGCGTCCTGCCACCTACGAGCCCAAACGCAGTCGCGGCGAACTGGCGTTCACCGCGGTTAGCCCAAACCGTGGCATGGTCCAGCCCGTATGAGTGTGACGCTGTTGATTGTGGTTGGCCTTCTCGCCCTGTCAGGGCTGGTAACGCTCCTGCTCGCCGCCCGTTCGGTCATCGCTCGCGTCGCGGCATCCATTCTTGCCCTCGGATGCGCCGCTTTCTGCGCTTTCGGATTTCTGGCCTCCTTCGAGCCATCCGATTCACCGAATTGGCCTTGGAAGGTTGGGTACGGCGTTCTAGGCATCGGCGCATTGGTTGCGGCTGCGCTTGTCCTGCGGAAGGGAGTCCGCGTCCGCTAAGCGCTCGAGAAAATGGCCGACGCAGAACTGGGGGAACGTCCCGCGATGACCGCGCCGGCAAGTTCGTCTTTGACAAGGTCCCGCGTTGTGCGAGAGTGGACAGCGTAAACGCTAATGCGTGATGTGAGATAACCTTAGCCATACCAACCGTGCTGGTTGTGCTCGAAGTATGAACCATTACCGATCCCCTGCTGTCCGTGGAGCGATGTGGCTGTCGGCCATCCTGACCGCGACTTGCCTCGTCGCCCAACCAACACCACCGGCCCAAACCCACACCCAGAAACAAACCCCCACCGCGCTGTCCAACGACGCTACGAAGGGCGTGCGCGCGGCCAATGACCGATTCTACGCCGCACTCAACGCGATGTTCACCGGGGACCTTGCTCCCATGAACGCCATTTGGTCCCATGGCGACGATGTCAGCAACCAAGGTCCCTTCGGCGCGCGAATAGATGGCTGGGCGGGTGTGGGTGCGGAATTCCGTAAGGAGGCGAACATGAAACTGGGCGGCCGGGTGGTCTGCCAGGACGTCATCGTCCGCGCCGGGACGGACATGGGCTACGCTGTCTGCGTGGAGGAGGGTGAAAACATGACTGCGGACGGCAGGCCGGTGAAGGTGCGGCACCGCGCCACGAACGTTTTCCGTCGGGAGCAGGGCCAATGGAAGCTGGTCCACCATCACACGGACCTCTCCCCGGAGCTGCAAAAGGCGGTCGCCGTGGAAGCCAAGTGAGCTAGCCCGCAAACCGGGCTGGCGGCCCAGCCCGAGTCCGGCATCCGGCATCCGAACTCGCTCGGCGCGGGTCGGCGCGGGTCGGCGCTTGACCCCACCTGGTTAAGGGCCTAGGAATCGCGGGGTTGGGTTGGTGGCGCGACCTCGCGCCCCCGAGCGAAAGGCCATCATGACCCTGGATCGCGCCATCTTGAGGCGCCTGTCGGAGATCGTCGGGCCGGCAAACCTGTTGACCGAGGCCGAAGACCTGGCCGCCTACGCCTACGACGCCACCAGCCGGTGGGCGCAGCGGCCAGAGGCCGTGGTGTTCCCCACCACCACGGACCAGGTTGCCGCCATCGTCCGGCTGGCGCACGAGCGCCGATTCCCAGTGACCCCGCGCGGCGGCGGGACCAACGTCAGCGGCGGCTCGGTCCCCATCCAGGGCGGACTCGTCTTGGGCCTGGCGCGGATGAACCGCATCCTCGAACTCCACGCCGAGAACCTCGTTGCTGTCGTTGAACCGGGCGTCGTGCTGATGAACCTGAACCTCGCCTTGGCCCAACAGGGCCTGCTCTTTCCCCCAGACCCGCAGAGCGCCGTCGGAGCGACGTTGGGGGGCGTGGTGGCGGAAAACGCCGGCGGCCCAGCCGGCCTGAAGTACGGCGTCACCAAACACTACGTGCTCGGCTTGGAATGGGTGCTCCCCGACGGCGAAGTGGTCCACCTCGGTGCCACCACCACCAAAAACCGGACCGGCTACGACCTCACCCAGTTGTTCGTCGGTTCCGAGGGGACGCTCGGCGTGATGACCAAGGCCATCCTCCGGCTGATCCCCAAACCGCCCGCCGCGCGTACCCTGGCAGCAGTGTTCGACGAGGTGGCCGAGGCCGGCGCCGTGGTCTCCAAAGTCCTCGCGGCCGGGATCCTGCCCGCCAAGGCCGAACTGCTCGACCGCTGGGTCATCCAACGCATCGAGGAAATGATGCCCTTGGGATTGCCCACCGACGCCGACGCCCTGCTGTTGTTCGAACTGGACGGTGCCCCGGAGGCCGTGGACCGCGAGGTCGAGCGCGTCACGGCCATCTGCCGTGCCAGCGGCGCCCGCAACGTTCTCGTTGCCCGCAACGCCGACGAGGCCCTACGCTACTGGACCGCGCGCAAGGCCGGCTTTGCCGCCGTGTTCGGCAAGGCCCGCACAACGCTCGCGGAAGACGTCACGGTGCCGCGCAGCCAAATCCCCAACCTGATCCGCAAGTGCAAAGAGCTCGAACGGGCCAGCGGCATCACCATCGTCATCATTGGCCACGCCGGCGACGGCAACTTGCACCCCTCGATCCTCACCGACGCGGAGGACCCTGAGCACTTCCAACGCGCCCAGGAATTGATGCACGCCATCTTCAACCACGCGCTCGCCCTCGGCGGGGTGATCTCGGGCGAACACGGCGTCGGCCTCGAGAAACGCCCGTTCCTCGCCCTAGCTGTCTCGCCTCGCGTCCTTCAGGTTATGAAGGACCTCAAGCGGCTCCTCGATCCCCACGGCATCATGAACCCCGGCAAGATCTGGGAGTAACCCCATGCTCGCTGCCCCCGAGCTCGCGAAACGCCGCGACCTGACGCGCGCCTGCATGAAATGCGGGTTCTGTTCCTACTTTTGCCCCACCTACCAGGCCGAGTTGCAGGAGGGCCTGGGCGCGCGCGGCCGCCAAATGCTCGTCCGCAACGTCATCCAGGGCCAGCAGCAGCTCACCCACCAACTCGCCGACCGCCTCAACACCTGCACCCTCTGCCGCGCCTGCGTGGTCAATTGCCCCGCTAAGGCCCCCACCGACCAACTCGTTCTCGCCGCCCGCGCCGACCTGGCTAACGCGGGCCAGTACCCCCTGGGCAAACGGGTGGTCTTCAGGCTGTTCCTCAAGCATCGCCGGCTCCTCGGGCTCGGGCTCAAGTGGGCTGCCTGGTGGCAACGCCTGCTCCCGGCCACCGCAGGTCGCCAGGGCAAGGCGCGCCACCTGCCACACTTCCTCGAGGGCCTCACTCAGGGGCGCCAGCTCCCGCAACTGGCCTCCCGCCAGTTGCGACAACTCGTGCCGCCCCTGTCCCGGCCCTCCGGCGCCCTCGCACGGCTCCGAGTCGGCTTCTTTAGCGGTTGTTCCCAGGAATTTCTCGACGCCGAATCCGGCGCCCACCTAGTAGATTTACTGGGCCGGCAAGGTTGCGAAGTCCATTTCCCCCGTGCCCAGGGCTGCTGCGGCTCGCCCGTGGTTACCAGCGGCGACCTCGAACTGGGCCGCGCCCTGGCCGATCAAAACGTTGCCGCCTTCCGCGACTTCGACCTGGTCTTCAGCGGCTGTGCCAGTTGCAGCTCGATGCTGAAGGAGTACCTCCCGTGTCTCGCCAACACCCCCGAGCGCCGGCAGCGTTATGCGCAGTTCCAGGCCAAGATCCGCAACGTCAGCGAGCTGCTCTTCGGCGAACTGCGGCTCGACCCCGCCCAGCTCAAGGTCAAACCCGAGTACCGCGGCAAGCGCGTCACCTGGCATGACCCCTGCCACCTCGTCCGCTACCAAGACATCCGGGCCGAACCCCGGCGCCTCCTGCGCGGTGCGGCCGGCCTCGAGTACATCGAGATGCCCCACGCCGACCGCTGCTGTGGCATGGCCGGGACGCTTACCCTCTACTACTACGACTTGGCCAAGAAGATCGGCGACGTCAAAGCCCGCGCCATCCAAACCAGCGGCGCCGACATCGTCGTTACCGAGTGCCCAGGCTGTATCGTGCAACTCACCGACACCGCGGTTCGCCACGGTCTCGACGTCCAGGTCCTGCACCTCCTGGACCTCTTCGAGTAAAACGCCTGCGCCTCGGATGTACGAAAAAAATGCCGGGGCGAAAAACCCCAGCAGACAAACTGGCTTGCCGCAACTCGGCGGCCTCGACGTGGCCTGCGACTAACGGCGCCGCCACCACAGCAATCCACCCAAGCCCAACATGAACAAGCCGATCGTCGTCGGCTCCGGAATCGGAGCGGCGATGATCAGGGTGTCGTGCCCGGAAGAGTTGATGCGGACACCTCGCACCGGCACGTCGGTCTTAAACACGACCCCAAAGGCGTTCTGACCGTTGACCCCCACGCCCGTGTTGGCGTAAGGCCCGCCATTGTTCGCCGTGACGAACTCGACCGGACCTCGCAGCCCGCCACCCTCCATGATCCCCTGCCAATTCCCAACGTCGTTCCCCCCGCGCTCGAACAAGAAGACCGTGTCCGTCAGCGACGGAAAGATCGTCTCCTGATAGTGGATGCCATCCAGCGACGAGATGTCCGTGCTCGAGCCAACGTTCAGGATGAAATTGTCTGCCCGGGGGCCAATGTCGCCGACCTTGGGGTTGGAAGTGCCGCTAACGGGTGCTGGACTCTGCGGCGGGTCCGTCGCCGGGTTCGCCGGATCCCACAAGATCGGGTTGCCGCCGCCGTCGAGCCACCAACGCGTGGTCGTCCCCAGCATCAAATCGCCCTGGGCATACGTCACCCCGTCGTACGTCAGCGTCAGCATTTCCCCGCCTGAGGCCGTCATCGACGGCAGGCCGAGCAACGAGTCCGCCCTCGTCACCAAGTTGGAAACGCTCAGCAGCAGTGCCGCTCCGAGCATCACGCGCGTTGGGCGCGCCCATTCACGATACCTTTTCGTCGTCATGCCTCTTTTCCTCTCCAGATTCCTGGTCCGGTTTGTGTTATCGCGCATCGCTTGGGCCGCTGGCGCATTGCACGGGCCAAGGTCAGCATCAGGTCAACCACACCATCACCATCACTCCTGGCATGCGCCTCTCTTCGGGCTCACCACGGGTCACCACGGCACTCGTTCTATCGGGCGTCTAAAGCTCGGCTATGCCGATGTCATGCCGTGTTCGTGTTGGAGTGCTGACAGATCAGGTTGCCGTTGTGTTGTGTTGGGCTGAATCCTGGCTGACCGCACTCAATTGCAAGCACGTCCTTGCGTCGCTTTGCATCCGTTGCGTCCGTTGCGGTCCAGGGCCCTCTACCCTCCCGACGAACAGTCGCTCTGGGCATCCGGGGCGGCATAGACGTCATGATTGACAAAGTGACAAAGAAATAATAGTTGACAGCGGCCAACTCCACGCTAGCGCTGGTGGCCGCACTCCGGCCGACGGCGGACGACGAAGGCTGCCCCGGACCTAACTGCCCCAGAATCAGGCTTTCCAGCGCCCATCGGGACGGGCAAGATCCAGCGCCATGCGACGTGCTGGCTTATTCATTTCATTCTCGGCCTTACTCTCTCCACGCCCCATCGCCCTCTCCTCCTGGTTCTTTCGCCTCGCGCGCCTGCTCCCGCTCCTATCCCTGGCCGGCGTCGGTCCCCACCCTGCCAGTCTGTGGGCACACGTTGGCCCCCGTGCCTCGGTCCATGACACCGTAACGGCCGTTCTGGACCGGCTCTCGCGGACGCTCCCTGAGGACGGCCTGCGTCGACTCACCGCTGCCCAGGCCTTGACGCTGCTAACTTCGGCTGAGCGTGAGACCCTGGGCGAGGACCATCTCCGGTACCGTGTCAACCTGCCGGTCACGGTTACGGTGCTGACCGACCGCCGTCTGGGTGCGGAACCCTTTTGGCTGTCGGAACGCGGCTTTCAGCGCACGGGGTTGGCGCTCGAATACGGCAGCCTTCAATTCGATGCCTGGGAGCGTGACTTCCCCCCTGGACCGATCGGTTTGGGCGTGAACTCGTTGGGTGGCGGTGGCGAACACTACCTTGTCTTGCTCAAGCCCAGCTCGCCAGGGGGCGAGTTGGTCATTGACGAGTTGTACCCGGGTCAGTTGCGGGTGGCCGACTTCGTTCCGGGCGTCCCGCCTTACGCCGATCGGGAGGAGACCTTGGCTGAGGTCCCACCGCAACTCGCGGGGCGTAAGCTCCTCCGCACGTTGCGCGGCAGCCGGGAAGACGGCCGGCTCCTGGGCGTCTTCCGGTGGACCGACTACCCGGCGTCCGAGCGCCCGGACCAGGTGGTGTTGACCTGGAGTGGGGACCCACAAACCAGCCAGGCCATCCAATGGCGCACCCGCACCGGGGTTCGACAGGGGTACTTGGTCTACGCCCGGCGCGCGGAGGTCCACACGGTTTACCCTCGGCGGTTCGAGCGGGTGAAGGCCCGGACCGAGCCGCTGCGCGATCTGCGCCTCCTCAACGATCCCGTGGTGCATCGCCATAGGGTCGAGCTCACCGGGTTAACCCCGGCAACCACCTATGTTTATGCGGTCGGCGACGGCTCGCGCCGGGGTTGGAGCGAGTTCCGCGAGTTCACCACCGCAGGCGCGGGTCCGGCGCCCTTCTCCTTCGTCTATATGGGCGACGCCCAGAACGGCCTGGATCGTTGGGGGAGCCTTGTCCAGGGCGCCTTTCGCCAGCGGCCGGATGCCGCCTTCTACCTTTTGGCGGGCGACCTGGTCAACCGCGGCAATCAGCGGGACGATTGGGACAGCTTCTTCCATAACGCGCGAGGCGTCTTCGATCGCCGGCCGCTGGTGCCGGTCATCGGCAACCATGAATGTCAGGGTGGACACCCGACGATGTACCTCGAGCAGTTTGCGCTGCCCCGGCAAGGCCCGCCGGGCCTGGAGCCGGAACGTGCCTACGCCCTTCGGTATCGGAACGCGCTCTTGGTGGTGCTGGATTCGAATCTGCAGCTGGCCGCACAGAGCGGCTGGCTCGCCCAGCAACTGGCCACCACGAACGTCACCTGGAAGTTCGTCGCCTACCATCACCCCGCGTACTCGTCCACGCCCGGCCGTGACAACGCGGCCGTGCGCGCGGCTTGGACCCCGCTGTTCGATCAATATCACGTGGACCTGGTGCTGCAAGGGCACGACCACGCCTACTTGCGCACCTATCCGCTCAAGCAAGGCCAGCGGGTCGCCTCCCCCGCCGAGGGCACGGTCTATGTGGTGTCGGTCTCCGGCACCAAGATGTACGAACAAGCCGCGCGCGACTACACCGAGGTGGGGATGACCCGGGTCTCCACGTACCAGGTCCTGGACCTTCAGATCAGCGGCGACCGGCTGCTCTACCGCGCCTACGATGCAGACGGGGCTCTGCGCGATCAGTTGGTCATCGAGAAGTAGAACCGAGTCACTTGATCGTCAGCTCGAGCGTGCCGCTCAAGGACCCTGCAAGCGGCCCGGTTTCCTGGGTCATGGTGACCTGGTAACGACCAGGCTTCACGGATGGGCCTCCCCATGAGACCCCACAGGTGCTGCCTCAGCCATACTCCATGGTCTGAGCGAGGAGTTGCCTGCCCTCGGCGCTGGCGATGCGGACCGAGGGAGCCACGTCCCGCCCCCGGTTGTCCCGGTCACGCCCCCGGTTAAACCGGGTCAGGACCTCCTGGTTGCGGCAGACGATCTGCGGCTCGAGGTAAAGCCGCGTGCCGCGCGCGAACGTGGCCGACGACACCGCGCTCGTCTGAGCGCTGCGGTTGTATCGGTCTTTTTCAGGCACCACGCGCACCTTCATGACAGGCTCGCGCAGGGCGACCTCGACCGGTTCCTCCGCCTTCAACTCGGCTACCGGGCCGCCGGAGAAAGACACCGCCCAGTCCATCCCTGACTCCTCGCCGTAGAAAAGAGCGCCGCTGTCGAGGGTGTACCGGGCGACCGGCATACGCTGTTCCAGGTCGTGGACCCTGAAGTGGACAGTCTGATCGTCAGCGCCCTTCAGCGTGAGCCAATCCACGCGGCAAGGAACGGTGTTCGTGCCCGCTAGGCTCAGCGCCAATCTCCCGGTGGGCGAGGTATCCGGGGTGAGGACGGCGCGGGCGGGGTGGCCGGTGCGCTTGCGGCCCTCGAACCGCACACGGTAGAACCGCCCGTCCGCCAGGGCGAGACTACTCAGGGTTTCCCGGGGCAGGTAAGCCCCGGGAGAGAGCACCTCATCGCCCAACTGCAACGCGTAATGGGAGGAACCGAACCGGTCGAACCGGCCGCCGAAACCGTCCGCGAACAACACCAGTTGGGCCGTTTGGCCGTTCAGGGTCGCGGTTCCTTCCAGCAAACATGCCGGACTCCACATGAAGTGCGGCTCGCGCTCGGCCCTCGAGTACGAGCTGAGCCGCAACAGGACGCGGAACAACACGCCCTCCTCCTCCCCTGAGTTCGGCTCTGACGTGTCCGCCGCGAGGCGGAAGTCTGGAGTGATGAAATCCACGCTGAAATCGTTAGGCGCCGTCGTGGGCGGCAGCTTTTCTCCCTCGCCGAGTTGCCCGTCAGCATCCAGGTCGAAATAGAAGGCAAGGATCTTGCGCCCCGCGTGCTCGACTGCGGACCAATCACGCCCGGAAAGCAGGGCGTGGTGGACGGGGTAGACTTGGCCTGTCTGTTGGCGGACCTGCTGTAGGAAGCGGCTGTCTTTCCCGTCTCCGTATCCAAAACCCCAGAAGGCATTATAGGGGATGTCGTCTTTGCCCCCGGTTTGCGGCCGGTATGTCAGGTCGAAGGCCACTGCGTTGGGAGCCAAGTCCGGCAGACTAGCGATCGGGCCGGTGTCAGCCGGGGCGGGTGGGGCCGGAACACAAGTGGCCACCTCGATCGGGCCGCCGAGGAATCCCCCGCGCCGGTCGAGGTAGTAGATCAGGACCACCAATGCCCCCAGGGCGACCACCAGCACTAGTCCCATGCGCCGTTTCATCGTCGTGTGCGTGTACGGAGTTCAGGTTGAAGGATTCTCGGGTTCGTGCGCTTAGCTGTGTGAATTGGACAGAGTCTATCCCGCGAGGCGGATCGGTCAAGAACACAGACAACCTGGCGGAACCCGACGACCGATCTGTCCGAGCTGACATTATTAAACCCGGCATAAAGTCGTTGACACAATGCGTCTCCGCACCCCGCACCGCGGATCGGTCAAGAACGCAAGAACGCAAAGAACCTTGTGGCCCCCAGAACTCCCCTGGGACCAAGCTAATCCGAGCCAATATTATTTAACCAGGTATTGAGTCGTTGACGGAAATCTCTCGCCGGATGGGACGGTATCCGGTAACCAAAGTGCTAAATGATAAAGGCCTACACGAAACGGCTAGACAGCCCGGCACACCTTCAAACTGACCTATGTGACCTATGAGACCGTTACCCCAGCAGATGGACCGCATCGAACGAGAAGGGCAGGCGCCTCGCCTATCCAACGCTGGCAATGGAAGAGCGGTTGTGCCCCCCGGCTCACCGCGGTGTCGTCCGCGAGCCTGGGCCTGGGCCTTCAAGCTGCTTGCGGCCTGCGTTGTCCTACTGGCGTCCCCCCATTCCATCTCCGCCGCTGCGCCGGGTCCCACGCGGTTCTTTGTAGCGCCCCAGGGCGACGACCGTTGGACCGGGACAGCACCCGAGCCAACCGCGGCGCCGTCCGACGGCCCCTTCGCCACCGTCCAGCGAGCCGTGGCTGCGGTTCGAGCCGCGCGCCAAGCCGCAGGCGGCCAACTGCCCGGCCGCCCCGTCATCGAGGTCCGCGGCGGTACGTACTACTTGGAGGCCACGATCGAGTTGTTACCTGAGGACTCGGGCTTGATCCTGCGGGCGTATCGGGGCGAGCGACCGGTCCTGAGTGGTGGGGTGGCGATCGCCAACTGGCAGACGGGCCGCGCTGGGGTCTGGAAGGCGCACCTGCCGGAAGTCCGAACCGGCGAGTGGCAGTTCACACAGCTCTTCGTGAACGATCAGCGGCGCTTTCGGCCGCGCCTGCCTGAAAGCGGGTACTACAAGATCGCCGGCGAACTCGAGCCGTCGAGCGAGGCAGGTGGCCGAGGCGTAGACCGGTTTGTGTTCGGCGGGGACGACATCCGCGCGGATTGGACCCACTTGAACGACGTCGAGGTGCTGGCGTTTCACAGTTGGTCTATGTCGCGTCTGCCGATCAAGGCCGTCGACGCAGAGCGGAAGATCGTCAGTTTCCACGGCACCAGTCCCGGTAAGGACTGGTGGGGCAAGTTCCCGAAAGGCAACCGCTACTTGGTTGAGAACGTGCGGGAAGCGCTGCGCCGGCCCGGTCAGTGGTACCTGGACCGTGGGGCTGGGGAGTTGCTCTACCTGCCGCGGGAAGGCGAGACCCCGGAGCAGGCGCGGGTCGTGGCGCCCCGACTCGAGCAGATCCTGGTCTTCGCCGGCGATGTCGAGGGCGGGAGGCCGGTCCAAAACGTCCTGCTGCAAGGTTTGACCTTTGCCCACGCAGCGTGGCGGATCCCGCGCACGGGCCAGTCCATTCCGCAGGCGGAAATCAACCTGGGCGCGGCGCTCAGCGCCACGGGGGCACGGGATCTGGTGATCGAAAACTGCGCGGTGCGGAACGTAGGCGCCTACGCGTTGGCCTTTGGAGCCGGTTGCCGGGACAACCGGGTTGAGGGTTGTGAGTTGGTGGATTTGGGCGCGGGCGGTGTGAAGATCGGGGCCACGGCGCTCTCGGGGTGGGGCGATCTCCAAGGGATGGCCCGGAGCGAGGAACCCATGATTTCCCACCATACCGTGCGCGACTGCACCATTGCCCATGGCGGACGTCTGCACCCAGCAGCCATCGGGGTGTGGATTGGGCACTCGCCCTACAACGTCATCGAGCACAACGAGATTTACGATTTGTATTACTCGGCCACGAGCATTGGCTGGGTTTGGGGTTACGCGCGCAGCCACGCACATCACAATCGTGTGACCTTCAATCACATGCACACCCTGGGCCAAGGGGTGCTATCGGACATGGGCGCAGTGTACACGTTGGGGATTTCCCCAGGCACCGTCGTCAGTGACAACCACATCCACGACGTTCACGCCTTCGACTACGGCGGGTGGGGTTTGTACACCGACGAAGGCTCGACCGGGGTGACGATGGAGAACAACTTGGTTTACCGAACCAAGACCGGTGGGTTCCACCAGCATTACGGCCGGGAGAACCGGATCGTGAACAACCTCTTGGCCTACTCCCGGACCGACCAGATGCAGCGGAGCCGGGTCGAAGACCATGTCTCGTTCACGTTCGAACGCAATGTGGTCCTGTACGATCGGGGCGAGCTGCTCGGCAAGAGCTGGGCCGACGATCGGGTTTGGCTGGACCACAACCTCTACTGGAACAGCGCCGGGCCGGTCCGCTTCCCCGGCGGTAAGACCCTCGAGCAATGGCGCCAAAGCACCGGCCACGACCGCTCCTCGATCATCGCAGATCCGGGGTTCATCGATGCGGCCAAAGACGATTTCCGGCTGCGGCCGGATTCGCCTGCGCGCGCTTTGGGGTTTGTTCCGTTCGACGCTTCCCGCGCCGGACGCCGGACGCCGGTCAGGCTGACAGGCGATCTGCCGCCGGTGCCCAAGGCGTTCGAGTAGCCACCCCGGCTCGCAGAGGACTGCGAGCCCTACCCCACGGTATCCGTCGGTAGCAGGGCGCGTCACTCCGTGCGCGCCGCCGGGGCGTATGCACCCTACGCGCGCAACGCGTCTCGTCCTTGGCTCGGCAGGAGCCTCGCCCTACCGGGTTGATCCTGAGGCGGGCTCTGGAGAAGGCTCGCTCGACCGCATAGGTGGATGCAAAACGGCGCCCCGCGGTGGCGGGGCGCCGTGGTGAGAATCCTATAGACTGAGCCGGAGCTTAGGCCTCCCAACCCGGGCGGCTCTTGCGGGTGACGAACTGGGCCGCCTGCGGCAGGTTGGTGGATTTCATGTTCGGGCCGTCCCAATCCATGCGGAACCCCTCGCCGACACGCAGGGCCACGCAGCCGAGTAGGATGATCTCGGTGAGATAGGCGGCGATGTCGAAGTTCGAGTACGCCGGCGTGCCCTCGCGCATCATGCGGAACCATTCCTGCATATGGCCAGGCGAGCGCGGGATGGTCTGCGGTACGGCCTTGCAGGCCTCGTGTTGGTCACCCGACTTGAATTCCTCGTCGCCTTTCATGGCCAGGTAGAACCGGGCGCCGTAGTCGTCGGGGGAAAACAACTTGCCTTTGTCGCCGATAATGAGCGCGCCGCTGCCTGGCAGGTTGCCGTGGGTCATGATGATTTCCTTGGCCGCGTCTGCGCCGGGCCGCAACGGCTTGAGCGCGTCCCCTGGGTTGCCGTCATACCACCAGAACTTCAGCGGCGGCATCCCGTCGCGCTCGGGGAACTCGAACCGGATACGCGAGGTCTTGGGGAAGGTCTCGGGGAAGAACCGCGAGCCCATCTCGTACTCGACCACCGTCGGGTACCCGAGCTTGAGGGCGCGGAAGGGCATGTTGACGGTGTGACAGGCCATGTCGCCGAGTGCGCCCGTGCCGAAATCGAACCACCCGCGCCAATTGAAAGTGTGATAAACCCCCTTCTTATAGGGGCGCATTGCTGCCGGGCCAATCCATGCGTCCCAATTGAGGGTGGACGGGACCTCGTCGGCGCCTTCGGGCCGCATCAGGCCTTGAGGCCAGACGGGGCGGTTGGACCAGACATGAAGTTCCTGCGGTTGGCCGATGACACCCGCCTGGACGACCTCGACGGCGCGGCGCAGGCCGCTCTCGGCGCTGCCCTGGTTGCCCATCTGGGTGGCCAGTTTCTTCTCGTTGGCCAGTTGCCGCACGATGCGCGCTTCTTGCACGGTTTGCACCAGCGGCTTTTGGCAGAAGCAATGCTTGCCCAGCTTCATCGCCCGGATGGCCGCCACACCATGCGTGTGGTCCGCAGTCGAGACCGTCACGGCGTCGATCTGCCCGCCCATCTCGTCGAGCAGCTTGCGAAAGTCCTGGTACTGTTTCGCCTTCGGAAACTGCTTCGCCTTGCGGTCCAGGGTATTCTGGTCCACATCGCAAATGGCCACAATGTTGCCTCCGTTGCGCGCCGCGTCGCTGCTGTCGCTGTCCCCTTTCCCGCCCACGCCAATGCAGGCCACGTTGATGGCGTCGTTAGCGCCCAACACCCGGCCTACGTAGGGAAACGAGACCAGGGTGCTGGCGCCCACCGCCAGGGTTGTGCGGCTCAGGAATTGGCGTCGGGTCAAGATCTTGGAATCGGGTTCGGTTTTCATGTTTCGTTGTTGCTGCTGTTGTGTTCTGTCATTCTGCCCTCGCCCAGGAAACGGAACAAGGGCTTTTCCAGCGCCCTGGGACCGGCCGATCCGCGGCCTGCCCCCGGACCAAGCTTGTCGTCCATCCCATGCTCTCATTAGTCATGGCCTAAGACAGACGACCCCTACCCCGCGCGTGTTCAACCCCACACCGCCACCGGCCGACTGCCGCTCTAGCCACCACCCCTGTCCACGGAGCTCTGCCGGCCCTGCCGACCTCAGGTTCCCAGTGCCACCTCGACCCGCCGCCATAAGTCCTCCGGGTCCTCGAGCCCGACCGAGAGCCGGATCAAGTAGCGTGAGACGCCGCACGACTCCGCCCAGGCGAGCTCGGTGTAATGCGCTAGGAGCGTGAACGGGCAAGCCAACGTAAAGACCGTGCCCAAGCTCGGCCCCTTACAGACCGCCAGCCGATCGTAGATCTGGGGCGAGGTTGTCGGCGCCTGGCGCGGCAGGAACGTGACGAGCGAACCCCAGCCGCCCACGGGCCGCCGCACCGCCTCGTACATCTCGCTGAACTCCCACTTTGGGTACCAAACCCGTTCAACGCGCGGATGCTGGCGCAGGCGTTCGGCGATGACCAACCCGTTGGCGTTGTGCTGCGGCATCCGCGCCGTGAACCCGTGGGCCTGAGCCTCGACCACGCGGGCGTCCGCACCCCAAAGCAGCTCCTCATGTTGCTCCGCGAGAATCGCCTTGAGCTCGGCGTAGTAGGGCGAGCCCGGCAGGCAGATCACCGCCCCGCCCATCGCTTCTCCAGTGCCCACGACGTACTTCGTGAGGCTGGTGGCCACCAGATCGGCGTGCCGGCTCAGATCCACGTTGAACGGCGTAGCGACGACATCATCGGCTACCAGGGGGACTCGGTGCTGGCGCAGGATGGGGGTGATGCGGCGCAGGTCCGCCGAGCCCAACAACGGGTTGCCCGGGATCTCGCAGAAGCACGCCGCCAACGGCTGGCGCCCCAGCAGCTCCGTCAAGTCCGCCTCGATCCGGCCCAGATCGTGCAGCAGATGCCCGCCCTCCCCAAACTTCTGCTGCAGCTTGAACGTGTCCACATACGGAAAGCCCAGTTGCGCCGTCTGCCGCCCAGGCGCGCGCCGCCGCACCGCCTCGAGCGCCGCCAGCATGGCCGCCATCCCGGTCGGCGCCAGATACACGTCCGTCGCGGCACAGCCGTACCAGCCGGCGAGCTGCCGCCGCAGCGACGCCCGCCAAGCTGGAGCCTCCGGATCGTCCCCCCGCCCCGCCAGGTGCGCTTCGGCTTGCCGACTCGACACGATCAGACCGGTGTGTTGCCAAAACGCCTTGAGCGCGAGACTGCCGCCCTCGGTCGTGGTGACCGCAGCGAGGTCGCCCGGCGATAACACCGCGGCCGGTTCGCCCGTAGTGCGGCGGATAAACTCGGCGCAACGGTTCGCGGCGCGCGTCGAGGGAAAGGGCAGACAAGGTCGGCCGCCACCCAACCGCCGGCCCACCTCTTGGACCAGCGGATGCACGACGAACCGCGGGTAACCGGTGCGGAGCCGCTCGAGCACCGCCGGCCGCTTTTCCTCGTAGTCCAGGACGTCCTGCCAGCGCGGCAGAGCGACCGACACGGCATGCACCGAGTCCGGGATCGGCTGACCCAACTCGCCGGCCTGCCACACCGGCTCGCGCAGCACGTCGCGCTGGCTCATGCGTGGAGCGCCGCCTCCAGGTCCCGGCGCAGATCCTCGACGTCCTCGATCCCTACCGAGAACCGGACCAGACCGTCGCTGATCCCTACCTGGCGGCGTACCTCGGCCGGCACGGATGCGTGCGTCATCGTGGCCGGATGGCAGACCAAGCTCTCGACCCCGCCGAGGCTCTCCGCCAACGTGAACAGGCGCAGGCGCCGGCAGAACGCCAGCGCTTCAGCCGCCGAGCACTCGAGTTCGGCGGTGAGAATCCCCGAGCCGCTTTTCATCTGCCGGCGCGCCAGCTCATACTGCGGGTGGCTGGGCAGAAACGGATAGCGCACGGCGCGCACCCCCGCGTGGGTCTCGAGCCAGCGCGCCAACTCGAGGGCGGTGGCCGAATGCCGGTCCATGCGCAAGGCCAGAGTGCGCTGGCCGCGCGCCGTCAGCCAAGCGTCGAAGGGTGAAGGCTGCAGACCGAGGGCCTTCTGCGCAAAAACCATCCGCTCCTGCCACACCGAGTCGTTGGTCGCCACGACGCCGCCCAGGCAATCGCTGTGGCCATTGATGTACTTGGTGGTCGAACTCAACGACAGGGTTGCGCCCAGCTCGACAGGCCGCTGTAGGTAAGCCGAGGCGAACGTGTTGTCCACCAGCACCGCCGCACCCACGTCAGCCCCCGCCGCGCTGAGTCCGGCTAAGTCCACCACCTTGAGCAGCGGGTTGGTTGGGCTCTCGAGCCAAACCAGCTTGGGCCGCTCGGCCCCAATCACCCCCCAGTTCGACCGCTGTGCCAAGTCTACGTACCGCACTCGCAAGCCGAACTTGGCAAACACGCGCTCGAACAATCGGTAAGTGCAACCGTAGAGATTCTCCTCGGCCACCACCACGTCTCCCGCTTGGAGCGTCGAGACCACCGCCGTCATGGCCGAGACGCCGCTCGCGAAACAGGTGGCGTACCGCGCCCCCTCGAGTGCCGCCACGGCCTGCTCGAGCAGCCGAAAATTCGGATTGCCCGACCGGGTGTAATCGAACCCGTCCGGGTTGCCGCTTGCGAACGTCGCGGTCAGGAACACCGGCGGCATGACCGCGCCCGTGCTCCCGGCGAACCCGCGCGCCTTGTGTACGGCACGGGTGGTGAACCCCGCTGAATCGTTGGTCTGCATGGTTTCGGCCTGCACCCAGACTACGACCGCTCTAGCTCGCGGTCCCCGCATGAAGCGGCCGGACGCCCGCTTCGCCCAGGCCCGAGAACCTAGACCGCAGGCTCTCGCCCCGGCAACCCGGAAATCACGCCGTGCGTAGACCGCGCCGGGCCAGTACCCCGCGCAGCCACTCCTCGGTCAGCAGACTACGGCTTGTGTCGACCTCCCACCTCCGGCTACCGTCGGAGCATGCAATCCTTGCGCCCTGCTCCTGACCTCGCTCCGCACCGCCTCTTGCCTCCGCCCGCCGGCCGGAAGGCCCGCCCCCGCCTTCCCGCGATTCTACTGTTGCTCGCCTGGCTGGCGAGCACCGCCGGAGCTGGCTCGGCGCAGGCCGCGCTCCAACGCTGGGTGTATTGCTCGCAAAACCTCTGGGTCGACGCCAACCTCACCGCGCTCGAGAGCACCCTGCGGCGCGCCCATCAGGCCGGGTACACCCACGTCCTCATCGCCGACTCGAAATTCGCCAAGCTCGGCGACATGGACGCCCGCTATTTCCGTAACGTGGACCGAGTGAAGCACCTCGCCGCGGAACTCGCACTCGAGTTGGTGCCGGCCCTCTTCTCGATCGGCTACTCGAACGATCTGCTCTGGCACGATCCGAACCTGATCGAAGCCCTGCCCGTCCAGGACAGCCTCCTGGTGGTCGAGGGGGGCGTGGCGCGCCTACAACCCGACCCGCCCGTCGCCCTGCGCGGTGGCGACTTCGCGAACCTCGCGCTCTGGGACTGGAAGGACGCCACGGTCGTGGCCGACACCGGAACCGCCCGCGTCACCGACCCCCGTGGCGCAAACGCGCGCATCGTCCAAAAACTCCGGCTGCAACCCTTCCGGCAGTACCACCTCTCGGTCCAGGTCAAGACGGCGGATTTCGCAGGCACACCGGAGGTCAAGCTGCTGGCCGGCAACCGCTCGTTGACCTACCAGCCGCTCGGGGTCAAGCGCACCCAGGACTGGCAGACGCACCATATCGTCTTCAACTCGCTCGATCTGAGCGAGGTGAACCTCTACCTGGGCTGCTGGAACGGGAGCACAGGCACCCTCTGGTGGGACCATGCCCGCATCGAAGAAGTCGCCTTCCTCAACCTCGTGCGCCGACCCGGCGCGCCCCTCGAAGTGCGGCACGAGGACGGCGAGGCCCTGGTCGAGGGCGCCGACTTCACCCCGCTGCGCGATCCGAAGATGGGTGTCCGGCTCTGGCCAGGTAGCTACGATGTCTACCACGAACCGCCCCGGCTGCAAACCTCACTCCCCGACGGCACCCGCTTGCGCGCCTCGTACTACCACGCCATGACCGTCTACGACGACCAAGCCATGATTTGCCCCTCCGAACCGCGCACCCTCGAGTTGTTGCGCGACCAGGCCCGGCGCATGCACGCCGCTTGGAGCGCGCGCGGCTACTTCATGTCCCACGACGAGATCCGCGTGTTGAACTGGTGTGCCGCCTGCCGGCGGCGCGGGCTCGAGGCCGGCGCGATCGTGGCGGATAACGTCCGGACCTGCGCGGGTATTCTGCGCGAGGTGAACCCCGGCGGCCGCATCTATGTGTGGAGTGACATGTTCGATCCCCACCACAACGCCCGGCGCGATTACTACCTGGTGCGCGGTGACCTGGCCGGCTCCTGGGAAGGCTTAGATCGGGACGTCATCATCGTTCCGTGGTACTACGACAAACGCGCCGCTAGCCTTAAGTTCTTTGCCGAACGCGGTCACCGGCAACTGATCGCCGGCTACTACGACGCTCAACCGGAACGCGCCCGCAACTGGCTCGAGGCCGCCACACCCTACCCCGGCATCCAGGGCATCATGTACACCACCTGGCAACGCAAGTTCACCGACCTCGAGAAGTTCAGCGAAGTCGTGGCGGCGTTTCCTGTGCCTGAGACGTGGTCCCAAGCGCGCCTGGACGCCCGAATCCGAGACCGCCAATTCGAGCTCCACCTGATGGGCCGCACCGAACTGAGCTACGCGGTCCTGACCTCAAGCGACCTGCACGCGTGGGAGTTGTGGCAAACCACACCGGCAACCGGCGTCGATCCGGTGCTCGTCGAACCGGCCGCCTCGCCGCAGGCCCAGCGCTTCTTCCGGGCGTTAGCCTCGAGCGCGGTTGGGCCTTAGCCCAGCGTCTGGTGGGGCGGCAACCACGTCGCCACTTCGGCGAGCGGTTTCCGCCGAAGGTTCGGTACCTCGGCGTCGACGGCCGGATAGCCCACCGGCAACACCAGGTACGGCTTCTCACCCTTCGGCCGTCCCAGGAGCGCCGTCAGGAACTGCATCCGGCTGGGCGTGTAGGTCAGCGTAGCTAGCCCCATCCGGTGCACCGCCGCCACAAACAGACCGCACGCCAACCCCACACTCTCCTTCACGTAGTAGTTCCGCCGCGTCGACCCGTCGGCGGTCACCTGCTGCAACTCGGCGAACACGACCACCACCCAGGGGGCAATCTCAAGAAACGATTTCTCCCACCGCGTCCCCAGCGGCTCGAGGGCCTCATGCCACTCCGCCGCCGCCCGCGCGCCCTCGTAGAACTCCCGCTCTTCCTGCTCCGCCCCAAAGCGCAACCGTCGCTTGATCGCAGCATCGCTCACGGCCACAAACCGCCACGGTTGCCGATGCGCCCCCGACGGGGCCGTCGAGGCCGCCGCGATCGCCAGCGCAATCAGCTCCCCCGAGACCGGGTCCGTCGCGAACTGCCGCACACTGCGGCGCTGGTCCATCTCCGCATAAAACTCACGCGCGCGCCGAATCATCTCAGCCTCGGGCACGCGCCCTGGGCGGTAGGGCACGAACGCAGGCGCCGAAGGGGCAGGGGAGGCAGAAGGTTCCATACGAGAAGTCTACAATGGCGAACTCGGGCTGGGAAGCCACCACCGCGGTCAGGCCAGCCTCGACGGGCTCTGCCAACGACCGCGCTCAGGTAGGGCTCGCAGTCCCCTGCGAGCCGGGAACTGTGCCGGCTGCATGCCGCTGACTCGCCCCTGGCGGCGCACACGGAGTGACGCGCCCTGCCGATGACTGCCATGCGGTAGGGCGAGGCTCCCGCCGAGCCGCGACGGGCCCTGCCGACGACCGCGCTCAGGTAGGGCTCGCAGTCCCCTGCGAGCCGGGAACTGTGCCGGCTACATGCCGTTGATTCGCCCCTGGCGGCGCACACGGAGTGACGGGCCCTGCCGACGACCGCG
>VHCO01000144.1 GCA_016871715.1 Verrucomicrobiota bacterium
GCGGGAGGGTCGGCGCTCCAAGCGCGAGGCGCGCTGGCCGCTAGGCCGAGCGCGGCAATCAAGGCTAAGGGAATCAGGGCGAGCTTCATTTCACAGACAGTTGGCGTTCAGCAAAGCTAGCGTCGAGTTCAAGTTGACAGCGGTTGGTTTGTGCCATTGTTCACCCCCTGTCAATGTCAATGGTGACCTTCCCCCCGGTCCCTCGGCGTCGTCCCCCCAGTCTGCTCCGGCGCCGGCCCCGTAGGAGTCTCCGCCGCCAGGCGTCGGTTCAGTTGGCGCCAGGCCGCCAGGGAACGGGCCAGGTGCACCCGGGCGTCGCCGGGGATGCCATAACATTGCAGCCCGATCGGACCGGCGTAGCCCACCTCTCGCAAGACCCGCAACAGACCGAGTTGATCGAACGTGCCCGTGTCGAGCGGCACAATCCAACGGCCCTGGCCCGACCGGATCGCCTCACCGCGGTCCGAGCCGTTGATGCTGACCGCATAAAGATGCCGCCCCGCCGCCCGCAACTGCGGGCCCAAATCCACTTCCTCCTCGACCTTAAGCCAGTGGCAAAGGTTGAACATGACCCCCACATTCGGACGTGCCACCTGGTCCGCCACCCGAACGGCGTCCGTCAACCGCTCCAGCCAATCGCCCGTATGAGGGTAGAGCGCTAGCTTCACCCCGTGCGGCCGAGCCAACTCGGCCAGCTCCCGCACTACCTCGACCGCCCGCGGGTCGCGCGCCGCGTCCGAAGCCTTGCCACCGCTCACCAGCAACGCGAGCATCGTGTCGCGCCCCGCCAGCCAAGGCAGCACCTCCCGCACCCGCGGGTCATAGGGCGTCTGGGCCTCGGGTCCAATGTCCACACGCAGGTACACCTGGAACAACCTCAGCCCGGCGGCCTCCAGCGTGGCCAAGCGCTCCCGCAGGTCGTCCAACCACAAGTGCCCGGCGCCGTCATAGCCGAGTTCCTTCAACAGCGCCGCTTGCTCCGCCAACGACCGCTTCCGCGCGTCGTGGGTGTCCATGCAAAAAGCGAAGAAAGCCGGCGCCCAGCCAGGCTGATCAGCCGGGCGGGGTGCGGCACCCGCCGGCCGTGCCCCTGAGGGTTGACCATCGAGCGCGGAGATCCCCGGCGCGACGACGCAGGCCACGCTGGCAGCCAGCACCGCCAGCCAACGCCACCCGCCCGGCGCCAAACGACCCGAGCCACCGCCTCTCGTTGGCCATGCCGGCTGTCGATACTGGTGCCTGCCGCGATTCACGTGCAATCCTCCCCGCCTAGCTCTTCGCCTCGCGCAGGTCCGGCTCCAGACGCTTGGCTTCCTTGAGCAAGCCCGCCCAGGTGACTTCCCCGCCGCGGTAGGCTGCCTCACGCCCCAAGATGGCCGTCAGATTGGACCGAACCGAGGGCGCCACCGTCGGATTATCGTACCGGCCCGTGGTGATGAACTGGTGGAATTCGCGGATGTTCGTCTGCGCCCCCGTGGTGTAGAGGTTGCCCACGCTCCCGCCAGGAAACGGTTCGTTGCCCCGGATCCAGACCTGGCCGAAATAGTCCGTATAGATGTACCCCTCCGACCCGTAAATCCGCGCGGTGATCTCGTCGCGCATTTCCGGGATGGTCTGAATGCAGGTAAACGAGAGCGGCACGTCGTTCGCAAACCAGTAGTTCACGGCGAAGTGGTCCCAGATACTCCCCGCCGGCCGCAGCTTCCGCCCGCCCATCCCCACCGCGCGAACCGGATCCGCATCGAGAATCCAGGTCGCCACGTCCAGCGCATGAATGGCCTGTTCCACAATGAAGTCGCCCGACAACTCGACCACGTAATACCAACTCCGTAACCGCCCCTCCGCCGTCGCCGGCGGCGTGCCGCGCCCGCCCCCCGCCCAGGGATAGTGGGCCTCGCCCAGCACCAACTTGCCCAGGTCCCCCCGCCGCACCCGGCGCAGCGCCTCGCGGTACAACTCGTGCGCGCGCGTCTGGAAATCGACCAGGAAAACCAGCTTCTTCGCAGTCGCCTGCCGCCCCGCCTCGGCGATCGTCTCACAGCCCGGCACATCCACCGCGATGGGCTTGGCCACGAACACGTGTTTGCCCGCCTCGACCGCCGCCCAGGATTCTTCGGGGTGAAAATACGGCGGCGTCTCGATGACCACCGCGTCGAGTTTGCCCTCGAGGAGCCGCCGGTAGCCCGCTAAACCCGTGTACCGGCGGTCCGCGGCAATCCCGTATTTCTCGCCCACGGCATCCACGCGATCCTGGAAGTAGTCGGCACACGCCACCCACCGGTACAGCCCCGTCTGGGCGAAGAGCTCCGCAATCCAACGCCCACGACCCCCGCAGCCGATCAGCCCCAACTCGAGCACCGCGTTGGCCTCGGCTCCGAACACCGCCGCCGACTCGAGCACCGTCAACGTGGTGGCCGTCGCGGCGGCCGTCTTAGCCAGAAAAGCCCGGCGCGGAAGCCGCCCAGGCGAAGGGGGATGGGGCGTGTTCATGGAAGTGTCAGCAGCCTCTGTCTCGGGCGGAGGGCAAACTTTGCTCGCCCTCGTTGCGCACCCGCTCGCGCGCCGCGCGCGGCCCGCGATCTGGACAGCATTGCCTGCACCGGCCCAGCGTTACTCCTTAACCCAGCCTGTCAAGCCGCAACCGCCAACGCACGCAAGCTGGGGGCTGGCGGATTGGCGCGGCCTGAGGTAAAGTTGCCGCCCTAAACAAAATGAAACCTCGATCTCGATCCATGAAGCGACTCTCCCCCTCCACCGACTCTGCCCCTCATCCCCGTGTTCTCGCGGGTTTGGCCTGGTTGTCCGGGTTGCTGCTGCTCAGCGGGCCGGCGCAGGCGCAACAGGCTGGGGGCGACCTACGGAGCAAGATACCGGAACTGCGAACTCAGGCGAAGGATGTCCTGGGGCCGATCCCGGACAAGATGCCGGGCAGCGACCGGGACACGCCCGAACTGATTGCGCTCGGCAAGGAACTGTATTTCGACAAGCGCCTCTCGGTGAACGACACGCAATCCTGCAACACCTGCCATGTGCTGGACGATCAGAAAGGGGGCGTGGATAACGAACCCACCTCGGAGGGGGCGTTCGGGAAGCGCGGCGACCGCAACTCGCCCACGGTGCTGAATGCCGGTTTCCATTTTGCTCAGTTCTGGGACGGGCGCGCCTCGAACCTGGTCGAGCAGGCGAAGGGCCCGATACTGAACCCAGTCGAGATGGCCATGCCGAGCGAGGCAGAGGTGGTGAAAAAGCTCAGTGAGATTGCGAGCTATCGGCGGCTGTTCAGTCGAGCGTTTCCGAATGTCGCCCAGCCGATCGCCTACGATCGCCTGGCCGAGGCCATTGCCGCCTTCGAGCGCACTCTCATCACGCGCGACCGGTTCGACGATTTCCAGAAGGGCAGCGACCAGGCCCTGAACGAGCTCGAACTGCGCGGACTGGAATTGTTCCTGACGGCGGGTTGCCTGACCTGTCACATGGGCCCCGTGCTCGGCGGGACGACCTACCAGAAGCTCGGGCTCATTCACCCGTACAACACGACCGACAAGGGCCGCTTCACCGTCACGCAGAACGAAGACGACCTCCAGAAGTTCAAGGTGCCCACGCTCCGCAACATCGCGCTGACAGGCCCCTACTTCCACGACGGCAAACAGGCCACCCTCCGGGAAGCGGTCCAAGCCATGGCCTATCATCAACTCGACCGCCGCTTGACCGAGCCGGAAACGGACGCCCTGGTCGCGTTCATGAACACCCTGACCGACAAGGCCCGCGTACCGAAGCGTTAGCCGGACCCGTTCGGCGCTCTGAATTGGGTCGACACCCGCAGCGGCGCGGCCTATAGAATCGCGCCCATGACCTCGCGCGAACGGGTGTTGGCGGCGCTGAACCATCAGGAGGCGGACCGGGTACCGGTCGATTTGTCCGGACACCGCTCCTCGGGGATTGCCGCGATGGCCTATGCGCGTCTGCGCCAGCATCTGGGCCTCGAACCGCGGCCCATCCGCGTCTACGACCCGGTCCAGCAATTGGCGATTGTGGACGAGGACGTCCTGAGCCGGTTCGGTGTGGACACGGTCGAGCTCGGGCGCGCGTTTGCGCAGCAAGACGAGCATTGGCAAGACTGGGTGCTGCCGGACGGAACGCCCTGCCAAATGCCGGCCTGGGTGAAGCTCGAACGCGAGACCGGCCGGTGGGTGATTCGGTCGGGCTCGGGCCGGGTCATCGCGCAGATGCCCGATGGGGTGTTGTACTTCGAGCAGACCCATTGGCCGTTCGCCGAGAGCGACGACCTCGATCGACTGAGCGACGACCTCGGGGAGAGCATGTGGACGGCCATCGCGTCGCCGCCTGGACCGCTGGTGGCCGGACCCGGGGGCGCCCGAGTGCTTGCCGAAGGCGCACGTCAGCTCCGGCAGCGAACCGACCGGGCCATCCTGGGGTTGTTTGGGGGCAACCTGTTGGAGATGGGCCAATTCTTCTACCGTAACGACGGCTTTCTCATGCTGTTGGCCGCCCGGCCAAAACGCGCCCACGAGTTCTTGGATCGAGTGGTCGAACTGCATCGGGCGAACCTGGAGCGTTTCTTGGGAGCCGTGGGCGAGCACATTGACATCATTGTCTTTGGGGACGACTTGGGCATGCAGAACGGGCCGCAAATCTCGCCCAAGATGTACCGTGAGTTTTTCTTCCCGCGCGAGCGGTTCTTGTGGCAGCGCGTGAAGGCCCTCGCCCCGCGCCTGAAGATCATGCTGCACTGTTGCGGTGGCGTGCGCGAGTTGTTTCCGGGATTGATCGAGGCCGGGCTCGAGGCCATCAACCCGGTTCAGATCACCTGCCGAGGCATGGCCGCGCAGGAACTCAAGACCGAGTTCGGCCGCTACATGACGTTCTGGGGCGGCGGGTGCGATACGCGCGAGCTGCTCAGCCACGCCAGCCCGGCGCAAGTGGACGAGCATGTTCGGCGCCAGGTCGAAATCCTCAAACCCGGCGGCGGCTTCGTTTTTCAGCAGGTGCACAATATCCTGGCCGATGTCCCCCCGGCCAACGTGGTGGCCATGTACGACGCTGTGCTCGCCGCCGGGACCTACGCCGCCGCCCAACCGACCCCACCCCGATGAACTCAGCACCCCGACGCGACTTCCTTAAGACCACTGGCACACTCCTGGCAGGAGTCGCCACGATGGGACCCCTGCCCAAGGCCCGACCGGCTGGCGCCCCGGACCGGATGGGCGTGGGCATGATTGGGCCAGGCGGGCACGGTTCGAGTTTGCTGCGCTCCTTTGCGGCACAACCGGATGTCCGCGTGCTGTGGGTTTGCGATCCGGACGCCCAACGGCTCCAGGCCGCCGCGCAAGCGGTCGCTGCGGCCACGGGCCACACGCCACGCACCACGGCCGACCTCCGCCACGTGCTCGAGGATCGCGCGGTCGGCGCGGTGGTCATCGCTACGCCGGATCATTGGCACGCGCCCGCCACGCTGCTGGCCTGCGAGGCGGGCAAGCATGTGTATGTCGAAAAGCCGTGCGCACACAATCTGCGCGAAGGCCGCCTGATGGTCGAGGCCGCTCGGCGCACCGGGCGCGTGGTCCAGGTGGGGACACAAAGCCGCAGCGCAGAGCACGTGCACCAAGCGATGGCCTTGTTGCGCGAGGGAGCCATCGGCGAGGTGTTGGTGGCTAAGGCCTGGAACAGCCAGCGCCGACGCAACATCGGCAAGGTGCCCCCCAGCTCGCCGCCCGCCCACCTCGACTTCGACCTCTGGCTCGGGCCTGCCCCCGCGGTGCCGTACCAGGCCAACCTCCTCCACGGTACCTGGCGCTGGTTCCAGGCGTTTGGCACCGGCGACATCGGCAACGACGGCGTGCACGACTTGGACCTGGCGCGATGGGGGTTGGGTGTCGAAACCCACCCGAGTGCAATTGCCGCCCTGGGGGGCAAGTACTTCTTCGACGACGACCAGCAATTCCCCGACACGCAATCTGTGGTCTACGAGTACGCGGCGGCGGGCGGGCGCACGCGGCAATTGCTCTTCGAGCAGCGGATCTGGTCGCCTTACGTCCAGGAAGGGCACGAGAATGGCAACGCCTTCTACGGCACCGAAGGCATGCTCATTCTGGGCAAGCAGAGCGGTTGGCAACTCTTCGGCCCGCGCAATGCGCTGCGTCAAGAAGTCCGAGGCGGAATTGACCTCGGCCGGCACATCCGCAACTTCCTCGACTGTGCCCGGAGCGGGGCCCGGCCCCGCGCGGACATCGAGGTGGGCCATCTGTCGAGCGCGCTCAGTCACCTAGGAAACCTCGCCACGAGGATCGGCCGCGTGATCCGCTTCGATCCTGCCCAGGAAACGGTCTTGAGCGATCCCGAGGCGGCGCGCGGCCTGCGCCGGGAGTACCGGCCCGGTCACTGGGCGGTGCCGGCAGGCGTATCGGACGGCGGGCGCGCTTAGCGGTTAGGGCGGCGGCTGCCGCTGAGCGAACTCCGTGTTCAACTTGCGGAGGCGCTGCGACATGGTCTGCACCAGGCGGTATGCGAGCGAGGGATCCGCGTGCACGCGGCGCAAGAAGGTCTTCTTGTCGACGGTCAGAACGGTGGCTTCGTCGACCGCCCGCACGGTGGCGGAGCGGACCTCGCGCTCGAACAAGGCCATCTCCCCGAAGAAATCCCCAGGGCCGATTACGGCGAGGCGCACCGGGCCACTGCCCTGTTCTTGCACGACCTCGACCTGGCCGTCTTGCACCACGTACATGCAATCGCCCGTGTCGCCCTGGTGGACGATGACTTCGCCCGGCCGATAGGTTTTGCCCAAACTCCCAGCACTCATAAGACTTAGTCCTTTCTCGCAGGTTCACGCCGCGGCCAGTTCCCGGCCAAGGTCGAACCGATCAAGCGGCCGATGTACGCCGGGTGCATCGTGCCAAGGAGAATCTCCCCATACGGCGCGCTGCCGGTGAACGTATTCCACAAGACTTCACTCATCCGGCGCACCCGCCCCGCATGCGCCTGTTCCCGCCGCACCATGTCCAAGACGCCCCGGCGGGCGAAGCGCCACTTCTGGATCAGGCGCGTGACGGCGAACACCAGCCGGCCCAACCGATTGTCGCGCGCCAGCGACCGGCATGCGGGCCAGAAATGGCGGCGGAAATCCTCGCGCCCAATCCCCTGAAAGACCGCCGTTACCGCCGCCGCTTTCGCCGTCCGGTACGCCGCGCCGATGCCGTCTTTGTACAGCCGGCTGACGCCGCAATCCCCCAGGAACACCAACCGGTCCGCGTACGGCTCGCTCGCCCCGCCCACATTGATGCGCGGCGAACAATGACAGCTCTCCTTCGGCCCTGACCAGTCCGGCGGCAAACATGCCCGCACGGGCGCCGCCCCAAAAAACGCCCTCACCAGGTCCTCGTCGATGTTCTGACCCAACAGACAGAAGGTCACATAGTCCCCCTTCGGGATCAGCGCCGCAAACTCCAGCCGGGGAATGTTCAGCAGGAACACGTGCATCGCATGGCCAAAGTACTGGGCGATTCGCTCCCGGCCCAAATGCAGCTCGCTGATGTAGGTCTTGGCCGTCGCGGGCGGGCGGTAGGAACCATTGCCCTTGCCCGCCTCGAAGAGCTTGATCGACGCCGAGTTCACACCGCACGCCACGGCGAGTAAGTCATAGCCCTGGCTCGCCCCGTTCCGCACCCGGAGCTGTGGCCGTCCCGCCTGCCATTCCACGTCCTCGACGCGACCCCGGACAACCCGAGCCCCTTTTTGGGCCGCCAACTCGAGCAGATAGCCGTCGAAGCTCTGCCAATCCGCCGCCTGCAAACCCCGCGGCCCGGCGCCTCGATGCACCGCGCCGATCCGCATCTCGAGCCGAGGGGTCTCGAGCCGGACGGTCCCGACGTCCATGTGCAACACGTAAGCGTCAATCCCCCGCGTGATGACGGTGGGAGGCAGCCGAATACCTTCCGCCGCCAGCGTCTGGACGAGCGACTCCGAGATAATGCCGCCGCACATGTTGCACCCGGCCGGGCCCGGCACCGAGTAGTCCTTCGACTCGTAGAGGTCGAGCTCTAGGCGCGTGCCCACGCGCGCAGCCAGATCGAGCAAGAAATAGCTGAAGAAGCTCCCCGCCGGGCCGCCCCCCATGACTCCCACACGCGAGCCGTCCTCGAGTTCCAGCCGGCCTGCCGTGCATTCAGCCGGTGTCTCTTCGCCCGCCTGGACCGGAATTGTGCTCATGACCAGTGTCCCGTATGCTGGCCGGGCCGGCGCCAAGACTGTCTCCCGTCGCCCGAGTCTGCGCGTCACGCCCGCCCCTTTCGGCGCTCATTCTCTCTCCACGCGACACCGCCCCCCCCGGGGCGCCAGGGGTAAGGCAGAGCAGGCTTGCCGCGAGGTTATTGAAAAGCTACTGATGACTTTTGACCAGCGCCCAGGACGATGTCAAGGCGGCCGAACGGGTCGCCTCGGCCGGCGCCTTACGTCGTGAATCCATGAACTCGCTCGCTACCCTCGCCGACCAACTCCGACGCAACCCAGCTTTGCAGGAACTCGAGGAAGGCACGTTGCGCGCGTTGGCCGCGCGGCTCGAGGCAGTGGCCTTCGCCCCGGGCGAGGTCATCTGCCGCGAAGGCGAGGTGGGCGACCGCATGTTCCTGATCGCGGCAGGCGAGGTGTCCGTCCTCAAGACCGGCGAGCGCGGGGAGTTCGTCGAGATCACCGTGTTACGCGCAGGGGACCTAGCGGGCGAACTGAGCCTGATCGGCCCGACCGTCCGCTCGGCCACCCTCCGCGCGCGAGGAGAAGCCCAACTCTGGGTGTTGAGCCACGAGGCCTGCCACCGCCTGCTCGCTGAACATCCGCCACTGGCGCGCGCGCTCCTGGCGCACTTGGGCCGGCACTTGCGCCGCGAGACCTCCACCGTGGCGCGGTTACTGGCCCAGGACGCCGACCGCCGGTTCAAGGTGGTTTGCTTCGACACCAAACCCTACATCGAGGCCGTCTTTCGCGAGCGCAACCACGAGCATTTCTCCCTCCGCTTTATCGAGGCGCGCCTGACCCTCGAGACCGTCTCCCTCGCGGCCGGGGCCAACGGCGTGTGCGCGTTCGTCAACGACACGCTCGACGCATCCGTGCTCGAGGAGTTGAGTGAGTTGGGAGTGGGGATTGTCGCCCTGCGCTGCGTCGGTTACGACAACGTGGACCTGGCCGCCTGCGCCCGCCACGGCTTGGCCGTCACGCGCGTTCCCACCTACTCGCCTCACGCGGTCGCCGAACACGCGGTCGCACTCATGTTGACCCTGAACCGGCGCACCCACCGCGCCCATAACCGTGTCCGGGAAGGCAACTTCTCCCTGAGCGGCCTGGTCGGATTCGACCTTTACCAGAAGACGGCTGGGATTATCGGCACCGGCCAGATTGGCCAATGCACGCTGCGCATCCTGGCCGGATTCGGCTGCCGACTGCTCGCCTATGACCTATACCCTAACCCGGCCTTGACGGCGGAGACCGGCGTCCAGTTCGTGCCCCTGCCGGATTTGCTGGCGCGCGCGGACATCGTCAGCGTCCACGCGCCGCTGACCCCGCAGTCAAGGCACCTCATCAACGCCGCCGCTATCCAACAAATGAAGCCGGGGGTGATGCTCATCAACACCAGCCGCGGCGCTCTCATCGACACCGCCGCGCTCCTCGAAGGGCTCAAGTCTGGCCGGATCGGATACGCCGGCCTGGATGTATACGAAGGAGAACGGCCCTACTTCTTCGAGGACCATTCCGACCGCCCGCTCGCGGATGATCTGCTGGCGCGCCTCACCACCTTCAACAACGTCCTAATCACGGGGCACCAGGCCTTCCTCACCCGCGAGGCCCTCCGGAACATCGCCGATACCACCCTCGCCAACCTGCGCGAGTTCGAGGCCGGCCGGCGTGGCGCCGCGCTAACCCACCGAGTCCCGCTGCCTTCAACCCCGCATCCTTGAGGGAGGCCGTCTCGAGTTGACGCCGAACTCGGGTCGCCAGGCAGTGGGCTGGCCGGCCCTTCTCCCGCTGGACTTCCTGCTGGACCTGTACTCCAGCGCTTCCCGCGCTTCCCGACCCTCCATGAGCTTTTGGAAAGCGAGGCAGGCAGGGCAGCTTGGCCGTTGTCAACAACTTTATAACTGACGATTTATATATCGCTGGATAGCAGATCGTTGCGGCACGGCTTGCGGGGAAGAGCGGAGAATGCGGTAGGGGTAGGGGATAGAGCTGAGCAGCGGTTGTGGCCAGGGGCGGGGGGTGAGGCGAGGCGGTTGGCCGTGCGGGGCCGGCGGAGGTGGCAAGAGCGGTGTCTGTCAACCACTTCTTATCTGGTATTTTGAGATTCTAAGATTCTAGGAATGGCAGCCCAGGGGAATCCCGTCAATCACTGCCCCGACATCAACCGCCTCGCCTCACCTCCTTCGATTGACCTTTGTTCCAGCACGTGAACTGTCCTCGAGAAGGTCATCGGCGTCACTTTGATTCGGGTCAATGAAAGCCCAGTCGCGGCACCCTAACCTATTGGGCCATGCAACCAATGGCTTCGGCTCCACGATGTTTCGCCCTGGGCGCGGGCCTGGTGCTCGGCGCGCTTCCGCGGTTAGCGCTGGCCGCGGACACCCCGCTCGCCACGCATGGTCAGGCGGTGTACGAGCAGCACTGTGCGGCCTGCCACGGCACCCGCGGCGACGGCCAAGGCCCGGCGGCGGTCTGGTTGTTCCCCAAGCCGCGAGATTTCAGCGCTGGCCTGTTCAAGATCCAGTCCACGCCCGCCGGGAGTCTGCCAAGCGACGACGATCTCGAACGAACGGTGACACGGGGCATGCCGGGCAGTTCGATGCCGAGTTTTACCTACCTCAGCGAGGCCGATCGCCAAGACGCGGTCGAGTATGTCAAACACCTGACGGCTTACCTCGACGCCAGTGGCCAACGCGTTAACCGCTTCGAGTTCGCCCGTCGCAACGATCAACTCGGCCATCCCGTCGAGGTCCCCCCCGAACCGGCCGTCACCGTCGAGTCACTCACCCAAGGCCGAGAACTCTTCGTCAAGCTGCAATGCAACACTTGCCACGGCGAGACGGGAGCCGGCGATGGCCCACAGGTGCCGGCGTTGCGGGACAATTGGGGTTTGCCCATCCGACCCCGCGATTTCAACACCGGCGCCTTTCGCGGGGGACACACGGGACGGGACCTCTACCTGCGGATTCATAACGGGCTAGCGGGCACGCCCATGTTGCCCTACGGCGCGGATGTGATCACGCCCGCCGAACGCTGGTCCTTGGTCCACTATGTCCTCTCCTTGCGCCGGAAGGACATCGAGGTCAACGATATGCTCGCTCCCGAGGACGGCCTCATCCAGGCCAGAAAGGTCCCGCGCCTTCCCCGGGACCCTCTCGACCCCCTCTGGCAGTCGATTGACCCCGCCCGCGTGCCGCTCAACCCCCTCTGGCCCGAGCCCTACCCCGTGCCGGCCGTGGCCGTTACCGCGCTGCACGACGGCCAGCGCCTCGCCCTCCTGTGCCAATGGCGCGATGAACTCCCCAACGGCGCCCCCGTTCGGGTCCAGGATTTCCAGGATGCCGTCGCGGTCCAGTTTGCGTTGAACGGGACCCCGCCTTTCTTGGGCATGGGCGACGCGGACCACCCCGTGAACCTCTGGCAGTGGAAGGCGGGGTGGCAAGCCGAAGTCGAGGGGCGCCGCGCCGACATGCACGAGCGCTATCCCTCGATGCATGTGGACACCTACTTCGCCACCAGTTACCAAACCGCGGTCGAGGCGGACAACCTGATCGCCGTGCCCCACACCTCGTCGGTCGAAGACGCTAACGCGCGCGGGTTTGGCCGGTTCAACCCTCAAGCCCGAGCTCAACAGAACGTCCAAGGCCAAGGCGTCTGGCACGACGGTTTCTGGAATGTGGTCTTCCAGCGCGACCTCGACTCGCGCGACCCCGAGGACATCAAGTTGGCGCTCCGCCAACCGGTTCCGGTGGCCTTTGCCGTGTGGGACGGCGAACAGCGCGACCGTAACGGACGCAAGGTCATCAGTAACTGGTTCCAGTTGATCCTCGAGCCCTGAGCCACCTGGTCACCTATGCGCCGCACCCTCTGCCCACCTCCTACTCCCTTATCATGAGCACAGACCATCTTTCTCGACGCGACTTCATCCGCCGCAGCGGCCTGGTCAGCGCCAGCCTCGGCGCCGCACAATGGCTGCCGCTCCGTTTCCTCCAAGCCCAAACCGACGACGACCTGGCTAATCCCCTGGCGCGCTACCCGAACCGGGACTGGGAGAAACTCTACCGCAACCAGTACGCCTACGACCGCGCGTTCTCCTGGGTGTGCGCCCCAAATGACACGCATAACTGCCGCATCACGGCCCAGGTCCGCAACGGCGTCATCATCCGGCTGGGCGAGGAATTCGACGTGGCCAGCTACAGCGACTTATACGGCCACCGCGCCACCGCCAATTGGGGGAACCGCCACTGCGCCAAGGGCTACACCTTCCACCGCATCCTCTACGGACCCTACCGGCTCAAACACCCCATCGTGCGACGCGGTTGGAAACGCTGGGCCGACGATGGCTTTCCCGAGCTGACCCGGGAACTCAAGGCCAAGTACAAGTTCGATTCCCGGGGCACGGACAAGTTCGAGCGCCTATCGTGGGAGGAGGCCTACGCCTACATTGCCCGCGCCACGAAGGCCATCGCCGCCCGGTACAGCGGGGAGGATGGCGCCCAGCGGCTCCGCGCTCAGGGTTACCCGCCCGAGATGATCGACGAGCTCGGCGGGGCCGGCACGCGCACCCTCAAGATGCGCGGCGGTATGGGTCTGCTCGGCGTCCTCGGCAAGTACGGCATGTATCGCCTCTGCAATGCCCTCGCCTTGCTCGATGTCCACGTGCGCGGCGTGCCGCCTCAAGCGGCCAAGGGCGGGCGAGCTTGGTCCAACTACACGTGGCACGGCGACCAGGCGCCGGGGCACCCGTGGGTACACGGGCTGCAGAACAGCGACTGCGACTTCAACGATCTGCGCAGCTCGAAGCTGATCGTCATGAACGGGAAGAACCTGGTCGAGAACAAGCTCACCGATTCTCATTGGTTCGTCGAGTGTATGGAGCGCGGCTGCAAGATCGTCGTCATCGCCCCCGAGTACGGCGCCCCTTCCACCAAGGCCGATTACTGGATCCCCATCCGGCCGGCGACCGACGCCGCCCTCTGGCTGGGCGTGACGCGCTGGTTGATCGAGCAGCAGGCCTACGACCAGACCTTTGTCAAGCAGCGCACCGACTTCCCCTTGCTCATCCGCACCGACACCCTCAAGCGTCTCCGCGCCGCGGAGGTGTTCCCCAACTATGCGCACACCCTCTCACCCGGCGGCCCCAGCAAGACCGTGCAGAATCTCACCGACGAACAACACCGTAAGTTGGGTGACTTCGTCGTGTGGGACGCCACCAGCCGGGGACTGAAAGCCCTCGACCGCGATACCGTCGGCGCGCGGATGGCCGAGGCCGGGCTCGATCCCGCGCTCGATTGGCAGGGCAAGGTGCGTTTGGTCGATGGCACGGAGATCGAAGTGGCCACCGCTTGGAACCTCTACCAGGTGCATCTCCGGGATTACGACCTGGACACCGTGGCCGACATCACCCAGGCGCCCAAACCGCTGATCGAACAGTTAGCGCGCGACCTGGCCACGATCCGGCCTGCCGCCATCCACCAGGGCGAGGGCATCAACCACTGGTTCCACGGCACCGAAGCCAATCGCGCCGCCTATCTGCCCCTCATGCTCACGGGCAACTTGGGTCAGCCCGGCGCCGGCTGTCACGGCTGGGCCGGCAACTACAAGGCTGCCCTGTTCCAGGGCAGTAAGCTCACCGGGCCGGGCTTCAAAGGTTGGGTGGGGGAAGATCCCTTCGCCCTCAACCTCGATCCCAAAGCCCACGGCCGGGACATCCAAGCCCATGCCTACATGAAAGACGAGGAACCGGCGTACTGGGGGCATGGAGACCGGCCGCTCATCGTCGAGACACCGAAGGCGGGCCGGAAATGCTTCACCGGCCAAACCCACATGCCGACGCCCACCAAGGCCATCTTCACGACGAACGTGAACCTCATCAACAACGCCAAGTGGGCCTACGGCGTCATCAAAAACGTCAACCCCAACGTCGAGCTCATCGTCACCATCGACACCCAGATGACCGCCTCCGTCGAGTATTCCGACTTCGGCCTGCCAGCCAATTCTTGGGTCGAATTCGAGGACCTCGAAATCACCGCCAGTTGCTCGAATCCCTTCCTCCAAATCTGGAAAGGCGGCATCAGGCCCCTCTACGACTCGAAAGACGACCTCGCGATCCTCGCCGGCATCGCGGACGCCCTCGGCCAGGTCACCGGCGACAGGCGCTTTCGCGATCACTTCAAGTTCGAGCACGACGGCCAGCGCGGCGTCTACATCCAACGCCTCCTCGATAGCTGCCTGACCACCGTCGGCTACCGCCTCGAAGACATCATGGCCGGCAAATACGGCCCGCCGGGCGGCGCCCTCATGCTCTTCCGCTCCTACCCCCGCATCCCCTTTTACGAACAGATCCACGACCACTACCCCTTCTATACCGAGACCGGCCGGCTCCAGTCCTACACCGACGATCCGACCGCCATCGATTGCGGCGAGAATTTCATCGTCCATCGCGAGGGACCGGAGGCGACCCCCTACTTGCCCAACGTGATCGTGAGCGCCAACCCCCTGGTGCGTCCGAACGATTGGGGGCTTCCGCTGGACGCCGAGCATTGGGACGAGCGCACCGTGCGCAACGTGAAGCTACCCTGGGCGCGGGTCAAGGGAACCAAGAATTTCCTGTGGGAGAAAGGCTACCAATTCTACTGCCTGACCCCGAAGTCCCGGCACAGCGTCCATTCCTCGTGGGCCAACGTGGATTGGCATCTGATCTGGAACTCGAACTTCGGCGATCCCTACCGCCTCGACAAACGCCTGCCGAACGTCGGTGAACACCAACTCCACATGAACCCGCAGGCCGCTCGCGACCTAGGCCTGCACGACGGCGATTACGTTTACGTGGACGCGAACCCGGCCGATCGCCCTTACCTCGGCGCCACCCCGAGCGACCCGTTCTATAAAGTGAGCCGGCTCATGCTGCGGCTCACCTACAACGCCGCCTACCCTTACCAGGTCGTCATGATGAAGCACGGCTCCTTCATCGCCACTGAGAAGACCGTCCGGGCCCAACAGACCCGCCCCGACGGCCTCTCCCTGACCGAAGAGGGCTACATCTCGAATTTCCGGTTCGGCTCGCAGCAGTCGGTCACCCGGAACTGGCACATGCCCATGCACCAAACCGACACCCTCTTCCACAAGGCAAAGGCCGCGATGGCCTTCATCTTCGGCGGCGAGGCCGATAACCACGCCGTCAACACCGTCCCCAAAGAATGCCTGGTCCGGGTCTCGAAGGCCGAGGACGGCGGGTTGGGGGCCAAAGGCCCCTGGAAACCCGGCCTCAACGGCATGGCTCCGGACGCCGAGAATGAGGCCATGCTGAAGTACCTGGCGGGCGGCTTCACCGGCCGCGGCGGCCCCGTAGCCGAGAGTTATGAATAAGCACTGCGGCTCACCCTCTGACCTATGCCGAAAGACGAATTCGATCCTGCCGATCCGCTCGAGTTGACCGGAATGGCCTTGCTCACCCCAGAGGACACCACCGACGCCATGTGCGACTGTTTCGTCGAGGAATTCATGCGTCTTGGCTATGACCCGCTACAGATCCTCGCCCTGTTCCGTAACCCCCAGTACCTGGGCATGAACATGGCGCTGCAGAACCGCGGCGAACCTTTCATCCGCCAGACCATCGCCGCCGTTTTCGCCCGTTGGGGGCGTCCGGTGTCCTGGCCGGCCTCTCCGCACTGAGCCTTTAAACCGCCCCTCACGATGAGCCAAAACTACAACTGGCAACTCGGCCGCGACATGGCGTTCCCCTACGACGCGGCGTTTCCCGAACACCAGTTCGCCTTTGTGTTCAACCTCAACCGCTGCATTGGCTGCCAAAGCTGCACCATGGCCTGCAAGTCCACTTGGACCTTTAGCCGCGGCCAAGAAAACATGTGGTGGAATAACGTCGAGACCAAACCCTACGGCGGCTACCCCCACCACTGGGACGTCAAGACCCTGGACCTCCTCGAACAAGCCAACCCCGCCGGCCAGACTTGGGGCGGTAACCCCGAAGACCGCCGCGCCCCCTACGGCCGGTTCAACGGCAAGACCATCTTCGAGGCCGCCGAGACCTTCCTCGGACCCGAGGGCGCCAATCGCGCCCTGGGTTACTTGCCCGCCGATGAGGAATGGTCCGCCCCCAACCGGTACGAAGATCACCCCGTCGCTAACGAAAAGGGCGTAGCCGGCCAGTACTTCAAGGGCGGCGAGGCCTTGCCGCAGCACAAGACCTGGTTCTTCTACCTCGCCCGCCTCTGCAACCACTGCAGCTACCCCGCTTGCCTCGCCGCGTGCCCGCGCAACGCCATCTACAAACGACCCGAGGACGGCGTCGTCCTCATCGACCAAGAACGCTGCCGTGGCTACCGCAAGTGCCTCGAGGCCTGTCCGTACAAGAAAAGCCTTTACCGGGGCACGACCCGCACCAGCGAGAAATGCATCGCCTGCTATCCGCGCCTCGAGGGGCGCGATCCCGACGGACGCGGCCTGCCCATGCAGACCCGTTGCATGGCCGCCTGTATCGGCCACATCCGCCTCCAAGGCCTGATCGACCTCGACGCGCAAGGCGCCTGGAAAGCCGACCGCTACAACCCCCTCTACTATCTCGTCCACGTCGCCAAAGTCGCTTTGCCGCTCTACCCCCAGTTCGGCACCGAACCGAACGGTTATTACATCCCGCCACGCTGGGTCCCGAGACCCTACCTGAGGCAAATGTTCGGTCCCGGCGCCGACGCGGCCGTCGACCAGTACGCCGCCCCCGATCGCGAGCTGCTCGCCGTCCTCCAACTCTTCGGCAAAGACCATCGGATCTGCACCCGGTACGAACTGAAACCGGGACCTAAGGTCTTCGAGACCACGGTGCAGGGCAAACCGTTCGCCCTCTACAACGACACCATTATCGGTTACGCCAAAGACGGCTCGCGAATCGTCGAGACCACCGTCGAAGAACCCCTCCACCTGCGCCCGGCTCTGCATGCAAACTCCATCTGAATCTGCGCTGCCCCAGCCCCCCGCCAGCCGCTCCGTCGAGTGGTCGACCCCATCCACCCGCGCGTCTCGCTCCGTCTTCCCAAACTACTCCTCGAGCCGCACCCCAGCTCACGCTCCCTCCTCCGCCAACCTCAATCCGCCTCCAACTCCGAGCACTCCGTCCGTCGCCCTCGCCCGCGCGTTCCTCTACCGCTTCCTCGCGCAGGCCTTCGCCCACCCAACCCGAGCCGCTTGGGACTGGCTCGCCTGCACCGACACCCGCCAAGCCCTGCGCGCGGCCGTCCAAGACTTAGACTTGGCTTCAACTGCTCCGCCAGCCCTGCGCGCCGTGGCTGAACGACTGTTGGGGCAGCTCACCGGCGAAGGCTTCGCGTCCTTCCACACCGCGTACTTGGCCGCCTTCGGCCACGCCGCGCGCGGCCGCTGCCCGCTCAACGAAATCGAATACGGCGATCTCAAGGCCGACGGCCTCTTCCAACCGCATCGGTTGGCCGACCTCGCCGCGTTCTATCGCGCCTTTGGGCTCGAGGTGGCCGGCGACGCAGGCGAGCGCCACGACCACCTCGGCCTTGAACTCGAGTTCATGTGCGTCTTGGCCGCCCAGGAAGCCTATGCCCTCGAACACCGGCTCGGCACCGAAGCCCTGACCGTGAACGCCGACGCCCAGCGCGCCTTCCTGCGCGATCACTTGGGCCGCTGGACCCCCGCCTTCACCCGCCGACTCGCCGACACCGTCAACGCCTCAGCCCTATCGCCACTCGCCCACTTCACGCGTCTATTCCTCGAGAGCGAATGTGCCCGCTGTGGCGTTCCACCCGGCAGCTCGGATCTCTTACTGCGCCCGGTGGACGAATCTGCCGAAAGCCTTTGTGCCGCCTGCGGCGTGCCGGCGGCGCCGCCCAGCGATCCACTCGAACCTGTGCTCGGCACCCTCGCCGGCTCACTCCCCGAGTCGTGCCCCAGCTTGCACCAGCGCGATCCATGACCCTCCGATACGACGAGGATTTCCTGGAGGCGGTCCTGTCGCTCTGCGCAACGAGCCGGCGCGCCGGCGTGCCATCCGCGCAAATCGCCCGGTTCCAGCGCGCGCGTGAAAAACTCTACGCCATCCTCGAGCCGGAAGCCCGCAACGCGGCTTTCTTCCAGCTCGAACTCGAGTGGTTCCGCGAGTGGGGACTCGAACGCCTCCTCCTCCGTCCATTGGCCGAGTATCCTTTGGTCCCGGCCCGGCTGGACCTGCTGGCTTTTCGCCGTGCCCAGAGGAAGGGCGACGAAAGCGCCGAGTTGTATGTCAACGAGACCGCTCAACATACGGGCGTGGTGGCTCTCCGACCTGACCGCTTCGCTCAAGACAGCGCCTTGCTCGCCTTCCTACGCCATGAGTACGGGCACCTCAACGACATGGTCGACCCTCTCTTCGGTTATTCGCCCGCGCTCCACGCGCCAGCCCTCACACCAATGGCGGTACCCCTAGCGCGTGAGCGTTACCGGGTCCTCTGGGACGCGTCCATCGACGGACGTCTGACCCAGGCCGGGCATCCTCCCCCAACCACAGCGCCGCAACACCGCGCGGCGTTCGATCGCGCCTTCGGCTTCTGGTCCGAAAGCAAACGCGCCGAGGTCTTCGATTCGCTCTGGCATCAACCGTCCCCGACCCATCGGCACTTGGCGGGTCTGGCCACCGACCCGCGCGACCTCGCCTCCGCCGGCCAACCCGTCGCTGGCGCGGCCTGCCCCTTGTGCGGTTTCCCCACGTTCAATTGGGCGCCGACCGGTGCTTTGTCCGACGCTGTGCTCGACCGCATCCGGCATGAGTTCCCCCCGTGGACTATTGAAGCTGGAGCTTGTGTCCGGTGTGTCGAGGTGTACCAGGCGCAAGCCATTTCCACGGCAGCCCCAACGCCCGCTTAGTCCGCAGCGGCGCCCAGCCCCTGGCCATGGCCATCGGTTTGCTGCTGGGCGCGTCGGCCCTCTGGCGCGACCGCGAGTGATGCAGTCCGGCTGCCTGGGCATCGAGTGTCCAGAAGCCCGCAGAGCTCCCCAACGCCGCGCAGAGCCGCGTCCACAACGACCGCATTCCTGTGAGGACCTTCCTCAGATAAGAGCGGTGTGCGCCAAGAATGGATTTTATATTCCAGATCATTAGAACTTGACACTAGCGGTGCTCGTTGTGTGTTGTGAACACTACCCTACCTGCCAGGTGATAAATCGCGGACTGAGTGAGAGGTACCGTGCCATCTAGGCTATCTAGGCCATTCTTCTGTATTACGGATAAATAGTACTTGACAAGAGACCTATCTCATGCCATACTCGCCGCCACGTAACCTATGAAAACCACCCGCATCAAAGTCAAAGGCCGCATCGCTGTCTACCACTGCGTCTCACGCATTGTCGGCGCCCAACGGCTCCTCGATGACCTCGGCAAAGAAACCTTGGTCCGGCTCCTCCGCCGCCTGGCCACCTTCTGCGGCCTCGAAGTCATCACCTACTGCATCATGTCCAATCACTTCCATGTCCTGGTCAGAGTGCCGGCCGAGCAGAACCCGACCGACGAGGAACTGGTCGAGCGCATGAAGGCCCTCTACGGGAAGGCCAAACCCCGAGAGGCCGGTCTGCTTTATGAGGCCGAGAAGGGGTTGCACGAGCATGGTCGAGTGGACGCGGACATTCGGGAACGGATGCTGGCGAGGATGGGGGATGTGTCGGAGTTCATGAAAGAGTTCAAGCAGCGGTTCAGCAAGTGGTACAACATACGGCATCAGCGGTTTGGGACGTTGTGGGCGGAACGGTTTCGGAGCGTGTTGGTCGAGGATGAGCCGGGGGTGCTGGAGACGGTGTCGGCGTACATCGACTTGAACGCGGTGCGGGCGGGCTTGGTGGAGGATCCGAAGGATTACCGGCACTGCGGGTACGCGGTGGCGGTGGCTGGGGATGCGAAGGCGCGGTCGGGGTTGCTGAGTTTGTACGCGGGCGGGAGTGAGGGAGCATCTCGGGGCAGAAGTGCGGCAGCAGGGGCGGCCGAGGCGGCGGGGGCGGTGGAGTCAGAGGGGGGAAGGGACCGCGGGCAAGATGCCCGCGCTCCGTTCTTGGCCGGCGCGGAGGCTGCAGGGGGGGCCGAGGAACCGCGGAAGGGAAGGGTGCGCGAGTGGAAGGAGGTGGGTGCGGAGTATCGGCGGCGGTTGTTTGTGCGGGGAGGGGTGGCTGGGAGCAGCGGGAAAGTGGCGTTGAGTCGGGAGCAGATTCGGCGGGTGTTGAAGAAGGGGGGGGAACTGAGTGTTGGGGAGGTGTTACGGTTGCGGATACGGCACATGACGGACGGGGTGGTTTTGGGATCCAAGGGGTTTGTAGACGCGGTGTGGCTGGCGCATCGTGAGCGGTTTGGGGCCAAGCGGCGGAGTGGGGCACGGCCGATTCGGGGTGGGGGGGCGTCGCTGGCGGGGTTGAGTGCGTTACGGGACTTGAGAGTCGAAGCGATCTCGTGAGGGAAGCAAGGAAAGATGCTTGTCTGGGTGAACATTGGGGGCACAACGGTGGGGAGTGGGGATAGGCGGAGCCACTGTGATCGCGATCGCGACGGTTGACGGTCGGTGGCGTTGACATGGGGGCGGCTCAATGAAGGGCAGGAGATCGAAGCTTAGCTGGAACTGGGCGTGGGTCGTTGTCTAGGTAAGGGAGGTCGGGGCTCGAGTGGGGCGGCTTCGGTGGCTGCTGCGAGTTGGGGGCGCAACTCACGGTTTCGGGTGGAACTGGATCTTGGACCCCGGGGCGACATGGGTGCGGCGCTTAGTTGTTGGCTGGGGCGGTAATTAGAGCCTGTCCCAAAAACCGCGTTTTTAACAGTAGCATTCGTGCGCCTTTATGGACACATGAGGATACCGAATA
>VHCO01000145.1 GCA_016871715.1 Verrucomicrobiota bacterium
CTTGGGGACGGGCAACCAGAGATCGGCCAAGAGGCCGGGGACACTGTAGAAGGGCGTGCCGGTTTCGGGGTCGACCTCGATCGCGCCGATTCGCAGGCTCATCGAGGCGGTGGCAAAGGCCAGGGACAACAGCGACGGCGAGAAGCCAAACGCAACCCCCTCGAGCGAATAGGATGGGTAGGGCGGCGAAGTGGTCCGCGCCGTCTGCCCGTCCGCCTCGACCACGAGCCGATCCACCAACTCCCACATCTCACGGTACTGACCCGGGCCCACCAGCAACCGGCCGGGTCGGAACAGGTAGATCGGGTCGCCTGGTTTCGCCCCGGCCGGCGCCGGCAAGGTCACGCCCAGGCCGTGTTCGAGGGTGGCGCCGCCGAGCCGAACCTCGAACGCGCCCGCGAAGGTGAACCCGCCCGGCGCCGCGTACGGCATGTCCGCCTCGGTGCGCGGGATGACCTCGACGACGGCGTCGCCGTCGAGGGCGCCCTGGGCGATGGCGATGGCGATGCCGTCGGGTGTACCCACGACGCCGCCCTGGGTCCCGATGATGCCCGAGTTCAGCACCGCCGGAGCGACCGTGACATGCGCCACCACGCTTTGGCCCTGGTGGACGATGGTAACGTCCGTTCGACCGGCGGCGCGGGTGGTGAGCAGGCCGGTCGGATCGATGGTGGCGACGGTCGAGTTGCCCACGTAGTACCTGGTGCCCGCCGCCGGCGCCGACCGATCCACGACGGCGGCGCCGTCGCCCAGCAGTTCGCGCACGAGGAATTGGCGGGTGGCGCCGTTGGGTTCGAGGGTTACGGAACTCGGATAGAACTCGAGCGTGCGGGGCGCGCCGCGTTCGCCGATGGTGACGGGTGTGACGGTGGTGAGCGTGTCGCGGTGCGCTTCGATCACGGCGATGCCGTCGCTCAAGGCCCACACCAGCCCAGTGGGCGACACGACCGCATGGGCCGGATCGGTCGAGGTGAACTGCACCATGCGGCCGGGCAGCGCCCGCGTCTGGCCGTCGGCAAACTCGCCCAAGACACCAATCGTCCGCGTTGTGCCGGCGGTCATTGCCAAGTCGCGCTCGTCCAACTGCAGGCGCACGAGCGCAGCCTCGACCACGGCGATCCGGACCTCGGCGGGCGCGGAGGTCAGGCGGCCATCGTCGGCTTGGACGGTGAAGCTCGCGATGCCCGTGAAGCCGGGCTCGGGATAGAATTGCACGGTACGACCATCGCCGACCGGGCTGACGGTGCCATGTTGGGCGGCGGTGACGATGAAGCGGAGGGGTTGACTTTCCGGGTCCGAGGCGGCCGCGCCGAGCGGGATGGCAACCGGCAGGTCGCGGTACGAGTTAGCGTGGATAGCGGCGATAGTGGGGGCGCGATTGGCCACAAAGCCGGCCCCGAGATCGAGTGGGCGGCGATCGGCATCGGTCACCTGCCCATCGCGGTTGGCGTCTGCCCCGATGCGATAGGCGGGTTGGCCGGTGACCGACCCGAGCGCGGCGTCGAAGGCGACCGCATCGCGCCCATCGAGCGCGGCGTCGCCGTTGACGTCGCCGGCCAGGTAGACTTCCAACCGGTACGACCCCGCCGCCTGCACCCCCATGAGGTCGAGGAACCGGATACCGGGTTCGTTGAGCGTCCAGAGGTAAACGCTGCGCGCACCGTCTCGGAGGGTACCCGAGGCGACCGCGCCGAGGATGGCGGCGACCGGTGGGGGACTGCCGGCGGGGCCGATGACCTCGACACCGAGGGTGATACGGCCGGAGCGGGCGGTGGCCAGTTCATGGGGCTCGAGGATGACAGCGAGCCGCGGGCTCGCGCCTGCCTCGAGCCTGAGGGTGCTGGGCTGGGCGAGAGCCTCGCGCAGCGGGCGCCAGTCGGCGAGGATGGGGCGCAGGTCGGACACGGCACCGTTCGAGTCGTATTGAACGCTGGTGCCCGGCCCGGCGCCGGCCGGCAGCGGTCCGGCGATGGTGGCGGTGAGCGGATCGCCATCGGGATCGCCGGCGCCGAGTTCGAAGGTGAGCCCGACATCCTCGAGGGTGAGGAACCGCGGCAGCGGCGTCAGGCGCGGCGGTTGGTTGACGGGGTCGATGCGCAGCGTGACGGTTTCGGTCGAGCGACCGGGTCCGTCGCTGGCGGTGAAGGTGACACCGTACTGGCCGGCCTGATCGTACGCGGGGGTCCAGTGGAACAGGCCGCTGACCGAATTCAGCGTGGCGCCGCGGGGCAGGTTGGTGGCTAGGAAGTGAATGGGTCGGCGTCGGCATCTGTGGCGCGCAGGGTGAAGGTCAAGGTCTGGCCTTCGGGGGCCGAGCGTCTGCCGATGGGCTCGAGCAGAGGCGCCGCGTTGGTGGGCCGCACGTGGATGCGGACGGTGCGGGTGTCGCGGAGGGCGTTGGCGGGGTTCCCGTGGCCGTCGTCGGCGACGGTCAAGGCGATGTCATGCGAGCCGAGGTCGGCGCTCGAGGGACGCCAGCGCAGCTCGGCCAAGCCGTAGACGGAGGTGGGGCGGAAGGTCGCGTTGGCGGGCAGGCCCGAGGCGGTATAGGTCAGGGGGTCCTCGTCGAGGTCGATCACGCGCACGGGGATGATCAGCTCTTGGTCGACCAGGGCGATTTGGTCCGGAACGAGTTCGAGGACGGGTTGGGCGTTATCCAGTTGGGCGGTGAGGACGAAGGTGTAGTCGCCACTGAGTGCGGCGGCGGGGTTGCCATTGCCGTCGTCGGTGGCCCGGACGGTGAGGACGAAGTTGCCGCGGTCGGTGGGGCTCGGGTTGGCGCGGATGCGGCCGGTGCCGTTGCCGCGATCGGTGAAGGTGGCGAAGGGGGGCAGGCCCGTCACGGTCAGGGTGAGCGGGCTGTTCTCCGAATCGGCGGCGGCGATTGTGACCTCGAGCGATTGGCCGGCGGCCACGGTCTGGTTCGGGATGGGCGCGACCACGGGCGGTGCGTTGTGGTCGAGGATGGTCAGGCGCAGCACCATCGAGTCCGAAGCGGTCACGCCGGTGCCGTCGGTGGCGGCGACCTGGAGCTGATAGCTGCCGTGTTGGGTGAAGTTGGGGCGCCAGACAAAGAGACCGTCGTCGGCCGCCAGGGTGGCGCCCACGGGCAGGTTCGCGGCGGTGAACCAGACGCGGTCGCCATCGGGGTCGTGAGCCTCGAGCGTGAAGCGGAGCTCGTCGTTTTCGCGCACGACTTGAGCGGCCGGCAATTCGAGCTGAGGCGGCTGATTCACGTTCAGCACGAGGATCTCGAAAGTGCGGGACACGCGCGCGAGGCCGTCACTGACGAACACCTCGATCCCGGGGTATCGCCCGGCGGCGGTCGAGTCGGGTCGCCACCGCAGGACATTGTCGCGCCCGTCGAACAGGGCGCCGGGCGGGAGCCGGTCGACGCCGAAGACCAACGGTTGATCGTCGGGGTCGAAGGCGGCCACGGGGAGCTCGAGCCATTCGCCTTCGGCGATCTGTTGGTTGGCGATGGGGAACAGGACGGGGACGGCGTTGGCGCCGGTGACATTGACGGTCCAGGCTTGGGCGGTGTAGCCGCCGCGGGCGTCGTAAGCGCGCAGCTCGAAGGCGGCTCGAGCAGCCGCCTGGGCGGCGGGTGTCCAACGGATCAGGCCGGTCTCGGCCTCGAACACCACGCCCGCCGGTCCTTCCCGCAAGACATACCAGACCCGGGTGCCGTCCGGATCGACCGCCTGGGGCGCGTACCGATACTCCTGGGCCACGGCGCCCGAGTTGGCTGGCGTGGATTGGTAGGTCGGCCGCAAGTTGACCGACACGGACGCCAAGACGCGCGGTTCGAGGTCCACACGCGCGCCGGTCGGATTTCGCAAGACGACGGTCCGCGTGAGGGTAGCGCCTGGGGCGAGGAGGGTATCGGGCGCGGTATGGAGGTCGAGGTACGGGAGCTGGGTATCGGTTTGGCCATCGGGCTCGAGCAGGCTCACGGCTGCGGCTTGGCTGGACGGGGCGTCGGAGCCGAGCCCGGCGAAGACGATACGGATCGGCGCCTGGAGGTTGAAAGGAAGGGCGTTGGTGAGGCTGACCTCGAAGGCGACGGTGCCAGCGGCGCGGTCGTAGCGCGTGTGGCTGAACTCGGGCGTGAGCGTGTCCGTCAACTCCTGCAGAACGACGAACTGGGTGACATGGTCGCGTTCGAGACGCACGCCCAGGTCGCTCTCGAGGGTCGCGCGGACGCGCAGCTCGTATTCGTCGGGGGGCAGAGGTTCGAAGCTCAACTCGACGGTGCGCGTGGCGGGATCGTAGACCGCGGCGCCGAGGGTGACCGGCCGGCCCGTGTTCAGGTCGGTCAACGCGTAGTGGGTCAGGCTCGACACCGCGCCCGGGTCGGCGCCGGTGAGCATGCCCGCGTTGAAGGTGACGGTGGCGCGGTTGACGATTGGGACCGCCTCAGCGCCGAGCGGGGGCGAGGTCGCGATTACCTGGGGCGGCAACACCGGGAAGAACACGTCCACCTGCGCGCTCGAGGTCGCGTAGAGGCGGCCGCCCGGGCCGACCTTAATGAACTCGCTGCGGCCGCCGCCGGTGGCGATGGGGACGGACTCGAGCGAGACCAGGTCCACCAAAGTGAGGGCGCCGCCGGTGTGAGAGACGAAGAGGAGCCCGTCGAGTTGCGTGCCCGGTTGGCCAAACGCCAACCCTTGCGGCGCGTCCTCGAAGGTGGCCATCACCTCGGGCCGGTGCAGGCGGTCGAACCGGACCACTTGACCTTGGTTCGGCCAGGTGGTGGCCCACAAGGTTCCGTCCGGGGCCAAGGCGAGGCTGTGCACGCGTGTGCTGGCGTAACTCGAGAAGGTGCGGGTGCGGGTTTGGAAGGTGGCGATGCCGTCGCGCGTCGAGAGGTAGAGGGTCGAGGTTGCGGCGTCATAGGCAAGGCCCAACTCGATGCCTTGGCCGAACCGGTCGGCAATCTGGCCCGTAGCCGGGTCGATCTGCAGGAGCGACCCGCCGCCGGAGGTGGCCCAAAGCCAGCCATCGGCGTCGAAGGCCAAGTCGTAAACCGGCTCGTCCAACACAGCCAGTGGCGCGCCTGCTTCGCCCCCGCCGACGCCGAATCGGTACAAGGCATTGCGACCGCGGCCGCCGCTGACGTAGACGGTCTCGCCGTCCGGGGCAAAGGCGAGTCCGAGCGGGCCAATCCCCGCGCCGGACTGAGGCATCCGAAGGGCGAAGCCAGCGGCGGTGAACGGCTCGAAGACGGTGCGGAACGAGGACGGTCGGTCTCGCCCTTGCAGGTTCGGGATTTGGAGGAGTGCCTGTGTAAACAACGGGTTGGTTGCGGGCACGCCCGGCGGTGTCGTTGTGGGCAACGGCGCTGGCGTGGTCTCGGGTGCTGTGGGCGGTGCGCCCAAGTTGACGCCAGCCGGGGTCAGGGGCAGGGCGACTCCGGCGGGTGGCGCTTCGAGGTTCCCCGCGGCGTCGGCAGCGAGCACGACGAACGCTACGGTGGTGCCCGGTTGCGCCTCGAACACGGCGCTGGTCTCGGTGGTCTGGCGCAGCCAAGGATTGAACGGCTCGCCATTGACCGAGGTGAAGACGCTGTAGTCCTTCACCCCAGAACCAGACGGATCGTCGGTGGCGGACCAGCTCAAGGCATAGGACCCGTTGGCGAGGCGTGTAGCCGTCCACTGGGAGGTGGGAGCCACGGCATCGAGCGTGTGCGTGACGACGTTGGTATCGAGCGGCGCAGCGTTGCCATAGAGGATGCGGGCGCTGGCGGCAATCTCCGCGCCGGTGGGCGCGTCCGGGTTGGCCTTAATGGTGTAATGGACCGAGCCGCCTTGGGTGCGGTCGACGTTCGGGAACAGGAGGCCCAGGGTGGGGTCGGTGGCCGGCAGGCCGGTCAGTGGGTCCACCGCGGTCAACAGCCACGTGACCAGGTTCGTGTTCACGTCCAGGCCAGCGGTCACCTGCAAGAAAATGCCGCGCTCGGCTCGCAGGTCGAACTCGCCGGTGAACGCGGCCCGATTCGGCGGCAAATGGACCACCAAGTCGCCCAACCGAATGTCGCCCAAGCGGAACGAGCGCGGATCCACATTCGGATCCAGGGCCTCGAGGATGCGGACTTGGGAGACGGGCGCGGTAGCGGTGGCTGGGTTTTCGAAGGAGATGGTATAGGGCAAGGGTTGATCGGCGGGCACAAACCGCAGGTCGCCAAAGCCATTCGGACCGGATAGGAACACGCTGTCGCTGCGCGCGCCGGTCAGGCCGAAGAACCGGCCCAGATTCGGCAGGTCGACGGGGACCTGCGTAACCTGCTGGCGTTCGCCCACCGTGATCCGGAACGCGGCGTAGTGGGTGCGGTAGGTGAGCCCGAGATCGAACTGGCTGAAGGGCGGAATGGCGGCGCTGCCGGTCGCCTCGGGATCGTGCCCGTACCAGCGGCGCACTTGGTTGAAGAAATCGACCAGGGACCCTGCGGCGATGATCTCGCCGCCGCGCGGCCCGCCGAGCAGCCCAGCGGCCAGCACCGACATCAGGCTCGCGAACTCGGGTCGATCGCGAATCTCGGGCGGTTCGTCTTGAGCGCGCAACAACCCGGTGTCAGTGAGCGCCGCGAGGAACAGGTTGCCCCAGGTCTGGGCGTCAGACGCCAGCGCCCGCAACCCCTGCGGGGCCGTGGTATCGCTCAGGATCCGACCGCGCAACGTCTCGGCCTGGCCGCGTTGGTACTTGAGGTACTCGGCGGTGGTCATGGGGGTGGCAGCGGCTTGGATGTAGAAATCGAAGGCGAGCGCTTCGAGTTCGAAATCGAACAGGTTCTTCAGGAAATCCGGGTCTTCAGCCAGGATCTCGCGCAGCGCAGGGTAGGTATCGGCGGTAAAGGTGAGGGCGGCATAGCCGCGGTTGACGAAGTCGAAGGTGAACCCGGGTGCCATGAGGTGGCCGCCCAGGTTCACGATGGGATCCAGCTCGACCCATGGGACCTGGTCGATTCGCGGCTGACCGCTGAGGTTGGTGCGAAAGACCAGTTTCTCCCCGGGAATCAACCCGGTCGGGTCTTGCGGCAGGCGCGGCAGGCCGAACTCGAGGTGCACATAGGGCGCATCGACGTTGGTCAGGCTGTATATGCCGACGCCGTACCAGCCGACCTCGCCCAACTCGAGTCGAGCGGGGCCGCCCAGGCCCACAGCCAGATCGAGGGGCAAGGCGTCCTCGACCAAGTACCGGTAAGGCACGCGCGAGACTTGGCCGTTGGGGTTGGTCACCTGCACGTCGTAGAGCCCATGAACGGCATCGCGCAGGTCGAACACGGCCACGATTTCGGTCGCGCTCGTGCGCAGGTAGTTGACCGGCACATGCTCGGCGAACTGCGGCCGGATCAACTTCACAGTCGCCGCCGGATCGAACTTGGCGCCGGCGATGCGGACGGTCACGTAGCGGCTGTCGCCGCCGGTGTCTGGGCGCACCTCGGTAATGCCAAAGGGCAACAGGCGCGCGCGCAGTTCGATGGTTTGGGTGGGGCCTGAGCCCGTTGCCCGCACGAGCACATAGTAGAAGCCGCGCTGGGTCGCCGGAACCAGCACGGTCTGGTCAGCCCAAAGATGTCCCGGATAAGCGGCGTCGTAGCGAATCGAGTCCGGCAACGCCTCGATACGCAGGAAGACCTCGTTCGCAGCGTTGTCTAGGTCACTGTCCAACACGACCTCGAGGGTCTCGCCGGCGGGGACTTGAACCCGGTAAAGCCGGGCTTGGTTGGCGGCGAGCGTGTCCTCGAGTGGGACGCCCAGGGTGAGGGTCGTCACGGTGACCTCGAGGACATCGGCCGAGGTCCGGGTGTTGTTGCGGTTAAACGCGCCTTCGTGGATGTCGTCGTAGATGTCCGCGCGCACGATCACCCGGTAATTCGCAGGCAAGGCCACCGGCAAGGCCGTCGCGAGTGTGGCGTGGTAGCTTTCGCCCGGCCCAAGCGTGACGGGCCGTTTCTCCGTGCCGCGCTCGGCGACGCCGATCAACCGGTCGCCGATGTCCCAGACAGCGTCGGCGACGACGAACACGTGGAAGCGGCCCTGGAGGCTCGAGGGGAGCGTGATGACTCGAGTCTCGGTGTACTGCGTGCCCACCGGCATGAGGCCGAAGTGCTCGAACTGGCCCAAATTCCGATCGTCGCCGTTACCCACAACGGTGTCCGCCGAGAGCAACACGCGGTCCACCCAACGATCGATTCGGCCCGCGCCCGTGCCTTCGTTGGACACCGTCCAGGACACGGTCAAGTCCACCGGATCGCCAATCAACAGGGGCGGGGCGGTGACCGCGCTGGTGCGCAAGTCGGCATAGGGCGCCAGGGCAACCTCGAACGCGGTCGAGGCGCCAACGTTGTTGTTGTCGCCGGCGCCTTCCGCGACTTCGTTGGCCGCGTCGGTCTGAACCAGCACGTAATAGGTGCCGGCCAAACCATCGGGCAGCGCGACGGTCGGTTCGGTTCGGACCGCAGCTTGGCCCGCTTCGAGGGCGCCTGGGTGCTCGCGGCGGAGCAGCAGAACGTCCTGGGCCGAGAGCACCGGGTCAACCGAGAGGAACAGGGCCTCGGTCCAACGCGACGGGCTCGGCCCGGTGCCGACGTTGCGCACCGTCCATTCGAGTGGGAATGAGCTGCCGGACTCGAGGTTGCCGATCGGGCCGATGTCTTGCACCACCAAGTCCGGGTGCGTCAGCCGCACCGGCGCAGCCGCGACACCCAGGTTGTTGTCTTCCTGGTCCCGCTCGAACACCTGGTTCTCCGCGTCGGTCACCACCACCAACCGGTAATCGCCATCCGTCCACGCGGGCAAGGTCACATGCGCTTGTCGTGCCCGCTCGCCGCCCACGGCCAACGTGCCGCTGAACTCGAACGTGCCGAGCTGCGCCGCGCCATTCAGGGTCCCGTCGGTGGACAGATAGACGCGGTCCTTCCAGGTGCGAGTGAGGCTCGCTCCGCCCGCGTTGCGCAACGTCCAATGGACAGTAACCGTTTGGCCGACGTTGGCCGTGGCGGGGCCCGTGACGGCAGCGACGGTCAGATCCGGCACGGGGGAGAGCGTGACGTTCAGCCGGTTGAGGCTGGCAGCCACGTTGTTGTCTTCGCCGCCCGGCTCGAGGACTTGCCCGAGCACATCCGTGACCACGAACACCGTGTACAAGCCCGCCGTCAAGTCCTCCGGCAACATGACCTTCTGCACCGTGCCGTAGTTCCCTAACGCCCCCAGCGCACCGCCATGCGCGAAGGTCCCCAGCACCACGTCGTTGCCGAAGGTCTCATCCGCCGATAAGTACACCCGGTCCGACCACGCCCGCGCTTCCGTGGGTGCGGTGCCATAGTTCGTCACGCGCCAAGACGCCGTGAGCTCTTGGCCGGTCCCGGCAGTGGCGGGGATGGTGACCGCCTCGACCCGCAGATCCGCCGGCGGCCGCGCATACTCGACACGCACGGGCCGGCTCAGCACGTTGTCGGTTTCGTTGCCTTCGAGCAACTGTTGGCCAGCGTCGAGTTCGAGGAAGAGGGTGTACGCGCCCTGGGCGCCCCAGGGCACGGTGGCGGTGACCTCGCGCAGGTAATTCCCGCCGGGAGCCAGGTTGGTCGTGGCGGCGGGCGAACCCAGTACCAGGTCGTCCAGGTTGCCCAGGAATTCGTCGCGACTGAGCACGACGCGGTCGGTCCAGGGCGCTTGGGCCGACAGGCCGCCGCTGTTGCCGACCGTCCAATTCACCGTGAGCGAGCTGCCCGCCGCGACGCTGTCCGGGACGGTCAGCCCCAGGACCTCGAGGTTCGGCAACGCCAAAGTTAACACGAACACGTACGTGTCCGCCGGCTCGCCGAACATGCCGTTGCCGTTTTGATCCATGCGATTGCCCACGGCGTCGGCAATCTGCGGGCCGACCGTGAACCGGTAGTTGCCCGGGACCGTTTGGGCGGCAAAGCTCAGCCGATAATGGGTGGCATCCAGGCGTTCGAGTTGGCCAACCGCGAGCGCGCCTTGGGGCCCGACGACTTGCACATCGGTCAGGTCGAAGGAATCGCCCCAAACCGGCTCGCTGAACTCGAGGGTCACGCGCGCGAAGGGGGCCTCGAGTGTGCCTGCCGGTGTGTGCGACACGATGCGCGGGCCCGTGTTGTCGATGGCGAATGTGCCGGTGTATACGTCCTCGAGTTCCTCGCCGTCCAGCGCGTCGCCGTCTTGGTTCATTGGCACCCCTGCCAGGTCCAGGATGTGCGGACCGACCGTGAAGGAGTAGTCGCCGGTGGCTGATTGGGCCAGGAAAAGCAAGCGGAAGGTGACCGGGCTGACCTGGACCACGTCGGTGACGCCAAAGGTTCCGTTGGGACCGGTAAAGCGCACATCCACGGGAGTGAACGTGCTGGCCCGAACCGGCTCGCTGAAGGTCAGTTCGAGGGCGGTCACCGGGGCCGCCACGGTGCCCACGACCGATTGCGCCACGATGGCCGGCCCCACTTCGTCAATCTGGAACCGGGCCTCGTACCGGTCCTCGGGTTCGCCCGGTGTGCCGTCGCCGTCCTGGTCCATCAACCGGCCGGCGGCATCCCGGATGTCAGGGCCGATGAGCGCCGTGTACATGCCCTCGGCGGTCACAGTGTCGAACCACACGCGGTAGCGCGTCTCGCCCATCGGTTGGACTGCGCGAATCGGGATGCGGCCGGCTGGTCCGACTAGCCGAACGTCAAGCGCGCCAAAGCTGGCTGGCACGATCGGGACCGAGAAAGTCACGTCCAGACGGTCGGTTCCCTGGCCGATGACCCCGGCGGGTTCGTGGCTCACGATCCGCAACGGCTCGAGCCGGATGCTAAACGCGCCTAGGTAACTGTCTCCCACGACGCCGTCGCCATCTTGATCCATGCGGTTGCCGGCCAAGTCTAAAATGTCCGGCCCGACGCGCACGGCGTAGTCGCCATTGCGGGTGATGGCCTCGAACTCGAGGCGGTAGAGCGTGGGCGAGAGGGCTTTGACGGCGAGGACTTGGCGGGCGGGAACCAGGAGCGTAGGCACTGTGGTTACGCTGAGGCCTCCGTTCGCCACATCCACACTCGCCCGGTAACTGAGGACGAAGAAACCCGGCACCCGCACTGTGCCCAGACTGATGCGCTCGAGAATCGCCGTGTCCGACCGGGTAAAGCTGCTGGATTGAATCGGTTCGGAGAAGGCGACCTCGAGGCGATCCACGGCGGCGCTCGAAGTGCCGGAGGGCGTTTGCGCCACCACTCGAGCCCCCGTCCGATCGATGGTCCAGCCAAATTCGTAAATGTCGTCGGGCGTCTCGCCCACGGTCCCGTCCCGGTCTTGGTCCATCCGGAGTCCGGCGGTCGACTCGAGGGCCGGTCCCAGGCGCACTGTGTACTGGCCTTCGGCGGTCGGGGCGGGCCAGATCGCGATCTGGTAGGTCTTGGCGTCGAGGGGGCGCACCTCGTGAGCGGCAACGGGCGCTGGACCCAGGATCTCGAGATCCTCGAGCGTGAAGGTGTCCGGCCGGATCGCGTCCGAGAACCGGACATTGAACTGGATGCTCTCGCCCAGTTCGCCGGTCTCGAACAAGTGCCGGACCTGGTCGGCGCTGAGCGTGCGGCCGACTATGCGCACTTCGTCGATCAAGCCAGGAAAGAAGTTACCGCAGCATTGCTCGGCTCCGATCAAGGCGCGATTCGACGTCCCCACATAACCCGGTTCGACGGGCGTCGACGCCTTCAACTCGCCATCGACATAGAGGCGCGCCGTGGCGCCGTCATTGGTGCCGACCACGTAGTGCCACTCGTTGGCTGCGGGGCGCACGCCGGAACCGAGGGTGAGCGTGCAACCTCCGGGCTGCCGAATCGCCAGCCCGAACTCGCCGCTGCTCAGGACCAACGCCCAGTCTGCGCAGTCGTTCATCCCGCCCACAATCGCCCTTCGCCCGGCCGGCAAGTCGCTCGCGTTGACCCAGGCAGCCAGCGTCCAGCGACTGCCCGGATTCCAGGCCCCCAAGTCCACCGAGTCATCCACGCCGTCCAACCAGAAGGCCTGGCCCACCTTCCCCGGGGCGAACGTGGCTCCGTTCCGAAGTGTTCCATGGAGATTGCCCAGGCGGTCGCTGGCGTTGCCTTCGCCGGCCCATAGACCGTTCAAGGGAGCGCTAGAAGCTTGGACTCCGACGACATAAGGCCCGCTGCCAACCTGGGGTCGAGCACTAAGCCACCCGTCGTAGTCGACCCAGTCGCCCGCCGGGTGGCCCGCTGGGTTGTCATTGATGCGGCCGTCCGCGTTCGAGGTGTTGTGAGGCCCGCCCGAGTCGCCCCACCAGTTGCCGGTGGCGATGACGTGCTCGAAGTCCCCGCTACCGCCGTACCCGATCGCCGAGTTCGAGCCCGACAGCATCGAACCCGTCACCGTCAATCGTTGCCCGTTCGCGATCGAGAGGCCGTTGAGATTCCCGGACACGAGCAGCGACGTCAACGTGGCCGACCCCTGTTCGACGTGCAGGCCGTAGCTCTCGTTTTGAACCAATTGCCCAGCCGTCCCGGAGCGCGTCGCCTGCGACCGAGTCGTCTTCGCGACTGGTGAGGACGACAGGCCGCGCGGCGGTGCCCTGCACATCCAAACGCCCGTCCACTTGCAGCATCTGCTCGCGTGCCATCTTGAGCACCACGCCGGCCTCGAGGGTCAGCGTGGCCCCCGACCCCACCTGGAGGTTGCCGTCGGTCACGTAAGCGAAGTCGTGCGCCGGCAAACGCAAGTCCGTGGTGTAACTGCCGCCCTGGAGGATGTAGCCCTGATAGCGGTTTTGGGTGGCTGTCAGACCGCGCAACTGGGGCCGCGCGCTGACGTCTTGGTAGAACGGCCAGTCCCCACCGCCCAACGCCGTCACCTGCTCGAGCGTGGGCGCGCCGCCATACATCCCGATCGCGACGCCGTCCGCAGAGAGCACCTTCACCTGACGCAAGGTCGCGTTGGATCGACTGAGCTGGAGCGAGAGGCGGCGCGCGCCGTGGCCGCTGTAGTAACGGTTGCCCGCATACCGCACCTCGACATACTCGAGCACCGAGGCGTCGGAGCCGTCGTTCAGCACGATCGATTGCCAGTCGCCGGACAAGGGTTCGTCTCCGGCGCCGTTGTTGTTCGAGTCCCCGCCGGCCGAGTCGTCGCGCCAACTGGTGAAGACGATCGGGCGCTCGGCTGTGCCTTTGGCGGTCAGCGTTCCGTCGATTTGGACCAAGCGTTCGTTGCCCAGCTTGAAGATTTGGCCCGGCACAATGGTCAGGGTAACGGCCGCCGGCACCACCAGATCCGAGTCCAAACGCATCGGCAAACCGCCGCCGTCGAAGGTGCGATCGCCCGCCAAGGCGCTGCCGTACAGGCCCACGACGTCCGCTCCGGTGTCGACCGCGCGCAAGCCCACCAACACCGGCGCAGCCGCATAATCCACGTAGTACGCCGTCCAAGCCGACCGCTCGACGGTGACCTGTTCGAGTCGAGGGGCGCCGGCTGCGATGTTGACCCCGAGACCGTTGGCGTCGCGGACTCGGGTGTTGCGGAGGACCGGCGCGCTGCCGTTGATGGTGATGGCATGATCGCGGTTGCCGTGGTCATGGTAATAGCGGTTGCCTGCATACCGCACGTCCACGCGATCCAGCACGCTGTCCTTGCTCGTGGCCTCGAACCTGAGGTGGCGCCAATCCCCCGACTGCGGCGCGGTCGCTCCGTCGTGGAAGGTGTCGCCCAGGGCCGTGTCATCTCGGCGGGAGGTGAAGACGATCGGCTGGGTCAGCGTGCCCGCCCGGAGGTAGAGAGCATCGTACCAGTTGTCCAACGCCACCGGGCTCGTCCAGGCCGGGTCGGCCCCCAAGTCCTGGCTGAACGCGTACCCGCGCGCCCCGCGCACCGTGACGCGATCGAGGGTGGGAGCGCCGCCGCTGATCCACACCCCGTGGTGGTCGACCGTCTGAATGCGAACCTGTTGGGCGGTGGCCCGGGTGTTGGTGAAATAGAGCGCCGCCCGATACTCCCCGTGACGCGGGTGATAGAAATTGCCCGCGTAACGGATCTGGACCTGCTCGAGCACCGAGTCGTCGCTGCCCGCATTGAGGTAGATGGCCTCCCAATCGCTCGAGTCCGGCGCATCGGCGGCGCCGTTGTTGTTCGAGTCGCCCCCGACGGTGTCGTCGCGCCAGGAGGTGAAGACGATGGGTTGGGCCGCCGTTCCCACCGCGCGCAGATTCCCTTCGAGCACCAACTCGAGCTCCTGGTTGAACTTAACGACTTGACCCGGCACCACCGTCAGCGTCGCACCTTGCGCCACCTTCACACCCCTCACGTTCAACCTCAGCACCGCCCCCCCAAAGTCCCAGGTCCGATCCGCCGCGATCTCGCCTCCGGTCAGGCCGTAGCCGTTCCAGCCGGACTGGGAGGCGCTGAGCTGTTGGTGGATCGGGTCCGCCGCGATCTCGGCGTAGAAAGCACTGCCGCTGGCCCGTTGGACGGCCACCCGCTCGAGTCTGGGCTTGCCCGAGGTCAGGTAAACGCCCGTGCTGTCCACGTCCCGGACCAGCAGGTCCCGCAGGACCAGGTCCGCCCCGTCCACCTGAATGGCCGGGCGCCGCTCGCCGTGCCCGGGGTAATAGAAATTGCCGGCGTAACGGACCTCGACCCACTCGAGAACGGACGAACCTGAGCCAGGCCTGAAATGGATCGTCTCCCAGTCGCCCGGCCGGCCGTCGTCCAGACCCGGCCCGGTCAGGTCCACCCCGGCGCGGTCGTCCCGCCACGAGGTGAAGACGATGGGCGCCGCGGCGGTGCCTTGGGCCAGGAGCGTGCCGTCGCCATCAAAGTCGATCCCGATCCGGCCGGCGTCATTAACCGTTACCAGGAAGGTCGGCTGGTTCAGGCGCGTCAGGTTGTCCGTGCTCGATGCGCCCGTGTCGCTTGCCTCCGCCAACTTCAGCGAGATCAGCGCCGGTCGCGTCAGCACCTCGAGCGGTCCGCTCGCGTAATCGGTGCCCCCCCCGAGTTGGTTGCCGGCCAGATCGCGCACCCCGCCGGCGCCGCGCACGCGCACCTGGTAGAAGTCCTCGGCCAGAGCGCGGTCGAACTCGAGCCGCACGACGCTCGTGAGCGGATCGAACCCCACCCCCTGCAAGCTGTCCGTCGCGTCGAGCTCGTTGCCGTCGCTAAAAGTTCCGTCCCCACCGCTGGCCAGCACGCTGTAGTGCCCAACCGCGGTGACGCTGGCCGCATCCAAGCCGCCCGAGTCCACCAAGGTCAGGAACAGGCTCCTTCGCTCGATCGGCGGGTTGCCTGCCACCCAGCGAGGGCGCGTTGACGGGTCCGGCGACTCGAGCAGACCGTCTTCGCCCGAACCGACTCGGTCCACCACCACGGTCCCCAGACCGGCGTCCAAGCGCCAATGCCGCGCTAAGTCCGGTTCGGTCCCCTCGAGTGCGCGCGCGAGGTCGCTTCCGATCTGGGCTTCGGTCCGCGCGACGGTCCAGAGCCGGACCTCCGCCAATTCGCCTTGATAAAAGAGTTGGGTGCCGCTGCCACTGCCGAAGTAACCGTCGGCTTGCACCCCTTGAACCAAGGCCTCCGTCTTGGTGCCGGCAGCCCGACCGTCGATGTAGGTGGTGACCGTGCCGCGGTCGAACACCGCCGCCGCATGATGCCAACGCCCGTCGTTGAGCCCCGTCCCGAAGGCGCGCGTGTCGTTGCCCGAGTCCCCGTCGAACAGGAACAGCACCGAACCCACCTGGAAGCGGTTCAGGTACAAACTGATGCCGGTCCCGGCCAGGTTCTGCAGCACCAACTGGTCCGCGCCGCTCGACGCGGTCTTGAACCAGACCTCGACCGTGGCGGCGTCGCCGAACCCGACCGCCGCACCCCGCGGGATCCGCACGAAATCGTTCGCCCCGTCAAACGCCAGGACGCGCCCGACCCCGATCCCGCTCACGCGCGGCCCGGTCCAGTCGATCGTTAGGAGCGTCACGAAGGGGTCCGGTGCGCCGTCCTGGTCCTGATCCAGTGGCGTCCCGTCCAGCCCGCGCAACCCGGAGTTGGCATCGCCCCGGACCGTCAACTCGTAGAGCCCCTCCCGCAACGGCTCCGCGATGCGCAACTCGATCTCACGGCTCCCCTCCGTGTACACCGGACTTAACTCGACCAGCACATCGTCACCGCCGCCAGGCAAACGGTCCGGGCCCAAATCGCTTAGCGTATACGTCGTCGCCTCACGCGCCCCCTCAGCCATCACCGCCCGATCCAGATGCAAGGTGATGACCTGGAGATCCGTCGCACTCGTTGGAGTCGCCGGAGTCACTGTATCTAGTTTGGGTCCCATGCCCACAGGCCCCCCATGCAGCGCTATCCCGCGCCGGGACGCGTCACCTGACACCGATAGGGCAGGGGCGCCAACGGCCGCTGCGGTCTCGAGTGGGTTTGACTCCGGCAGGGCTGGGGGACCGTTGGCCGCATGGAGTTCCTCGACCAACCGCGCGGCCGCCGAGTCGACCTCGACCGCGGCGGCGCCAGTCGCATGGCGCGGCGCCGATGGAACGGCGGCGAGCCGAACCGAGCGGATCGAGCCGGTCGACTCGCTCACGGTCGGCATACGATCCGTCGTTTGCTCCAACCCTTCCCTTTCCTCCACCCCGCCATCGCCGGTCGCCCCAGGGGGTGCCAACGAATCTGGACCTCGGCCGACGTCGTTCAGCCCCGAATCGGCAGCCGTGTCCGTCTCGTTTGGGAGCGCCTCCGTAGCGACGCCTGCCAGACAATCGAACTGCCAACCCTCGGCCGACGAGCCTGCGAGCCCGAGCGCCGTGCCTTCGGACGGCTGGTCCGGTTCGACCGTCGACCACTCCCACGCGGCGGTCGGCTCTGCCGTATCCGCCCCGCTGCGGTCGGCCGTCTCAGGCAGGTAGCAGGCGGTCCCTAGGGCCTCCCCGCTCAGCAAGAAGCGGGGTTCAAGCGCCTCCAACTCGTGCAGGTCGCGCCGGGTCAGCATACTGATGAGTCACTGAGATGGACTACGACTCGGCGGTAGGGCGCGCAGTCCTCTGCGCGCCGCGGCTTCCTGTGTCCACAGTGGTTTACGGCGCGCAGAGGACTGCGCGCCCTACCTGCAAGGTGTCGTCTATCCCGACCTCTCATCAGTAGGCTTGCACCGCCAGGCTGGCGCGCGCCGGCATGCGCCTTGGACCATTTCCCCCGCAAGCAGATCAAACCCAAACCGACGACGAAGAGCGTAACAGCGGCCGGTTCGGGGATCACCACCACTTGGGCCGTCGCGAAGCGTAACTGCTCGTCGAGCGCCAGGCCGGTGGCATCGATAAAGACCTGCTCGGCCGGCCCCAGCGTGCGGAAGATCTCGAGCCTGAGCTGGTAATCTCCCGGGTTGACGCAGTTCAACACAAACTCAGCCAGGGACCGGCCCGAGTAGTAGCGGATCGGATCGGCGAACACGTCCACCGTCCCCTTAACCGCCGCGTAGCCGTCCCCCGTCTCGCGCAGCGCTCCCCGACCCAGCACGCCGTTGTAGTCCAGGTCCGCCGGTGTGTAGATCAAGTCCTGGTTCGGCACCTGGCCCATCTGGGGGCTGAATATCAAGCGCACGCCGAAACTGAAGAAACCCACCGGCGCCGTGGATTGAACCTCGACACCCACACGGAACGGCACATTCAACTGCGCCACATATAACGGCCGATCGAACCCGACCACCACCTCCTCCGCCAACAGCGACACCGCCGCCCCCAAGGGGAGCGAGATCAGAATGCCCAGCCCAGCGTTCACATCCAGCCTTCGAGGTTTTGCCCGGCGACCGCAGCAGGGAGGCAGTCGCTACAACATCGATTGAGGCTGTTCCAGGCCCGACCCCTGCTGTCAAAGCATCTTTCGAGGTCTTTCGGAGTCCTTCGGAGGCTAACCATCGTCCCCTGACGCATGTTGTGACCAGGTCAAACCCGGGGGTGGGCATCTTGGCTGCGCGGCAGCAGTCGAGCCCCTCGAGGCTTCACAAAGGGGCGCGGGCATCTTGCCCGCGGGGCTTTCGCCGAGAGGTCCAGGTGCCGAGCCGTCGGGCTGGCTTAGAAACCAGTTGGTCATTCCCCAGGCCTCATGGCCACTCCCCATGACCCCGGTAGAGGTAGGGCCGGACCGCCGGGCCGGCCGCTCGGGCTCGGTGACCTGCTCCGTTCGGCGCGCCCAGCTACCGATTTATGCGGTAGGGCGGAGGCTCCCCATGAATCCCGGTAGAGGTAGGGCCGGACCGCCGGGCCGGCCGCTCGGGCTCGGTGACCTGCTCCGTTCGGCGCGCCCAGCTACCGATTCATGCGGTAGGGCGGAGGCTCCCCATGAATCCCGGTAGAGGTAGGGCCGGACCGCCGGGCCGGCCGCTCGGGCTCGGTGACCTGCTTCCTTCGGCGCGCCCAGCTACCGATTCATGCGGTAGGGCGGAGGCTCCCCATGACCCCGGTAGAGGTAGGGCCGGACCGCCGGGCCGGCCGCTCGGGCTCGGTGACCTGCTCCGTTCGGCGCGCCCAGCTACCGATTCATGCGGTAGGGCGGAGGCTCCCCATGACCCCGGTAGAGGTAGGGCCGGACCGCCGGGCCGGCCGCTCGGGCTCGGTGACCTGCTCCGTTCGGCGCGCCCAGCTACCGATTCATGCGGTAGGGCGAGGCTGCCGAGCCGCGACGGGCCCTGCCGGTTCATGGCCCCGATGCGTGTCCAATGTTGGAGGTCCAAACTACCCATGACCCGCAAATATCAAAGGAACCGCGTTTCAATCCGCGCCCCGCGCCGAGGCACGGGGCGACACTCGCCCTCGCCCAAGTCGAGGTCCTCCGCCATTGTTTCAATCCGCGCCCCGCGCCGAGGCACGGGGCGACAGAATGTCTTGCCCAACACTACGCGCAGCGTTCCAGTTTCAATCCGCGCCCCGCGCCGAGGCACGGGGCGACTCCTCACCCGGTCGCAAGCGGACCGGGTGAGACGGTTTCAATCCGCGCCCCGCGCCGAGGCACGGGGCGACTGGAAGCCTGGTGCGCGGGCTACGAGGAAATCCTTGTTTCAATCCGCGCCCCGCGCCGAGGCACGGGGCGACACGATGACTTTTTGGTGGGCGACTGGCCGGACGAGTTTCAATCCGCGCCCCGCGCCGAGGCACGGGGCGACGTTTCCCCAGGGAAATATTCCGTCCACAGCGGCGAGTTTCAATCCGCGCCCCGCGCCGAGGCACGGGGCGACCTATGCAACGTTCGGCGTCATGCGCATGCGATGGCGTTTCAATCCGCGCCCCGCGCCGAGGCACGGGGCGACGCTCCCAGTACTCGCGTGCCGTTCGCGGTTGACCAGTTTCAATCCGCGCCCCGCGCCGAGGCACGGGGCGACGCACGCCGTCAGCAAAACGAGTAAGGAAAGTGCAACGTTTCAATCCGCGCCCCGCGCCGAGGCACGGGGCGACTTTCGAGCTGACCTCGAGTCACAACATTGACAGACCCGGTTTCAATCCGCGCCCCGCGCCGAGGCACGGGGCGACCACCCACACTCGCATGGTAATTGAAACGTGCGAAGGGTTTCAATCCGCGCCCCGCGCCGAGGCACGGGGCGACTCTGTGAGTGTGAGTGTAAGTCGGCAACTTGCATGTTTCAATCCGCGCCCCGCGCCGAGGCACGGGGCGACGCCAGCAATTCCTCCGTCCCGCTGAACCCTTCGTGTTTCAATCCGCGCCCCGCGCCGAGGCACGGGGCGACGATGTGCCGGTGGCGCATGCGAACGAGTTGAATTGTTTCAATCCGCGCCCCGCGCCGAGGCACGGGGCGACCTCCCGACGGTTGCCGCATTCGTCACCGTCAGCGCCGTTTCAATCCGCGCCCCGCGCCGAGGCACGGGGCGACGTCACGTTCGTTACAGCAGCCAAACTCCCAACCGTGTTTCAATCCGCGCCCCGCGCCGAGGCACGGGGCGACGGAAGATCCCATAAACGTGGTTATCATACAGGCCAGTTTCAATCCGCGCCCCGCGCCGAGGCACGGGGCGACCTTCCAAAACCAGTTCGTTCCATACAGATCCCTCGAGGTTTCAATCCGCGCCCCGCGCCGAGGCACGGGGCGACAAACTGCATACGTGTAAACAATGTCGGTTTCATTGTTTCAATCCGCGCCCCGCGCCGAGGCACGGGGCGACATTTGATAGTGAACAATGCTGGGACACCAGGCGCTGTTTCAATCCGCGCCCCGCGCCGAGGCACGGGGCGACCATTTCAAGCCGCATGTTTTTACGAAGCGGACAACGTTTCAATCCGCGCCCCGCGCCGAGGCACGGGGCGACTTGGACGGGGTTGAACATTCTGCAATTGGTGACGGTTTCAATCCGCGCCCCGCGCCGAGGCACGGGGCGACCAGAGCAACCGACAGTACTGCTGCAACCTGGCGAGTTTCAATCCGCGCCCCGCGCCGAGGCACGGGGCGACGGAAGGGGAAGGCGGGAAGCCAGTGGGGCAGATGACGTTTCAATCCGCGCCCCGCGCCGAGGCACGGGGCGACCCGAGGCGTTCCAGAACATGTCTGAGGCTGCGCAAGTTTCAATCCGCGCCCCGCGCCGAGGCACGGGGCGACGCGTGCCGCCAAAGCACTCGCCAGGAGCAACGGCTGTTTCAATCCGCGCCCCGCGCCGAGGCACGGGGCGACCACCCCAACATGCCTCTTGCGCAACAGGAAGTGATGTTTCAATCCGCGCCCCGCGCCGAGGCACGGGGCGACGAGTACACCCCCGGTTGCGGGGGGAAGCGATGGCCGTTTCAATCCGCGCCCCGCGCCGAGGCACGGGGCGACTCCGAGACCGGAAACGAGCCGTGTGTTGAATGCTCGGTTTCAATCCGCGCCCCGCGCCGAGGCACGGGGCGACTTATTTGGATGAAGGTAGGGCGGGGTATCAGAACACGTTTCAATCCGCGCCCCGCGCCGAGGCACGGGGCGACCCGATTGATGGATGGACGAAGATCGTCAATCGTCAGTTTCAATCCGCGCCCCGCGCCGAGGCACGGGGCGACAGCGGCCGGGTCAAGGCCCACGGCCGCAGGCACT
>VHCO01000146.1 GCA_016871715.1 Verrucomicrobiota bacterium
GCACTGACCCGGTAGAACCGCGGCCGGCTCGGGTCGGTTTGCGTGCCATCATCGATCCACTCGAAGACGCCGGGGGCGGGTTGGCTGAAGGTGGGCTGGGCGATCTCGCGCCACAGCGGGAGCGCCGAGGCGTACCAGACCCGATACCACTTGTTCCCGGCTGGGCTGAACCTGACCCTCACCCGGTTGCCTTCCGGGACGACTGCGGCGATGCGGAGGAGGCTCCGGGCATCGGTGGGGTCCGTCCCAGCGATGAACTCGTCTTGGTTGACCACACCGTCCCCGTCGCTGTCGGCCAACCGTTCGGCGCTCGACAAAGGGGTGTGGCCGAAGTAAGTCCGCGCCCACAGGTCGTCGATCCCATCCTGATCCTGGTCCTGCTGGAAATCGGACAGGGTCAAGCCCTCCGACAGATACCAAACCCGGAACGAGCCGCCGGTTTCAACCGGCAAGCGGCTCATGTTGGCTGCATTGCGGAATTCGCCTTCACGCTGGCCCCACCTGAGGACCATGAACGTGTCCGTCCACGCCGGACGAAACCCCGCGTGCGCAAATACCCGAAGGGTACCGCCCAGCCAAACGCGTTCCTTGACGAACAGTTGGTCGTAGCCCGCGGCGGGCTGCCGCCCGCCAATGTCCACCCACACCTCGCCCTCGGTCCAGAGGCGGTCCTGCACCGTCAAGCGGCCGACCGGGTTTCCTGGTGCGAGGATACCCCGATTCATCACCCGCACCGTCGCCAGATTAGTGGCTGCATGGGCCAGCGTGCCGGTGCCGGTGAACACGACGTCCGAGTTGATTTGGAACGCTGACGCGACATCAATTGTCCCATCTTGCAGTACAATCCGTGCCGCTGCCCCACCGCCGCCGAGGACCAGAAACCGGGCGTCAGCAGCCGTTAGGTTCCGCACTGACAAAACACCAGCGGCCAGTTCGAGCGCCGCTGCATTCCTGCCTGTCACCACCACATTATCAGCGACCACCCTGCCACCTGCGATGAGGAGGTGGTGAGCGCGCAGGTCAAGGAGGGCAGTACCCGAACCATTGGTCACCGCAAGGGTTCCGCCAGGCTCGATCCGGACCAATTTGTTGCTGCTACTCGGCCCCGTGATCGTCAGGTTCGTGGTGACCTGCCACATGGACCCGCCGCCTCCAATCGTTGCTTTGGCGTACAGATCGATTCGGCTCGTGTCACACGAGACCAGCCCTCCATTGAAAACCGTGAGCTCGGGGTTAATCCCGCCCATGTCGATGTGCCCAGCCCGCCACTCGGACTCTAATCCGCTAACCAAGGCTGCGTTATCCGTGCCACCAGTTCCGCGGTTGAAGAAGACGAGCCCGGTTCGCAGCCTGGCTCCGTTGAGTACCCATAGCTGGTTGCTCGCACCGTATTCCCCTAGCCAGAGTTCACCGATCTCGCAAGTGGACCCCCTGCCGCCGATCGCCAGCCGATTGTGCGCGGCTGTGTTCGAGCCAACGCCAATCGTGAGGCGTCGACACTCGAGACGCGCTTCGTTCGTTACAACGACTTGGTTCTCCTTGCCGTAGAAGCCAAGTTCAACGTGCTGCCCTGCAACCCAAACCGAGCCCGGCCCGTTTACGATGGCGGTATTGTTGTCGGCACCCGGCGCCCTCCCAAGAAATGCTTGGGGCGTCCTGAGGATCGCACCGTCTGTCACCAACAGAATGTTGCAGCAACCTACCGCCCCGACGACCAGCGGCCGGTCGTACTCCGTGGTGGCCCCGGAGAAGATCTGCAGGCTCGGGCCCGCTGCCATCACCGACAGTCCCGAGAACAGAGTAGCTTCAGTCAACCTCCAGAGTCGCGAGCTCATGTTCAGGTCGTCGGGCAGTAGACGGTTAGGTCATAAAGTGCCGGTACCTGGGGAGCCCCCCAGGGGCGCAAAAGGGTGACTCGCACCTCGAGATACCTCCCTGTGACACCGCCGAACGTCTGGCCGTTACTCACCAACTGGAACATTCGAGGAGTCTGGCCCGTTCCGGGCAACGAAGCGAGCGTGTTTGCCGCGCGCACTTCGACAAGGATTTGCGTGCCCGGAGGCGTGTTGGCGGACCAGGAGAGCTTGTTCCAATTCTTGTCCGGAGCCTGCCCATCATGGACGACGACCCAACAGCCACTCTGCGAGGTTGCCCCCAGGTACTGATACCCCGTCATGTCGCTGTAGTTGTACGGGTGGGCAGGCTGGTCGTGCGGCGGCTGATGCCCGGTACCATCCCCCAGGTCAACCGTGAGATCGACAGCTCCAATCCGAACACCGCCGCTGCTGTATGGTCCGGCGTCGGGGTCAATGCGCATGGCATTGTTCGCGTTGAAATTCGAGACCCATGCCTTACCGTTTGCATCGATTGACACTCCAGTGGGTCCCGGCTTGATGTTCGGGCTCGCACTGAGGTGAACGTTGCCAATCCATTTCGCTTGATCCGTCCGGACGTGTCCCACCGTCAACTGCGAGGCGGGATCTGTTCCCTGGTAGCAGTGAGCCACCCATACGTTGTGGCTGGCATCAACCGCCACCCCTTGCGAGTCGGCTGCACCGTGGTAAAAGGAGGCGAGATTGAGCCCACCTTGATTCAGCAGGCAGATCTTGCCATACAACCGGTCAGTATGCCAGATATCCTGAGTTGTGGGATCGATCGCGAGCCCGTAGCGGCCATCCGAGTTTTGCAGGATGCAGCAGGGAGGATTGCTCGTCGGTTCGTACCGAAGCAGGCGCCAACTGTCTCCGGCTGAGGACCAGAGCAGACCCGAGCCGTCCACGAACCCACCGTAGGCCGGGAAGTCTATCTGGAATTGGGTGCCGCCCACCGGCAGACCCGTCGTGCCGCTGAGTTTTTCATACGTTGCCCAGGCAGTCCAACCTCCGGTCCAAAGGTCGTTGTTTCCGTCAACCGCCACTAGCCGTACTTCCTCGCCAGCGACACGCACATAGTTGACAATCGCCTCATCCTCTGCCGTCTCGGTGCCGCCATCGGTGTCTAAACCACTGGCATTCGGCCACGGCAGCACGTTTCCCAACCCTCGAGACGTGCGAATGAGGCCGTCACCGTCCCGATCAAGGCAGGTATTGTAGACAAACGGTGGGCTGAGGTATTCGCCGGCGGGATTAGGCGTGAAGATGCTGCCGTTTCTGTCACCGCGGATGCCGCCGACGACCACTCCAATTCGCGTTACCGATCCCCTGCGCACCCCATTGAAGGGCCAATTGTCCGACCGGTTGCCCACCCAGACATTGCCGAACCGATCGACGGCAGTGCGGGAGGGGTTCGAGTAGATTCGTGTGTCTTCGAACGGGGGATTCGGAACGACTTCGACAGCCGTGCGATACTCACCAATCACCACGCCTGAGTTCGCATCAATCCGCACGATCGTTCCTCGCTCCGAACAGGCCATATTGACGTAGGGCAGCGGTTTGGGAATGCTATTCAGCCTCAGTTCGCCAGGTGTATCGTGATTGAGGTTGACCAGAACGCCGTTGTCGAAATCCTGGCTGGTCGTATACACGCGCCATTCGCAGGTGGGTTTGACCGTCAGCAAGGCGGACGCGCTGTACGTGTGTTGGCCGTTGCTGGACACCCGCACCCTGTACCAGCCCTCATCCCCCCAGTCGAGGTTTTGCAGCTCGAGTTTGTAGCTCGTAGCGCCTGGGATCGGGTTGTTTAAGTTGTTGAAATACCATTGGTAGGCGAAGGGCGGGTTCCCCAGGGCGCCAACCGTGAAGGTGACCGCCTGGCCTTCAATGCCGACCTGGCTCGCCGGCTGGAGCGTGATCGCCGGCGGTCCGCTCACGGTCAGGGTCGCCTTGGCGCTCTTCGCCTCGCCCACGTCATTGGCTACCACCACATGGTACTGTCCGGCATCCGCGTGCTGCATGTTGTTGCGCGCGTAGACCGGCGCGTTGGCTCCAGGGATGCTGGCGTTGTTGAAGTACCATCGGTAGGTCAATCCGTACCCGGTGGCCGTGACGCTGAATGTCGCGGCGCCACCTACGGCCACCGCCTGATTCCCCGGCTGGACAGTGATGACCGGTTTGTGCATCTCGCTACAATCCGTCACGATCGTCTCCACTCCGGAGAACGATGCACTGCCGGCATTCTCCGTTGGCGTCGTCACGTCGCACATGAACAGCTCGTCGAGGGTCACCGCCGTCCACGCCGCCCGGATGCCAGTGTCGCAATCGCGCCAGATACAGTCCCGAACCGTCGGGTCGTTGCAGTAGTAGAAGTCCATGCCGGTCTGGGCGTAGCGGATCTCGAGCCGCCGAATCGTTTCCCCGACGCCGAGCGTGTCCAAGAGCAAGGCAAACGGGTACCGGGTCGTCACTTGGTTGTCACCCAGCGGCTCGCCGATCGAGTTGTCGTCGAAGTGCGTCAGCACGGCCCGTGGCGTCAGCGGGTCGGGGCTGGTGACATGCCTCTGGACTGTCAGTGAGCCGTGATCGGTGAACTTGACGATGGCCCCAGCCTGGAAGGTGGCGCGCTTGGAGATGTCGACGGCGGAGGCAATCTTGTAGGTCTGATCGGTCGCAAAGGTGTAATACTGCTGCGAGTATACGAGGATAAAGTCGATCACGACACCGCTCGTTGCAGGCTGGTGGACAGCCACCCGCATGCTGGCTGGGGGCTGGAGGGCAGCCGAGGCCGTCGTACCCTGCACGGGGGAAGGCTCGGCCTTCGCCTGCCGGGGAGGAAGGTGCTCGAGCCAAGCGCGCATCGCCTGGTAGTCAACGCTTTCCACCAGCAGTCCGCCTCCCTCTCCCGCTTGCCACCGCTTAAAGACGGGAGCCGAGGCGTGGCTGGGGCTGACCGGGGCCTCGGCCAACCCCAAGGCGAAGGCCCGGCCGCGAACCACCTGCATGTTGCCGAAGTCGATCAGGCAATCGTCCAAGCCCGCTGGCTGTTGGCTGGTGCTCACTCGATTGGCATTTCGAGAGCTTGAACTGTGCCACAGCACCTCCGGGGAAGCGCTCGTCTCGATCCAAGTCCAGACTTCCAGATGACTCGATTCGGGGGCGAAGCCGTTGGGAAGCTGGGGCGCCTCGGCCAGAATGACGTCCTGCTCGAAGGCACCGGCGGTGTACGTGTAGCGGACGGCCGCCTCCAGACCCTCGAACGCGCTCTCGTAAAGAACTTGGTTGGGTGGCAGGATGACGCCCTGGCTGTCCCGCACCGAGCCAATCCACTGGGTCTGGCCTGTGGCGGCGTCACGCCAAGCCAGGCCCCGCACTTTGACGCGCAGCCGGACGTTGTCTGGCGTCAACAAATCGACGCCGCCGGCGGGGTTGTTGAGGTTGTTGGCGAATATCACCTTGTAGGGGCCACGAACAGCGGTCGCCCCACCCGGATAGCCTTCGATGACGCCCTCGGAATCGACCCAGTCTCCGTCGCTCCAGTAATGCATTCCGTTACGGACTTCGGTGTAGCGGCCGGTCCGGAGGGCGGATTTGCCGGACTTGTCCAGGATCGTCTGCTGGGTCTCGATCAGGCGGTGGTGGGGTCCTCGATCGAGTACGCGTCGAGTGATGCCAGGGCCCGGCGAGGCGGAGGCGGAAGAAGGGTCACTGGCGGCCGAAACTGTTACCGGTGGGCTACTAGCCAACAACACACACACACAGAGAGAGAGAGAGAGAGAGAGAGAGAGAGAGAGAGAAGAGGGAGCGCGAAGGCAGCAGGGTCTTCATGCTGCCCACGATAAGACTGCTCGAATGGGCCCGCAAGTTCTATTTCATCAATCTCATGAGGGAGCTAGGAACTGTTGTCCCCACGGATGAGTGGGCGACTGAGGAGGTGGACCGCAAACTGGTGGTCGTTCTTGGCCTTGGTGCGAAAGCGTGGCAGATAGGATCTACGCTGGCTGTTGCGCGCTGCGTCGATGCCACAGAGGCTGATGACCAGATTGCGGAGGCTAGCCAGGTTTTGCGGCGCGTGGCCGCTGCGGGCTGTCGAGGCATCCTCGCCGAAGGTGACGTCGCGAACGTAGTGAACGGCCTCGATGCCCCAATGGCGCCGCCGCTCCTTCTCGAGGGCGAGGGCGTCCAATTGGGTGGCGGGACGATTGCTGATGAGCAGTTCGGTTTCTTTGCTGACGCGTACTTCCTTGAGGTGATGGGTGGTGCGGAGTCGGATGGCAGCTTGGAGGGCATGGGGAAAACCACTCTGCTCGGGCGTGACTTGGAAAGGAAAGATTTGGTGGCTGTCATGGCGACCGTGGGCTTGGTCCAGAGTGAAGGCCGGAGGGAAAAAAGACGCCCTCGGGCCGCTCGGCCAAACGATGCTTTGGTCAGTCTGGGGCAGCCGCCGGTTTCGCCGGAGGGCAGTAAAGGGTTCGACGCGGCGGGGGCGGGCCCCGAACCAGGCCTTGCTTTACCGCCCTCGAGGCACGTTATCGTCCTGGACGGACGTGACCGTCCGCCCAGCGGGTCTGACGGCCCGCGGCCCGCAAGGCGCCTGCCAGATTTCACCCAACCCACGACGCGGCAAGCACCGCGCTGAGGACTCGGCTGGGGTGTCACCGGGGGTTCGAGGGCTTGCCCTCTGGCGCCGGCTCGCTACACTCCGCGCGCGTGGGATGGAAGATCTTGGTAACCTCGCGCGCCTTCGTCGAGACGGGGGCGGCGGGCCAGAAGCTGCTGGCGGCGGCGGGTTGCGAACCCGTCGTTCCCGCTCAGTACGGGCCGCATCGCGCCGCAGCGCTGACGCCTTTGCTGGCGGGGATGGACGCGGTGCTCGCCAGCGTGGACCAGTTCAGCGCCGAGGTCTTCGCCGCTCCAGAGGCCGCGAGCCTGAAGCTGATCTCGCGCTGGGGCGTCGGGTTCGACGCCATCGACGTGCCGGCGGCCACGCGCGCGGGGGTGGTGGTGGCCTACACACCAGGCTTACTCGACGAGACCGTGGCCGATCTGGCCTTCGCGTTGATCTTGGCGGTGGCGCGGCGCGTGGCGGAAGGGCACCTCGCCATTCAGCAGGGCGCCTGGCAACAGCTCTGGGGCGGTAACGTGCACGGCAAGACTCTCGGGTTGATCGGGTGCGGCCGGATTGGCCAAGCAGTCGCACGCCGGGCGCAGGGCTTCCGGATGCCGTTGTTGGCCTACGATCCGGCACCGCCGCTTCAAGCCGAGTCGCTCGGCGTCCGATTCGTGTCCTTGGCGGAGGTGTTGGCCCAGAGCGATTTTGTCAGCTTGCACGCCGCCACGACCCGCAAGAACCGCGGCCTGATGGGCCCGGCCCAGTTCCGTCAAATGAAACCCACCGCTTACTTCATCAATACCGCCCGCGGCGCGCTGGTGGACGAAGATGCCCTGGTCCAGGCGTTGCGTGAAGGGTGGATTGCCGGGGCGGCCCTGGACACCTTTGCCGTCGAGCCGTTGCCGGCGGACCATCCGCTGCGGCAAAGCCCGAATGTGCTGCTGACGCCGCACCAGGCTTCGTTCACGCGGGAGACCGGCGAGCAGATCGGCTTGGCAGCGGCGCAGGCGATCGTGGAGGCGCTGGGCGGCCGGCGCCCAAAGATGGTGGTGAACCCGGACGTGTTCGAGTCCGGGACGTTGCGGCTTCCCGCGTTGGCGCAGCCGGCTCCAGATCGGTTATGAAGACCAATCTCGTTCGGGCGAAACTCAAACGCGGCGAGTTCACCCTCGGTACCTGGCTGACCATCCCCGATCCGCTGACGGCGCGGCTCATGGCTCGAGTCGGGTTCGATTGGCTCACGGTGGAATTGGAGCATGCGCCGGTGACCATCGAGGTCGCGGCGCAGAGTTGTGCCCTGATCGCCGGCGCGGGGGTGGTGCCCCTGGTGCGAGTGCCCTGGAACACGGGGGAGAACATCAAGCGCGTCCTGGATACCGGGGCCTGGGGTGTGGTCGTTCCGCTCGTTAACTCGCGCGCGGACGCTGAGGCGGCGGTGGCGGCCGCCCGGTACGCGCCGGCGGGTGCGCGCACCATCGGGGGCCAATTGCACGCGGCGAATTTCGACACCGCCCCGGCCACGTACTACGAGCGGGCGAACGACGAAATCCTGGTGGTGGTCATGATCGAACAAGCCCCGGCGATCGCCGCACTCGACGAGATCCTGAGTGTGCCGGGCATCGACGTCGCCTTTATCGGTCCGAACGATCTGCATCACTCCTTGGGTTACCGCCCCATGTTCGAGAGCCAAGAGCCCGCGTTCGTGGCCGCTGTGCGGCGTCTGCTCGAGGCCTGCAAACGCCACGGCGTCGCGCCCGGCATCCACGTGGCCGATGCGGCTGCAGCCCAACGGCGACGCGCCGGGGGATTCCAGTTCATCGCGGTAGCGAGCGAGTTGGGCTTGATGCTCGGCAAGGCTCGGGAAGTGCTCGACCTGATGGGGAGCGCGGCCACGGGCGAGGTGGCCAAGTACTGATGAAGATCGTCGTCTTGGATGGGCACACGTTGAACCCTGGCGACCTGTCCTGGGATGGGCTGCAGGCCCTCGGGCTGTGCGAAGTGTTCGATCGCACCGCGCCCGCCGAGGTGTTGTTGCGGGCGCGGCAGGCTGCGGCCGTGCTCACCAACAAGACCGTCCTGACCCGCGAGCACATCGCTAACCTGCCCGAACTCGCCTACGTGGGCGTGTTGGCCACCGGCTATAACAACGTCGATGTCGCCGCCGCGCGCGAGCGGGGTATACCGGTGACCAACGTGCCCGCCTACGGGACCGCGTCGGTGGCGCAGATGACGATGGCGTTGCTGCTCGAGTTGGCCTTGGGCGTGGGCCGGCATGCGCAATCGGTGCGGGCCGGGCAGTGGACGCGCTGTCCGGATTTCTGCTACTGGCAACAACCCTTGCTTGAACTGGACGGGCTCACGCTCGGGATCGTCGGGTACGGCCGCATCGGTGAGGCGGTGGCCCGATGGGCCCTGGCGTTGGGCATGCGCGTCTTGGTGCATGAAGTCCGACCGCTGCCCGAGTTGCCCCAGGGCTTGCAGCCGGTCGACCTCGATCGCCTGTTCTCGGCCAGCGATGTGGTCAGCCTGCACTGCCCGCTGACCGAACAGACGCGTCACCTGGTCAACGCGGCACGCCTCGCGCGCATGAAACCCTCCGCGTTCCTAATCAATACCAGTCGCGGGCCGCTCGTGGATGAATCCGCCCTCGCCGAGGCGCTCGACGGCGGGCGCCTGGCCGGCGCCGCCCTCGACGTGCTTTCGGTCGAGCCGCCCCCGGGCGATCACCCGCTCCTGCAAGCTCGCAACTGCCTGATCACGCCGCACCTCGCCTGGGCTACGCGCGCGGCGCGCGCGCGGTTGATGCGGATCGCGGTCGCGAACCTCGAGGCCTTTCGGGCCGGGCACCCGCAGAACGTGGTTAACGCCTAGCCGTTGCCCTTTTTCCTTTTGCCGCGCGCCCTTTGGCCGTTGAATTGCGCCGATGTCTCGCGAGTACGTGCTGAAACCATTCCGGGAGCCGGTCAATCTCCAGATCGATTACGCTCGCGAACTGAACCCGCAGCAGTACGCCGCCGTCACCGCCGACCCCGGGCCGGCTCTGGTGATCGCCGGGGCTGGCGCCGGCAAGACTCGCACCCTCACCTACCGCGTGGCCTGCACTTCGGCGGCATTCCACATTCACGGCAGTTGACCCGCGGCGTCGGCTGCCTAACTGGATTCCTGCCCTCGCCCCTGCGTTTGTCTTCATCGCTTCCTTCACGGCTTCCGCCCAGGTGGACCGCGTCACCGGTCGCTCATTTGCCACCCGCTCCGAGGTGCTGGCGCAGCACGGCATGGTTTGCACCAGCCACCCACTCGCCACACAAATCGGCGTGGACGTGCTCAAGGCGGGAGGGTCGGCGGTGGATGCGGCCATCGCAGTCAATGCCGCGCTCGGGTTGATGGAACCCATGAGTTGCGGCATCGGCGGCGACCTGTTCGCCATTGTCTGGAGCGCATTCCTCGAGACCTTTGCTCCGGGCGGCCACGCGCCGGCGCACGGGGAAATCTTCCGGAACCCACACCTCGCCAGCACGCTTTCGCTGGTCGCCGATAAAGGCCGCGACGCCTTCTACCACGGCGAAATCACCGAGAATATTGACGCTTTCATGCGCGCCAACGGGGGTTGGTTGCGCAAGGAAGACTTCGCGAAGCACACTTCCACCTGGGTTGAGCCCGTGTCCGTCAACTACCGAGGCTACGACGTTTTTGAACTGCCGCCGAACGGCCAGGGCATCGCCGCGCTTCAGATGTTGAACATCCTCGAGGGCATTGATCTGCGGAAGATGGGTTTCCAAAGCGCCGACGCCTTTCACGTGATGGTCGAGGCCAAGAAGCTGGCATTCGAGGATCGCGCGAAGTTCTACGCCGACCCAGCCTTCGCGAAGATTCCGCTCAAGGGATTGCTCTCAAAGGAGTATGCCGCGGAGCGCCGGAAGCTGATCCGCATGGACCGCGCGGGCAAAACCTACGACGCCGGCAACCCCGCCTTGCACGAGGGCGACACGATCTATCTCACCACCGCCGACAGCGAGGGGAACATGGTGTCGTTCATTCAGAGCAACTACCGCGGTTTCGGCAGCGGCATTGTGGTGCCGGGATTGGGTTTCGGTTTTCAAGATCGGGGAGAGATGTTCGTCATGGAGCCCGGCCACGCGAACGTCTATGCGCCGGGCAAACGCCCCTTTCACACGATCATCCCGGCGTTCATCATGAAGGACGGCCTGCCGTTCATGAGTTTTAGCGTGATGGGTGGAGCGATGCAGCCGCAAGGGCACGTGCAGATCGTGGTGAACATGGCGGACTTCGGCCTGGGCGTGCAAGAGGCCGGAGACGCGGCGCGCTGGCAACACGAAGGCTCGACCGACTACGACCTGCCGAAGATGACGAGCGGCGGCTGGGTGAATCTGGAGAGCGGCATCCCGTGGAACGTGGTGGCCGAACTCAAGCGCCGCGGGCATGACATCCGCGACGACCTTGGCGGCTACGGCGGCTATCAGGCGATCCTTTGGAACGCGACGAACAAAGTCTATCACGGCGCCAGCGAGAGCCGCAAAGACGGCTGCGCGATGGGCTATTGAATGAGACCCAAGATCCGAGGTCCGAAGTCCGAACAACACACGACAGGATGGGATAAGAGCGGAGGAAGCACTCGCCGCTGGACGGATGGTCACCGCGCCGTCATAAGGCCTCAGGCCTTTATGGCAGTCCGGGCCGCTTGGCGGGCGGTTGGTAGTTTTTGTGCCAGTAGAGTTGCCAGAGGCGGTCCAGCTTCACCAGTTCGCCGTGGCCGTCGAAGAAGGTGACGTTCACGGCACCCGGCAGCGGTCGGTCTTGAGGCCATTCGGTTGGCGGCGGGTTCGGTCGGTTGCCGTGGCGAGGAATGGCCACCGCCGCCATGTCCCTGATCCCGGCACAAAACGAACAGAGCCCTCCTACGTGAAAGAAGGGAACCGGTAGGTCCGAAGCCTGGGGCCAGACCATTTCGTTCATACTGTCTGCCAGGACCGGTGCGACCGATGGGTGGAGGACTTCGCTCTCGGTGCGGTAGAACCGCCGGAGCTTGTCTTCGGAGACCGACCAGCCCGAATCCACAGCCCACCAGGCGTGAAACCAGCGGTTGACCGCATAGCTCCCGGCACGCCATCCGCTCGGTTGCGGGTTGGCCACATCCCCCGCTGGGTCCCAACCATAGCTGCACCAGGCCGAACTCACCGAGCCGGCGCCGGAGAACACCAACCCGCGCAGACCATTCGTGTCCACCGGCGCACTCGGGCAAATCCAGCCCAACTCCTTGCGGCCGCGTTCCCGAACATACCAATCTTCGGCCTCGCGCCCATCCAAGCGGTCGCCGGCCTCCAAGGAAAGCCGGTAACTCAGCCCGATCTGGCGCTGGTTGCTCAGGCAAACAGCAGTGTGGGCCTTCTGTTTGGCGCGCGACAGCGCCGGCAGGAACATGCCCGCCAGAAGGGCGAGGACCGCGATCACCACGAGCAACTCGATTAGGGTGAAAGCGGGGCCGCGACCAAGATGCCCGTGGCGCTTCATTGGCCCAGATGAACGATGCGCATGAACTCGTGTGCTTTTGCCGGCACCCACCATACGGTCGTCCAAAACCAGGAGAAACTCGACTGCCAGAGGCCCTGCTGGAGGTCCTCGCAGTATTGAACACAAAACGGTGGGCTGCCCCCTTGCCACTGCAACTGCACCACGTCACCCGAGGGCTCGGGGGAGCGAGCGATCAGGGTAATCCGCAGCGGTGGGGTTAGGCAGCGGTAGCATTCCTCACTGACGAGCCGATGCACCGCCAAGGTCGTATGCATGCCATCGCACCAGAAATCGGTGGCCGGCGGGTTCTTGAAACCGTAGGCCGTCGGATTGCCATAGATGGCGGTGAAAAGGGCGAACATGTCAGGCCGGAACACCGTGAGTCCATACTCAGCCCGCAGCGGCTCGAGGCCCTGGTCTAGCAGCACGTCGTAGCGGAGCGCCAACTCGTTCGTGGGATATCCAAGGTTGCGGAAATATGGCATCAGCTCGGGCGGATAGAAGCGCAAGATGAGGAACTGCCTGGCCCCCGCCGCCGCCAAGAGGCGGACGTTGCCCACGCGGTTCGAGGCTGCCAGTTCAGGGGGCTCTTTCCCGAGCATGTCGTTGCCGGGACCTCCGGTCCAGAAAGCGACCAGCGTATTGCTGTTCGGCGTGTAGCTGCGCAAATACGTCGCGATCTGGGAAGCGACGCCAGCGCTGTTCGCGAGGCCTGAGGCGTAGTTTCGGAGCGTCACTCCCAATCGCCTGGCCAGATGATCGTTCCACGGGCCGCCACCGCACTTATCCATCCCTTCGCTGGAGCCGAAATAAACCAACTCGGTCCAGCGGTTGGCCAGCAAGAGCCAAGCGGGAGCGCTGGTGATTTCGCCCGCGCTGTTGCTGACCGTGACGTCGTAGCAACCGAGTTGCCACAGTTCGACATTGGCCAGGGACAGGCTGTTGGTGGTTGCTCCCTCCAGTGGCGTTCCATTGAATCGCCACTGATAGGCCAAGGGAGCAACACCGGTGGCGGATACGCGGAACTGAGCGTCCTGACCGGCTGGGACCGCGACATTGCGCGGCTGGGTGAGGATTCGGGGTTGGGCCAGCGCGAACGCGCTGGCGCTGAACCAGACCAATGTCAGCGCCAGAGCGCGGTGGAAGCGAAAAGGTCTTCGCCAGTTGGTTGAGACAGCGAGGTTCGGGTTCATGGCTTCGTGTGAACGAGAGTCCGTGGCCGCCCAGCAGGACGAACACCGCGCAACTCTGCTTTCACCCTGTTCAACGGGAAAACGGGTGAAAGGTTACACGAAGAATCTTACGGGGACGCAGCTCTGGTCCTGGCTTTTTCGACCGCTTCGATTCCGGTCAGCGGCGGCGCCTCCCACCTGCGCACGGTTCGCACGGCTTCCTCGCCTGCGGAAAGCAGGACCCGGCCATCCTGCGAAAAAGCCAGTTGACCCACCGACTCGCGGTGGCCCTTGAGCGCGGCCACTTCCTGCCCCAAGTCGAGATCCCAAAGCCGGATGACGCCTTCGCCCGTTCCGGCCGCCAACGTGCGGTCGTCGGGCGAGGCCGCCAAGCTGTTCACCCCGCGCAACGAACCGCGAAAGGCTCCCTCGCACCGTAGGGTCCGCAGGTCCCAGGCCTTGATCGTTCCATCCCAGCTCCCGGTGATGAGGTGTGGGGAACGACGGCGGAAAGCGATTTCGTGGCCCATTTTGTGTTGGACAAACCGTGCTCGCCGCCAGCCGGTGACGCGCTCCCAGATCTCCGATTCACTGTCGTTGAATGCTACGCCGATCAGCGTGCCGTCGACCGACAGCGCTACACGGGTCACCCGTTCGTGCTTCTGGGGGAACTGGGCCACTTGCTGACGAGTCCTGATCTGCCAGACACGGAGCGTATGATCGGTTCCGGCGCTAGCCAGCCACCGTCCGTCCCCCGAAATCGCCAGCGCCTCCACGCGCCCCTGATGGCCCACAAAGGACTCCTCCTCGCTGACGTCGGGCAGTCGCCAGCTCCGGAGCGGGCCCGCCTCGGTGGTGGCCACGAGGAGCGTGGCTCGAGCATCCATCGCGATCCGGAGCGTATTGGTCCACGGGGTCAACATCGGTCGGGCGGCCTGCTCCTGCCACGTCGCGGTGTCCAGCAAACCGAAGGAGCCGTCAGCCCGCAGCAGCCCTACCGCGCCCGCATCAGCCGCGAGGACAATGAGGCGGACTTCGACGGGCACCGGCCAGGAGAATTGCCGTTCGGGCGGGGTACGCGCGTCCCACAGTTTGACCGTCTCATCCTTGCTAGCCGTGACAAGCGTATCGCCATTGGCAGAGAAGGCGACATCCCAAACTTCGTCCAAATGCCCACGGAAGACGGTGCGGACCTTCCAAGTGGCCACGTCCCATAGTCGGAGCGTCTGATCGCATCCCCCCGTGGCCAAGGTGGTGCCGTCGGGCGATAAGGCTAGCGCGGTGACCACGTCGACATGGCCGGCGAGCCGAAGCCGCTCTCGTCGGGAACTCAGTTCCCAAAGGCGCACGGTTCGATCCGATCCAGCGCACAGGAGTTGGGCATCGTCCGGGGTAAATGCCAGGTCTTGGACCGCGGCTTGCCAGGGCGGCGTGCGCGTGGGGCCGCCCAGTTCGACCAGGGTTTCGCCACGCCTCCAGTCCCATACGCTGACACGTCCCTCGTAGTCGCTGAAGGCTACATACCTACCGTCGCGCGAAACGGCCACCCGACCAAAGCGCAGGTCGCGTTCGGCGGCGAGGTCCGCCAAGAGGCGTCGCTCACGTGCGTCCCAGACTTTCACGCCGCGCGAGTCCACCGCCGCCAGGATCAGGCCATCCGCCGAAAGCGCAATCCAGTTCACGGGCCGTTCGTGCCGGAGCTCTCCGATCAGTTGCAGCGAGGGCACACTCCAGACCTTGACACTGGCGGTCTCATGACTGCCCGCGAACAAGTGGGAGCCATCCACCGCAAACAGAATCGCATCCCGGTAGAAGCTGACCTCCGGCCGGCTCGCGACACACTTCTGGCTGGTTAAATCCCAGAGGCGGAGCGCGTCCCGAGAACTGAGCGCCGCGAGCCAGCGCCCATCCGAGGAAACGGCCACACTGTGGACGAGATTCGATGCCCCAGTGAGGGTGGTGCGTTCGTGCGTCTGGCTGCACTGCCAGAGCCAGCGCCATTCCCAGCCGCGCAGGTCGTTTTCGGATTTCCTAGTCGGGTAGTAGCGATTGAGCAGGGCCCGAGCCCGCCCAAGATTGCTTTCTTCGAGGGCCTGTCGGGCGAGGTTCATGTCGGCCACGTAGGCGTTCTTTCGGGCTGCCCACTCGGCCAAATGGGCCCGGTGCAACTGGCCCAGCACCGCCGCGAACCCGCCGATGATCGTCACCATGAGCGCAACGATCAGGCTGGCCAAAGCCGGGTTTCGTCGGCACCAACGACAAGTCCTGGCCATCCGGTCGACGGGCCGCGCCAAGACCGGCTTGCCTTCGAGAAACCGGTCTAACTCCTCCGCTAGCGTCCGCGCCGTCGCGTAGCGTTTGCCGGGTTCTTTCTCCAAGCACTTCAGACAAACTGTCTCCAGATCGGCGGGCACACTGGGGTTGAGCCTGCGCGGTGACACCGGTTCCACGTTCAGCACTTGCTGCACGGTCTCGGCCAGGCCTTCGCCCACAAACGGCGGACGGCCGGTCAACGCGTGATACAGGATCGCGCCCAGCGCATACACGTCGCTGCGCCGACTCAGCGTGCCGCGCTTGCCGGTCGCCTGCTCGGGCGGCATGTAGTTGGGCGAACCCAGCAACTGGCCGCTGACCGTCAAGTCTTGAGTCGGGAGTCCGGAGTCCGAAGTCGCAGAGAGCCGTTTGGCCAGGCCGAAGTCCGTGACGCGCGGTTGATCGTTCGCGTCAATCAGCACGTTCGCCGGTTTAAGGTCGCGATGGAGGATGCCGCGCTCGTGGGCATAGTGGATGGCCTCGGCGATGGCCTTCACGTAAAGGGCCGCTCGCCGGGCGGGCAACGGATTCCCACGGATCAGCGACGACAGCGGCTGTCCCTCGATGAAAGCCATTGCGATGAAATGCTGGCCCTCGCGGAAACCGACCTCGTGAATTGCGACGATGTTGGGGTGCTGGAGCGCGGCGGTGGCCACCGCCTCGGCCCGGAAGCGTTTGACGGATTCCGCCGACGCGTGGGGGCCGAACAGCAGGACCTTGAGCGCAACGATGCGGTCCAGGCTCTTCTGGCGAGCCCGGTAAACCACCCCCATGCCACCGTGCCCAATCTCCTCCAGCAATTCGTAGTCGCCGAAGTCGCGCGCCGTCGGAAGAGTCGAATCGCCGCCTGATTCCGCTGGCAGCGCTTCATCCAGGCCCGCACGGTAGAGACACCGGGGACAGAATCCCCTCGGGGCGTCAGGCGGAAGGGCCGCGCCGCAGGTCGGACATGTGCTGGCGTCTGACATCGCTTGCTTGCTATTCGTTACAACGGGAATCAAGCCCGGTGGTTACATGCATGACCGACCTCTCGCCATTCACAGCACCAACACCGAATTTCCAGTCAGCCCGCGCGCCGGTTGGAAAACCGGCGCTACGGCTCGGGTCTTTCACCGGCTGACGATCGCGAACAAGTAACGCAACTCGTCGTCCACTTCCTCCGGGCGGGTCACCGTGTGCGCCACCTCCTCGCGCAGCAATTCCCGATAGCGCTGCCGCAGGCGATGGACGGTCACTTTCACCGCCGTTTCACTCAGGCCCAGCCGGGAGCCCAATTGGGCGTACGTTTCGGCCGGCCGGTCGCCCAGCAGGCAGCATTCGAGTTCAGCGAACACGGCCGTCCGACCCGAACCCGCCGCCTCGTGCCGCAGCCGATCCAGAACGCGTTCGAGGAGGTCCAACGCCCAGCGCCGCTCAAACAGGCTCTCCGGGTCCGCTTCGACTCGCGCCTCAAGCTGGTAGCGTTCCTCCGCCTTTTCCATGTCGAGCGAGAGTGCCGGGCAGTTGCCACCCCGCTTCGCCGTGCGGGCTTTCTCCCATTCATCCACCAGGAAGTGTTTCAAACACGCCAAGAGGAACGAGCGAAACCGGCCCTTCTCCGGCCCGACGCCGCCCAGGAAGTCCTTGCGCAGAAGGTGGGCGAAAAAGGCTTGAGTGAGGTCTTGGGCGTCCTCGTGACGGAACCCGCGTCGTCGCACGTAGGCGTAGAGGGGATACCAGTAGGTGCGGCACAACTGTTCCAAGGCCGCCGACGCCTGGGCATCGGCGCTTTGGCCTGCCGCCAGCACCACGCTCCAGTGCGTGGTGGCGAAAACGGCCGCTGTGGAGTTCATGAGCCCGCTCCTGAACCGGGTTCGCCTTGGAGCGTGCGCTTCGGGCGAAAGGAGTCAAGCGCGGTCTTGCACAACGTGGAGACGATCTCAACCTGCGATCACGACATCCGCGCGGATCTTGGCGGCGACGGCGGTTCTCAGGCGCTCCTGTGGGACAGGACAAACACGGTCTGTCACGAGGCGAGCGAGAGCCGGAAGGACGGGGGCGCGATACGATAATGAGGAATCCGAAGTCCGAAACAAGCCTGAAGCCCGAATGGCGAAAACGGGCGGAAGAGTGCGGACACGCCGCTACGACTTGAATGCTGAAAGCCGCCCCTGCCAGCCGCTCCTCATCAGGGCTAAGTTCATCGTGTTATGACCGCCGTCGAAACCAAGCCCAGTGTGACCGGGAGGACTCCCAGCCGCCCGTTGCCTTTGGAGAACGGCGAGTGTATGCACTCACGGGAGTTCCTGCGGCGCTATGATCGGATGCCCCAGGTCAAGAAAACCGAGTTGATTGAAGGAATCGTCTATATGGGTTCACCCGTCAGTGTTCACTACGCAAAACCGGATGGCGTGATTCAACTTTGGCTTGGCGCTTATGCCAGCCGCCACACAGAGACCGAAGCCCTCCCCAACGCCACCGTCATCCTCGACGCTGAGAACACGGTGCAGCCCGATGCCCTCCTGCGCCGCTTGCCTGAACACGGCGGGGTCACGCGCGTGAACGAGGACGGTTATCTCACCGGTCCACCGGAACTCATCGTGGAAATCGCGGTCAGTTCCACCTCGATTGACCTGCGGGACAAGCGCCGAGCCTCTTGCCGCAACCGGGTGCGCGAATACCTGGTTTGGGTCGTGGCTGAGCAGCGGGTGGAGTGGTCTGTCCTCGAAGACGACGAATACGCGCCGCAGCAACCGGATGTGCAGGGCGTGTTGCACAGTCGGGTGTTTCCCGGTCTCCGGCTTCCGGTTGCCGACTTGTTGGCTTGCGACTCGGCAAAGGTGCTGGCGGCATCGGCGCTGCCGTAAGGTTGATCCGGCTGATCTGACGGTGAGGGGCAACCTGCTCACGCAAGTCCGCGCCACCGGCGAACTCGCCTCGCTCGCCGACATGCGCGCCATCATCGGCAAATCCAGCGACGTGGGCCGCTTCGAGGCGAGGGAATCGGTGACGTGACAGGAAGGGGTGGAGAGGTTTGGGAAGCCCCGTAATCGCGTCTCGAACTGAAAAGCACGAAACCATTGGGTGACCCCTGACGGACGCCTTTGGTTCCTCATTTCCGGAACTGGGATTCATCCAACCCGCTGAGGGCAATGATGGACTTGAGCGTGCCCACCGGAATCTCGCGCCGGTTGGGAACGGGGACAGTCGCACTGTCACCCGCCGGCAGAGATCTCCGGTAGATGAGATGGCTGCCTCGCTGATGCACGAATAGGAAACCGTGCGCCCGCAGGAGTCGGCCCACTTCGGTGGCGGAGAGTGGCCGCAATTTAAGCATGGGCCAGTTGGAGGGGTTGCACGGTGCCACCCAACTTCAATCGTCGCCTGATCTCCTTGGCCGTGGCCGCTTCCAACCAGAGCTCCACGGCTTCCGCCAGCATGGCATGCGCCTCCTTGGCGGTCTTGCCCTGGCTGGCAACGCCCAACTCCGGGCAGGTGGAAACATACCAGCCCTCTTCCTTCTGGATGACCGCCGTAAGGGACGGCAGTTCGATCACCCCGCCGTCTTTGTAAATCCAACCGATGTTCATACGCGTGACTTTCTTTGAATTCCTGTCTGGCCGCAAGTTCCAACCGACTTGCAGAAGGTGAAGAATAGGACTTTGCTTTTTCGACGTTGCTGGGGTTTGCCCGGAGAGGCGGGCCTGTGCAAGGCGTAAAGGGGGGGAATTGTCCTCTGCAAGTGCTTGGCCGGCCTTCGGGGGCTGATGGGCCGCCACCCACCAGCGCCGAAGGCTGTCGTGGTCTCCAGGAAGGCCGGTCAGGGGGCCACTGCGGCTGGAAACGGCGGTCGCGCCGGCCATCGAGGGCGCAGTTCACCGCCGAGCGGATGCTCCGCCTCGCGCGCGACGCCACCGCTCCACAGGTTCTCCTCGTCCTGCGCCTCAGCCCGTAACCGGGACCTTCGCCGAGGGCGGGGCACGGGCCGAGGCCTCGTCCCACAGTCCGGCGTGCCGGAGAATCTTCTCGATCACCTCGGTCTGATGCCGCTCGATGAACGCGATGATTTTCATCTCCGCGCCACACTTGGGACAGCAAATGGGGTTGGATCAGGCGCTGCACCCCCTCCTGATCGGCGGCCTCCAGCCGTACGCTCTGGTCCACACTGAATGTTGAGCTCAACATTTCACGCTGAACCCGGAGTGCTTCCAAGATCGGATGTTCGCCACGACCTCCTCGGTGATCTTGCCCTCGGCCAGGAGCAGGGCGAAGACCTCCTGCTCCCAGAGCTTGAGGAACGGTTCGATCGCCAGCTTGGGCAGCGCCAGGAAGGTGCCGTCCGGAAGCAACACCCCTTCGCTGACCAGCGCATGGATGTGCGGGTGAAAATGAATCAATTGCCCAAAGGTCTGGATGGCCCCCACCATCCCCGGCACCGCGTCCGGTCGGCCGCTGGCGGCCCGGTACACGGTGATCACCGCGCGGGCCGCGGCCCGGCACAGCTCGCCCAGGAGCCGGCGCTCGAACCTGAAGTAGATGCGCAGGCGCTTGGGAATCGTGAACACGAATTGCCGGTGCGACACCTCGGCGCAGATGTGTTCGGCCACCCAACCCGCCTTCTCCAGCGCCCGTTTCTCGTGGCAGCTCGGGCAGAAACATCGAACCCGGCAGGAAGACGGCACGAAAAGCTCCTCGCGGCACCGAGGGCAGCGGACGCGGGCAAAGCCGTGCTTGAGGTCGCCGCACTCGAAGAACTTGCGCACGACTGTCCCGATGATCGGCCGCCAGAAACCATACCGCTCCTGATAGCGCTCCTCGTAGACGGCCTCGAACTCCGGATAGAAGCGCTCGACCAACTTGTAGAATGTAGAATGGCGACTGTTGCGGGTACCGGGGGCGATAGACGCCGCCGACCTCCTTGACCCCGCAGGGCATAACCTGACCTCCTTGCGGAGGCAGGCTACGCCCGGGAGCTCAGCACCGCAACCGGTCAGAAGGCTCGACGACTGAGCGCATGGCGTCGGCCCTGCTTGAGCCTCGCCTCAGAAGGCCCTGGTTGCTGCGCTAGAGTACGAGTAGTCAAGACCGGTCTCAGTGCGGGCGCCAACGCCGGACTGGGCTTTGGCCGGGCCTTGCAATGGTTGGAAGATCACTTTGGTCCTGGGCCCTCAGTCCAACCCGCCTTCAGCCCGGCACCCCGGGCGCTGACGCTTCCACCTCCATCCCTGCACCAGGGTCCCGCGTTGAACGTTACCTCATCGAACAACGGCAACTCCCGCGTCCCTTGCTCACCCCACTCATTGACTTCATCAATACCGCCCGCGGCGCGCTGGTGGACGAAGATGCCCTGGTCCAGGCGTTGCGTGAAGGGTGGATTGCCGGGGCGGCCCTGGACACCTTTGCCGTCGAGCCGTTGCCGGCGGACCATCC
>VHCO01000147.1 GCA_016871715.1 Verrucomicrobiota bacterium
ATTCCTCGTCGGTCGGGTTCTGCTCGGCCGGAACGCGGACCAGGACATGGAAGTGATTGGACATGATGCAGTAGGTGATGACCTCGAGGCCGCAGAAGGTGGCCAGGCGCCGGAGGAGCCGGACCAAGGTTTCTTTGCCGAGGTCATCGATGAGGCGTTGAGCGCCGACGATGCGCGAGACGCAGTGGTAGACGGCGGTGCGGTTTTTGACTTTGATGCGTGAGGCTCTCATAGGTTCTCATGGTGGCTTGTGGTTGGCTTGAGATTGCGCGCGAAGACGCCATCTGTCAATTACTAAAATACTGTCAAAATAAATGATACGACCAACCTTTCCAAGGTAGGGTAGGGCCGGCGGTAAGGTAAGGGTATGGGTAAGGTAGAAGGGAGAAGGGAGAAGGGAGGGGAGGGGAGGGGAGAGGCAGTCGTTGGCGGCGATCCGGTCGGTTGTTGAGCGGATGCGTGTGCGTGAGGTTCCCAGACCCAGGCCTTAGGACCTTAGGAGGGCGCTGCTGACGCTCGCAGCGACGCGCGGCTTGGCTGATGAACTGGTGAGCTTGGTTGCCCTAGTGCCCTAGGGGAAAGGAGAAGGGGTGGTGGCGAGGACTTGAGGATGTCAACGATTTAGAGCCTGGCAAATATAGCTGAAGTGGGGTGAGGGGCAGAGGGGAGGGAGTGGCGCAGTGGCTCGATGTGGGCTGGGGTGGGAGCTGGAAGGGCGGGAGGAGGGATGAGGGTGGGGGCGTAGCGGTTGGATCGAGGGTTGGAGCGAAGTGGGGAGCGGCTAGGGGGCGGGAAACTCGGCTGCGACGTGGCTGAGGCTGGCATCGAGGATGTCGAGGGCTTGGTCGAGTTCGGCGCGGCTGATGGTCAGCGCGGGGGTGAGGGTGAGGAGGTTGCCCATGGTGACCTTGAAGCTCAGACCTCGGCTGAGAGCCTCGTACATGACGCGTTCGGCCTCGTCCATAGCCCGTGTGCCGGTGGCGCGGTCCCGCACCAATTCCACTCCGAGGAGCAGACCGATCCCCCTGACTTCGCCGATGAGGGGATGGCGGTCGGCCAGGTGGCGGAGACGAGCCAAGGCGTGTTCGCCCAAGGTGCGGGCGTTCTCGACGAGGTTCTCCTCGGAGAGGACGTCGAGGGTGGCGAGGGCGGCGGCGCAGGCTACGGGGTTCTTCTCGTGGGTGTAATGGCCGAGGGCGGTGTGGGCGGCGACGTTCAGTTCGTCGCGGGCGAGCAAAGCGGCGAGGGGAAAGATCCCGCCACCGAGGCCCTTGCCGAGGACGAGCATGTCGGGCACGACGTCATAGTGTTGGCAGGCGAACATTCGGCCGGTGCGACCCAGCCCGATGGGGATTTCGTCTAGGATCAAGAGGGCGCCGTGTCGGTCGCAGGCGGAGCGGATGCGCTGCCAGTACTCCGGGGGTGGGATGTAGGGGGTGCAGCGCACGGTTTCGGCGATCACCGCGGCCACGTCGCCTTCCTTGGCCAACACATACTCGACGTAGTCGGCGCAGGCGAGGTTGCAGGCGTGACCGCAACGGAAAGGGCAATGGCGATGGTCGGGAGGGGGCACGTGCTCACAACCGGGGAGGAGGGGGCCGAGATTCTGGCGAAAGAGGGCCTCGCCTCCCACGGAGATGGCGTCCAGGGAAGCGCCGTGAAAGGCGTCCCACATCGAGACGAACTTGAAGCGGCCGGTGGCGACGCGGGCCAGCTTGAGCGCCATGCCGATGGCGGTGGTGCCGCCTGGGGCCAAGAGCACGCGGTCGAGGTTGCCCGGGGCGAGGGAGGTCAGCCGGCGGGCGAGTTCCACGGCGGGAGCGCAGGTGTAGCGGCGGGTGCAGAAACTCAACTCGTCGAGTTGGCGGCGGATGGCAGCGACGACCCGCGGATGGGCGAAGCCGACCTGGTGGACGTTGTTACCGTGAAAGTCGAGGTAACGCCGTCCCGCGAGGTCTTCGATCCACGCGCCGGAGGCGTGGCGCAGGGCGTTGAGGCACGGTGTGGAAAGGGATTGATGGAGGAAATAGGTGGCGTCGGCATCGAGCAGGGCGCGGGTCGGGGGATCGAGTTGGGTGGACTGCCAGTGGGCGCGATGAGCCGAGAGGTTGAGGTCGCCTTCAGAGGGAAGGGCGTCGGCGGGGGTGGTCGCTGTAGCCGGACCGAGAGCACCTCTGGGGCTGGGGAACTGGCTTTCGCCAAGGGTGCTGGGCGAGGGCGCGGGAACCGGGTGCGACGAGTTCATGGTGGGGAGAGCATGGTCAAGTCCGGGCTGAGGTAGCAACAGCATCCGTCAGCGGGGGAAAAAAGGAACGCTGGCCACGGCAGTCGCGGCCAGCGTTTGCAGAGGGTCCACGGCAACCTCGACGGGTGCCGTGGGTCGACGTGGGCGGAAGCGACGCCGCCCCGGTGACTCTTATGGTTTGAAGAGGCGATAGAACGCGCTGGAGCCGGCGATTGGCTCGGTGGCGGTTCCCTGACCCTCAGTGCCGGCAACGTCTTGCCATCCAGTCGGATTGAGGATGGCGTTCTTCTGCAGGCGCAGGCCAGGGGCAGCTTGCCACGTGAGGGTCACGTTGTTGGCGGTCCGGGTGATGGCGCTGATCTTGGGTCCGGTCGCTGGCCGTGGGATGCCGTCGGTGGTGACGCCCCCCAGGGCGGCCACTTCGGCATCGCTCATGACCCAGTTCCGGAACTGGAGGCTGTTGACGTAGGCCGGGGCATTGTCGCCGTCGTTGTCGGCGAAGAGCAGGGCAAAGGTGTCCAGGGACCAACGTCCGTCGAGCCCGGCGCCGAGGGTTTGGCGTCCGACCAGGACGCCGTCGATGTACTTGCCGACGGTGGCGGCATCCAGGTTGAGCGAGAAGACGATCCGATGCCAGGTATTGTCCAGAACGGGGCCTTGGTAGTTGCCACTGATACCGATGCCGTTGGCGGTGTTGACGAAGAAGTCACCGTCACCGGAGTTGCCGGTGTTGGTTTGGAGGAAGGCGCGCCATTTACCCATGGACTCGGCGGGGTAAAGGACGTCGTAGATGATGGTGTAGAGGTTGACGAATTGACCGCCACCGTTGGGTGGGGTTTGATGGTACATCTTGTAGCCGCCCCACGAGCCCACTGACGGCCGCAGATGCAGCACCTTGGCGGGCGCGCCGGCGATGTTGGGGATCCCGAAGGCGGTGGTGGTGCCGAAGGAGGTATCGCCCTGCACGGTGGCGTCGAAGTACTCGAGGTCGCGACCGACCGTGGCACGGAGGTCGCCTTGGTCGAAGTCCCACTGGCCAGTGACCTCGACGGGCGGGGCGGGCACGACGGTGAGCGTGGCCGGGGGGGCGCTCGTGGCCGAGCCCGCCGTGTTACTGACCACGACGGTGTAGTTGCCGGCGTCGGACATCTGGACGCTGGCGATGGTGAGGGTGGCGTTGGTCTGCCCGGTGAGGTTGGCACCGTCCTTTCTCCACTGATAGGCCAGCGGCGGCGTGCCGGTGGCAGCCACGGTGAGAGTGGCGCGGAGGCCGACGATGGCTTGGCGACTGGCTGGTGCGGTGGTGATGGTGGGCGCGACAGCCGGGGTGCCCACGACGGCCGTGGACAGGTCCTTAGCGGTGAGGCCTGCGGTGTAGATGGCGGCGATTTCTTCCGGCGCCAGCACGCGACGCCAGATGCCCACATCGTCCAGCATGCCGTTGGTGGTGCTGACACTGCCGCCGTCGGTGTAAGTGCCGGTGCCGTCTTGGCCGATGTTGGTGGCCTGACCGGTGGGTGTGCTGACGTCATTGGCCGAGGCGGTGATGACGGTGGCGTCGTTGAGCGCTCCATCCACGTAGGTGCGCACGGTGCCGGCGCGGTTGAAGGTCAGGGCGATGTGCCGCCAGGTGTCTTGGCCGAAGATGCCGCCCGCGCTGTCATAGTCTTTGCGGCTGCCGGGCGCGCCAGCGTAGTTCCACTGGATGCGGCCGTCGCTGCCGGTGGCAATCACATAACCTTGGTTGCCGCCGCTGTTCCAGTTCTTGTTTGCGACGAATGCGGGATCGCCGGTCCAGGTGACGAGCTTAGCCCAGAACGTGATCGAGAAGTCGGTTGCGGTGCCGAAATCCAACTCGGGCGGCGCGCCCAGGGTGACGTAGTTGAAGGAGCTGCCGTCGGCGGCGCTGCTGTAGACCAAGGCGTTGGGGCCGATTTTGCCTACGCCGAACGAGGGGGCACCCTGCGGGGTTCCGTGGAAGTTGCGGCCGGAAGAATCCTGGTAGTTGTTATCGAACTTAAGGTGGACTAGGAGATCTTGGGTGATGCTGGCGGGGAGCTTGACCACTTCGAGCAGGACCTCGGTGCTAGTGGCCTTACCGCCCGGGTTACTGACCTCGACGCTGTAATAGCCGGCGTGGGTCAAGGTCGCGGCCGGGATGGTGAACTGGGCGGCGGTGGCGCCGGCAACCGGGGTTTTCGCTGCGCCCTGCCCCTTGAACCATTGATAAGCGAGGAACTCGCCTTGGGCTACCACGTTGAAGGTGGCGGCTCGGCCTTCGATGGCGGCGACGTGTTGGGGTTGTTGTGAGATGGTGGGGGGTTTGACCCCGACATTGACCAAGATGTTATCGATGGCCCACCACCAGTCGTTACCGGCGTTGGTGAGGCCGAAAGTCAGGACCATTTGGCTGGCGCCGGTGGGGTTAGGGATGTCGAGGAGGACGGTTTCATTCTGCGAGTCCGGATGGAACGTGGGACTGCCGGCGATCGAGTCCCACTTCAGGATCTCGATGGGGGCTCCACCATCAAACGACGCGGTGACAGTGGCCGTTTGGTTGTTGGAGACGACCCCATCGGGCCCGACATCGTCCATTGCCTCAGGGCGCCAGCTCGAGTCGAACCGCAGGAAGACTGAGTTCGCGGGCAAACCGGTCAGCGGGATCGGAGCGGTGAGCAAGAACGAGTAAAAGTAGCCACAGGTGCCGTCGGGGTTGCCTCGGTCATCCCACTCGTCCGGGTCGGCGATGGCCGCGGTGTTACGGGCCTTGGTGAACAGAGAGCGGGTTTGGTCGTCGCCTTGGACGTGCCAGGCCCAATTGGCAAAGGTCCAGCCCTCCCACTCTTTGCGGCCGATGTCCGGGTTGAGGAGGACGCAATCGGCGCCGCTTTGCGGGGTCATCTTGCTGTTGTCGACGGTCCAGCCGGTGGGTGGGTCTTTGGTCCAGACCTCGGCGCCGGCGACCGGTTCGGTCAGGGAAGGACCGAGCACGAGGCTATCGAAGTCTTCATAGAAGACGACGATTTCGAAGGTATGGGTGCCTGACTGGGCTCCGTTGAGGCTGTCGACGTAATCGAGGGTGATGGTGTGTTTGGAGGGCACGGTGAAGGCGGTGCCGGCTTTGCGGACGGTGATGAGTTTGCCGGCGCGGGTGATGGTGGGGCTGGCGACGGTGGTCCCGTTCAACTTGAGCACGAAGGAACTGTCTTGGATGGTGGTGTCGCCCATGTTGAGGACGAAGCCGATGTCGGTGTTCTTTTGGGCGAAGGCGGAGGCTGGGATTGTGCCGGCCACGTAGGAGGGCACGGGCGGGAGTTGGAGGGGGATGCCCGCGGCTTGGGGGCCGGCGAGGGCGCGCATCTGGTCGGCGCTCAGGGCCACGTTACGGAACTGGATGCTATTGACATAGCCCAGGGCGTTATCGCTGTCGTTATCGGTGAAGAGCCACGCTTCGCCGTTGGGGGTCAGGGCCCACCGGCTGTCGAGGGTGGTGCCTCCGCTGGCGGCGGACTGGGAGCCGACCTGGACGCCATCGATGTATTTGCGGATGACGCCGGCGCTGGCTTCGACGACGAAGCCGACGCGGTGCCAGGTGTTGGGGAGGATCTTGCCGTGGTATTGGCCGCCGATGCCGATGCCGCCGGCCTGGTTGACGAAGAGGTCGGCGTCGGGGTTGAAGGCGCCCAAGTCGGTCTCGATGAAGGCGCGCCATTTCCCGTCGGATTCGGTGGGGTAGAGGATGTCGAAGATGAGTGTCCAATCGTTAACGAAGCCGCCACCGCCGTTGGGGCCGGTGGCCACGGGCATGCGGTAGCCCATGGGCGAGATGCTGGCGGGGAACTTCATCACTTTGGCTTCGGCGCCGCCGATGTTGGGCAGGCCGAGCGCGGTGGTGGTCCCGAATTGGGTTTGCTGGGAGGTGGTGGTGTCGAGGTAGGTGAGTGCGGCACCTACCGTTCCGGCGAGGTCGCCGTTGTCGAAGTCCCACTGGCCGGTGGGTTGGGCGTGGAGGGCGACTGCCAGGAAGGTGGCAGCGCACCCGGCGCCCACGAGTTGGAGTGTTCGAGTCATGGTCGTAGTGGTGTTAGGGGTTCAGTGCTGTTGGTGTTGGGCGCCGCGGCCCTTGGGGTGCGGCGCACGGTTTGCTGCAAGTCGTGCGGTGAAGCGGCGGATGAAAGCGGGCGTGCGATGGGGAATTGGGATCGGGGACGGGGCGTTCGTGAGCGGAGGGCAGGCGGCGGAGGATCGAGCATGGGGCATGGCAGCGGGGCGGCGGCTACTTGTCCATGCGTCGCTGTTGGAGAGTTTGTTGGGCGGCCTGGTTGCCGGTGGTGGCTTGGGCCGCCAGTTCTTGGTTGACGGTGAGCATGGCGCGCGCGGCGATGTCGCGCTGCTCGGGGCTGAGGCCGGATTGGGTCGAGAGGCTCTGGAGGGCGAGCAAGGCTTGGTCGTAGCGCTGGGTGTCCACGGCGCCTGCGGCAGCGGAGGCCAAGGTTTGAAGTTCCACTTTGGCTCCTTGGAAGGCGGTGGCGAGGCTGCTCGAGACTTGGTCCAGGGCCAGGGGTTCTGGGGCGGTGACCTTTTGGCTGCAGCCGGCGGCCAGCAGCCACCCGAGGAAGAACAGACAGTGGGCCAGGACGAGGAAGCGAGGTTTCATGGGGGCGGTGAGGGTGCGGGCGAAGTGGGGCTAGAATTTGGGTTGTTCGAGGGGCTCGACGCCGGTGTACCAGCGGTAGTCGACACCTTTGTAGTTGTTGAATTTGATGCCAGAGACGTTGCCGCCCGCCCAGAGGGTGTTGCAGACTTTGCTGTGCCGGTACCATTCCCACTCGAAGCGGTAGCCTTGGTAGAGGGAGACGCCGAGTCCGCCGCTGCCGGGGGGCTGCCCGATCCACTGGGTGAGGATTTGACTGTAATTGGGGAAGAGGCCGAGGCTGTCTGGGCCGCCCTCCATTTTGTGTTCGGCGGCGTCTTGGACGAGGATGGTGGTTTGGGGGTTGTCGAGCTTGCGTGGGCCGGGCAATTTATCGTTGGGATTGCTCGGGTTGGGGGCCTGCATGACGTAGGCGTTGATGCCGTAGGTCGAGTTTTTCCAGAAGTCCTTTGGGTAATAGCGGTTGTCGTCGTGCCACTCATCGACCGTTTTGGCGGAGGGGCAGCGGAAGATCTCTTTGGCACCGCCGTAGTAGTTGTAATAGGCGATGGCCCAGTAGGCGTATTGGTGATCGGGGGCCAGCATCACCGTGCTGCGCGGGTTGAGCGTCCACTGGCCGTCGTTGGGGATGGAACCATTGACGTGGTGCAGGAGGCCGTTGTGGTCATCGGCGTACATGGTGAGGGCGAGGCTGATCTGCTTGAGGTTGCCGGTGCATCGGGCGCGGCGGCCGTGTTCCTTGGCGTTGGCCAGTGCGGGCAAGAGCAGGCCGGCCAAGATCGCAATGATGGCGATCACGACCAGCAATTCGATCAGGGTGAAACCGCGATCGACTGCGCGAGAGCTCCGGCTTTGCCAATGCCGTGCGAGGGGTTTCGTCATCGTACTCATGGGCTTCTCTGGGACTGGTCAACCGTCCGGTTCGGGTCGCCGCACACGCACTTCAGCGGCGAGCCGGCCGAACTGCGATTTGATTGTGTTTGAGAATTTGACTAGTTAGAAACTGTTTGGCAACAAAAACCGTTGCGCGCAGAAAAAAATTGCCGCGCCTTGCGCCGGGCGACATGCTGGTAGTCGAGCACTGCAAAGTGGACCGGTTGGGTTGTAAGGAGCCGATGGGCGCCGGCTTTGCGAGTGCGCTAGCCGATCGCGCAGGTTATGCAATGTCCTAAGTGTGGCAGGGAAATCCCGGAAGGCTCAGCCCAATGCCCGGGTTGCGATGCCGGCCCGGTGAGGCGGGAGACCGGCGCTTCTGGCTCGGTGCAGCGGTCGGCGCGTGGCGGTGTGCTACTGCTGATGTTCGGGTTGGGGGCGGTCATCTTGATTGGGGTGGGGTTGGTGATCTGGCGCCACCAGGACAGTGAGCCGAGGGGGGCGGCTGGGGGCGATAGGCCGATCGATTGGACCCAAGCTCGCGCCCAGGCCGAGCAAGGGGACGCGGCGGCTCAGGCGGCGCTTGGGGCGGCCTATGCCTCGGGCAACGGTCTGCCCTTGGATTATGTCAAGGCGCTCGAGTGGTTTCGCCAAGCCGCGGCGCAAGGCCATCCGGAAGCCGAGTTCAATATGGGGGTGTTTTGCGAGACCGGCCAAGGGGTGCCGCACGACGACGCGCAAGCGGCGGTTTGGTATGAGAAGGCGGCGGAGCGGGGGCACCTGGCCGCGCAGTACAGCCTGGCCAGCATGTATGGTGCAGGGCGTGGGGTACCCTACGACGAAGCGAAGGCGGTCCAGTGGTATCGGCGGGCGGCGGAGTGCGGAGATTCCCTCTCGCAATACAACCTGGGCCGGCGTTACGAACGCGGCAAAGGCGTGGCGGTGGACCGGGTCGAGGCCTACCAGTGGTTGTCGTTGGCGTTGGCGGGCGGGGTCGAGGATGCGGCTAAGGACCGCGACGCGGTCGCGGCGCGGATGAGTGCCGAGGAGCGAGCGGTGGCCGGGCGACGGGTGAAGGAGTTTGTGCCCAAGCCGGCGGGTGTTTCTGGGGCGCGACCGCTTGGGCGGTAACTCAGGGCCGGCTAGCGGGGTGTGCCGGCGCGGTGCTGGCGGATGCGTTCGAGGGCTTCGTCGAGGCGTTTCGGCGAGACGGGGAGGGCGGTGCCCATTTCCTGAGCGAAGACCGAGACTTTGAATTCCTCGACCAAGCGGAGGAACGCTTGGACATAGGGTTGGAGGGACGGGTTGGTGGCGGGTTGGGCGCGGAGTTCAGCGGCGGCGCGCAGGTAGGGGGCGAGGCGTTGGGCCTTCTCGCGGTCCTTGGCGGGGTTGAGGGCGGCACGCTCGGCGCGGATGCGGAGCGCCTGGAGGTAACGCGGCAGGTGTTCCAGGTCTGCAAAGGGGATGCGCAAGAGGAACTGGGGCGGGACAAGCGCTTCGAGTTCGTTGGGCAGGGTGGGGAAGGGCTGCCGGCAGAGCAAGATTTCCTGTCGCCGCTGGAGGATGGTCCCTAACAAAGCGAGGAACTTTTGGGTCAGGCCCGGGATGAGGCGGCGGGCCGCCGCAACGTATTGAGCGAAAGCGGCCGAGGTGCGCGGGACGGGGTCCGGCTCGGGGAACAAGTGGCGCCGGAGGTTTTCCCAGGCGGTCTCGAGGAGTTCCTCGCGGGAGCCGAGGGTGGCGTAGAGGACGCCGTGTTGGGAGAGGGCGCGGAGGTCCTTCTGCAACCAGTTCAGTTCGCGGTGGAGGACGCGCGCGGCGAGGCGCGGGGTGGCGGAGCGGGTGGCCTGGATGGCTTCCTCAGGCTGGCGGAAGAGGCGCAGATTCACGGCGTGGTTCTCGAGGTGCAGGCCGGGGTAGGCGTAGCGCGGGAAGCCGGCCGCTTCACTGACCCAGACGCGCTCGGGGAGGTCCGCGAAATCCCAGTCCACCAGGTCGTACCGCTCGTGGTTCTGGGCGGCGCGCTGCCAGTCCTCCGCTTCGGTGGCGCGGTGTTGAGCGCGCAATTGGGCGCGCAACTGGGCGAGGTCGCGGCCGGCGGCGAGGGTTTGGCCGGTTTGGCCGACGATTTCGAGGCGCGGCCGCAGGTGGGGCGGCAGATCGGCGAGCGGCCAGGCGGAGACGGGGATCGAGACGCCGTAGCGGTGGAGGACGAACTGGCTGAGGGCGGCGAGGAACGAGGGGGCTTGGGGATCGGTGTGGGCCACGATCTCGCGGGCGGCGTGGTTCAAGGGCATCAGGGGGCGGCGCAGGTCTTTGGGCAGGCGTTGAAGCAACTGGGTGACGCGCGCCTCGCGCAGGGCGGGCACCAGCCAATCGAGCCGTTCGAGGTCGGCGAGCTCAGCCAGCGGCACGGTGAGTCGGAGGGTCACGCCGTCGCGTTCCTCGCCTGGGGCGTAGGCATAGGCCACGGGCACAAGTTCGCCGCGGACGCTGACGGCGTCTGGGAAGGCGGCGTGGTCGAAGGTGTCCGCTTGCGGGCCCAGGAGGTCTTGGGTGGTGGCGGCGAGGCTGCGCGGGTGGGTTTGGGTTTTTAGCCAGCGACTCAGGTCGTGGATCGAGCCCACCGCTGCGAGGCGTTGGGCGTAGAAGTCGAAGAGGGCTTGGTCCAAGTCCGGCACGACGCGGTGGGGCAAGCGCGTTTGCCAGACCTCGATCTTCTCGCGCAGGCGCCGGTTGGAGTCGAGGAAGTCGAACTTGGCCCGGTGGTGGTCCTCGAGGTCTTCGGCGATCAGGGCGGCGCGGATGAAACAGGCGGTAGCTTCGGCGGGGTTGACTTGGGCGTAGCTGACGCGGCGCTCGCGTAGGACGAGGCCTCGCAGGGACGCCTTTTCGGTACAGACGACTCGGCCGGAGGCGCGGTCCCATTGGGGCGGTTCGTAAGTCAGCTTAACTAAGTGCGGGGCCAACTCGAGGATCCAGGTGGGCTCGATCGCCGCCACCATGCGGAGGAACAGGCGGGAGGTCTCGACCAGCTCACCGGCGATCAGCCAGTCAGGTGCGGACGACGGGCGGGCCGGCGTGCGAGGGGATGGTGGGGCTGACGCCGAGCCGGGTGTCGAGCGTGGGGCCGGTTTTTCGAATAGGCCCGAGCCTGGGAAGACCATGGCCTGTTTGCCGCCGCCCAATCGGTAGAGGTTCTTGTCTTGGCGCAGGGCCACATGCCCGAGCAGCCCGGTCAAGATGGCGCGGTGGATGGCGGCGTAGCGCGCGTCGAACGGCGAGCGCCGCGAAGGGGGGTCGGCGCCACCGGGAGCGCGGGCTGGGAGGGTGTCTGGCGCGGGTTGGGAGTGGGAAGGGTTTGACTGGGTGGGTGCGGCGGCGGGCGCGCGCGCGGGTTGGGCTCGGGGCGGCCGGAGTTCGGCGACGGCGTCTGCGAGTTGCGCGTGGAGGTCGACCCAATCGCGCATGCGGGCGAAGGAGAGGAAGTGGGTTTTGCAGAACTTGCGCAATTGGTTTTGGGTTTTGAGCGATTCCCAGGTTTCGTGGTAGGCGCGCCAGATGTTGGCGAGGGCGAGGAAATCCGAGTGGGGATGGAGGAAGCGGCGGTGGGCGGCTTCGGCGGCGTCGCGCTGGTCGAGGGGCCGTTCGCGGGGGTCGGGGACGCTCAGGCCGGCGGCGATGACGAGGACCTCGGGCAAGGCGCCGGTGCGGTGCGCCTCGATGATCATCCGGCTCATGGTCGGGTCGATGGGTAGCCGCGCCAGGTCCTGGCCTAGGGCGGTGAGGTTGCGGTCGCGGTCGAGGGCATCGAGTTCCTGGAGCAACTGATACGCACCGGCGATGGCGGCTGGGGCGGGTGGATCGAGGAAGGGGAAGGTCTCGATGTCACCGAGCCGAAAGGCTTTCATGCGCAGGATGACATCCGCCAGGTCGCAGCGTTGGATCTCCGGTTCGAGATAAGGCGGACGGGCCTGGAAGTCGGCTTCGGAGAAGAGCCGAACACAGACGCCGTCGGCGACGCGGCCGCAGCGGCCCTGGCGTTGGCGGGCGCTGCTTTGGGCGATGGGTTCGATGGGGAGGCGTTGGCTGCGTGTGCCGGGGTGGTAGCGGCTGAGGCGGGCCAGGCCGGTGTCAATGACGTACCGGATGCGCGGCACGGTCAGGGAGGTCTCGGCGATGTTGGTGGCGACGACCGCCCGGCGGCGCGCCCCAGGCGCGAAGACGCGCTGTTGTTCGGTGGCGGTCAACCGGCCGAACAAGGGCACCACCTCGAGCTTAGGGCCGTAGCGGGTGGCCAGTCGGTCGCACGTTTCGCGGATGTCCCGTTCGGTGGGCATGAACACGAGGAGGTCGCCGGCCGGCGCCTCTGCGAGGAGGTCGTCGACGACATTCACAGCGGCGTCGATGTAGGTCACCTCGCCTTCCTCTTGTGCGTGCTCGTCTAAGGGGGAATAGCGCACCTCGACCGGGTAGAGTCGGCCGGAGACGGTGAGGACCGGGGCGCCGTGGAAGGCGCGCGCGAACCGTTCGGTGTCGATGGTGGCGGAGGTGACGATGAGCTTGAGGTCGTCCCGTTTGGCCAACAGGAGTTTGAGGTAGCCGAGGAGGAAATCGATGTTGAGGGAGCGCTCGTGGGCCTCATCGAGCACCAGGGCTTCGTATTCGGCCAGTAAAGGGTCGCCTTGGATTTCCGCAAGGAGAATCCCGTCGGTCATCACTTTGACGCTCGTTGCGGGATGGGTATCGTCGGCGAAGCGGATCTTGCACCCGACTGCGCGGCCCCACTCGACGCCCAGTTCTTCGGCCAGGCGCATCGAGATGCTCTGCGCCGCCACGCGCCGCGGTTGGGTGCACCCGATCCGCGCCCGCAGGCCCAAGCCGGCTTCGAGGCAGAGCTTGGGCAATTGGGTCGTTTTGCCCGAGCCGGTCTCCCCCGCAACCACGACGACCGGATGCGCGCGGATGGCGGCGAGGAGTTGGTCGCGGTGGGCGGTGATCGGCAATTCGGCGGGGTACGCGAGGTGTGCGAGCACGGTAGCGCGGGCTTGGCGCGCCTGGATGGAGGCGCGGGCCTGGGCGAGCCAACGGGCTAGCGGCAGGCGGGCGGCGGCGGGGCCCTGACGGGAGCGAAGCGCCGCCAGGAGCTGCGAGCCGATGCGGACTTGGTCGGGCAAGAGGCAGCGCGGCAACAGACCCTTGAGCTCGTCGAGTTCGGATCGGTCGCGCGACGCCGCGGGCGGCGTGCGGGGGTTATGCGGGTTGGGCGAGGCCGCCATCACGATCGGCACATTGTGCCGGCTGGGACCGGTTACGAAAGCTCGAAGTCTAGCGGCCGGTGCGCCGTTCTCGGGTGAAGAGCGAGGTTCGCGCGCTCGAGGTGATGGCCACCACGGCGGGGTGACTGAGCCGCCGTTCGGCGCTGATCGCATAGTATTGTTGTTGGCAATCGTCGGTCGCCCCGACGATCCGCACGCCGTAGCGCTGCACCGCCTCCGCCGCCACCACGCGTGGGATGGGGAAGAAGCCGAGGCCATCGGACGCGGCCACTTTCATGAGCGCGGCGTCGTCGAACTCGGCGACCAACCGCGGGCGAATGGCCTTTTCCTGAAACCACTTTTCGAGCGAGCGGCGGAGGGCGGAATCGGCGGCGGGCAGCAGGGCGGGGGCGTCGTGCAGGGCATGGGGGAAGGCGCGTTTGAGGCGTGAGGCCAGCTTGGGTTCGGCGCAGAAGGCCATGCCGCACTCGCCCAGGCGATGGTTGAAGACCTTGAGGTTGAGGGAGCCGGGAGCCGGTTCGTCGGCGAGGACGAGGTCGAGACGGTAAGCGGCCAGTTGGGGCAACAGCTCCATGAGCTTCGCTTCGAGGCAAGAGGCCTGGATGGCCAGGGGAAGCCGAAAGACGGGCTTGAGGATGTCGTAGCTGACCAACTTGGGCAGCGAATCCATGATGCCGATGCGCACGCGCAGCGGGTGGCTGGTCGGCCGGGCTTTGAGCGTGTTGATCAGGTCCTCGCCCAACGAGAAGATTTCCTCGGCGTAACTGAAGACCTGCTGGCCCGTGTCGGTCAGGGCCAGGTGCCGGCCGCTGCGGCGAAAGAGTTTCTCCCCCACCCCCTCTTCGAGGGCGCGGACCTGGGCACAGATGGTGGGTTGGGAGATGTGGAGTTTGGCGGCGGCCCGCGTCAGGCCGCCTTCCTTGGCCACCGCCCAGAAATAGCGCAGGTGGTGGTAATTCAAGAATTCCATGGCGGCAGGGTATTCGGAAAAAGCTAAAGAAGTAATTGAAAAAGAGTAATGGGCTAAGGATTCGGTGCAGCGGAATATTGCGACGTGACGCGCGCGTCGACCTCTGTCAAGGTACCCCACCGCCCCCGGCGGCCTGGGTTGCGGGCGGCGTCGCCGTGGGCGGCGGGTCGCGGTCCGCGGGGTGCGGGCACGAAGATGACGGTGCAGTATCACCTTCGAGGTCTGAAGGACGAGCCGGCCCTGCGGCGGGTGTTGACGCGGGGTTTGGCGACGCTGGGCGAGTTGGTCCGGGTGGCCTCGGCCGAGGTGGTGCTCGAGCGGCAGCAAGAGACCACGCCGGCCTTCCAGGCGGTGGTATCGCTGGCGGTGCCGGGGGCGGATGTGCAGGCTGCAGCGCGGGATCACACCTGGGCGGCGGCGTGGCAGAAGGTGCTGAGCCGGTTGCGCGAGCAACTCGAGGCGCGTCAGGCCCCAGAGGAGGCTCGGCCCAAGTCGCGGTCGCCGGCCCGACCGTTCGGGAGCCGGAGGGCCAGGGCGGGGGCGGCTGCGCCTGGGTGAGCTTGCGGCCCACGAGGTGGGCTATCGCCCGGGAAGCGTGTCGGCCGACCCTTGCGTTGCGATTTTAGGATCGAGAGTATAGAACAAACGAGAAACCAAACAACCATGCCAAAAGCCCCTACCCATCATGCTAAACTCCTCGCCTGGGTCGAGGAAGCGGTTCAACTTTGCCAACCTGCCGCCGTCCATTGGTGCGACGGTTCCGAGGCTGAATACCAGTCGCTGTGCGAGCGGATGGTGGCGGCGGGGACGTTCACGCGGCTCGACCCGGTGAAGCGGCCTGGCTGTTACCTGGCGCGCTCGCACCCGAGCGATGTGGCGCGCGTGGAAGATCGCACGTATATCTGTTCGCGTCGGCAGGAAGATGCCGGGCCGACCAACAACTGGACCGAGCCGGAGCCGATGCGCGCCAAGCTGCGCGGTCTGTTTGAGGGCTGCATGGCGGGGCGGACGATGTACGTGATTCCGTTTTGCATGGGGCCGCTGGATTCCCCGATCGCCAAGATCGGGGTCGAGATCAGCGATTCACCCTACGTGGTGGTGAATATGCGGATTATGACCCGCATGGGCCAGGCGGTGCTCGACAAGCTCGGGGCGGCGGGCGAGTTCGTGCCCTGCTTGCACTCGATCGGCGCGCCGCTGAAGCCCGGACAAGCCGATGTGCCCTGGCCGTGCGAGCCGGACCCGGCCCGCAAGTACATCGTGCATTTCCCCGAGGAGCCGAGCATTTGGTCCTACGGCTCGGGCTACGGCGGCAACGCTTTGTTGGGGAAGAAGTGTTTGGCGTTGCGGATTGCCTCGAACATTGCCCGCAAAGAAGGCTGGTTGGCCGAGCACATGCTGATCTTGGCGCTGACCTCGCCGGAGGGCAAGACCACCTATTTGTGCGCGGCCTTCCCCAGCGCCTGCGGCAAGACCAACTTGGCGATGATGCTGCCCACCTTGCCCGGTTGGAAGCTGCGCTGCTTGGGCGACGACATCGCCTGGATTCGCCTGGGCGACGACGGCCGGTTGTACGCCATGAACCCCGAGACGGGCTTCTTCGGCGTGGCGCCGGGGACCTCCGAGCAGTCCAATCCCAATGCGATGGCGACGGTGTCCCGGAACACCGTCTTCACCAACGTCGTGCTCACCCCCGACGGCGATGTGTGGTGGGAAGACATGGGCGTGCCAGCGCCGGCTCGCGGGACGGACTGGCAGGGGCAGGAGTGGACGCCGGGATGCGGCCGCAAAGGGGCGCATCCGAACGCGCGGTTCACCGCCCCGGCGGGTCAGTGTCCGGTGATCGATCCCGCCTGGGAGAATCCGGCGGGGGTGCCGATCTCGGCGATTCTCTTCGGGGGCCGGCGGCCGAGCACGATTCCGCTGGTGGCGGAGGCGTTCGGTTGGGAGCACGGGGTGTTCATGGGTGCGGCGGCTGGTTCGGAGACGACGGCGGCCGCCTTGCATCAGGCGGGCGTGCTGCGCCGGGATCCCTTTGCCATGCTGCCTTTCTGCGGCTATCACATCGGCGATTACCTGGCGCACTGGTTGGCCTTGGCGGGGCGCACCGATCGTGCCAAGCTGCCGAAGGTTTTCTTCGTGAATTGGTTCCGGAAGAGCGCGGATGGCAAATGGCTCTGGCCGGGTTACGGCGAGAACAGCCGGGTTTTGGCTTGGATCTGTCAGCGGGTCGAAGGTGCCGGCGCGGCGGTCGAGACCCCGATCGGGCGGTTGCCAGCGCCCGATGCGCTCCCGCTGGAGGGGTTAAACCTGCCGGCGGATAACCTGCGTCAACTCCTCGCCGTGGACCTTGCCGGTTGGCGAAGTGAAGCTGAAGACATTGCCAAGTACCACGCCTCCATTGGAGCGCGGCTGCCGGAGGCCATGCGCCAGGAGTTGGCTGCGCTCGAGCAACGATTGCGTCAGGCGGCCGAAACGGTCCAATGACCGCGTTGCGCACGGCCAGACGCGTGGTGGTAGCCCTGCTGGGTGGGACGGTCTTGGCGTTCGGCGTGGCCCTGCTGGTTTTGCCGGGCCCGGCCTTCTTGGTGATCCCGGCGGGGTTGGCGATTTTGGCGCTCGAGTTTGCCTGGGCCAGGCGGTGGTTGCAACAGGTCCGCCGCCGGCTGGCCAGCCTTTCAACGCCTCAGCCACATGCGCGAACTAAGTGAGCTGTTCGCCCAGAATCGGATCTGGGCGGAGCGCTTGCGGACCGAGAGCCCGGACCTGTTCCGGGAACTCGCGCAGCGGCAGGCGCCGGGATACCTGTGGATCGGTTGCTCCGATAGCCGCGTGCCAGCCAACCACATCGTTGGCCTGCTGCCGGGGGAGATGTTTGTGCACCGCAACGTGGCGAACTTGGTGTGCCCTCAGGATCTTAACTGCCAGACGGCGATCGAGTTCGCCGTGGACGCGCTCAAGGTGCGGCACATCATCGTGTGTGGTCACTATGGCTGCGGGGGAGTGCAGGCGGTGCTGCGGGGCACGTCCCTGGGCTTGCTCAGCCGCTGGCTCGAGCCGGTCGAGGGCGTCCGGCGCCAACACGCGGAGCAACTGGCGCACCTTGGGGACGAGACCCGCCGCCTGGACCGGCTCTGTGAACTCAACGTGATCGAACAAGTCGCCCAGGTCTGCGCCGCGGCCTGCGTACAAGGAGCCTGGGACCGCAGCCAAGCCCTGACCGTGCATGGTTGGATCTACGCGCTGAGCGATGGACTGCTGCGCGACCTGGGGGTCTGCGTGGCGGGGGCGACCGAGTTGGAGGCCGCTTACCGCACGGCGGTGACCGCCAGGCCGCCGGGGGGGACGGGGCCAGAGGTGACGGGTGGAGTGGCCGACTGCGCGGCTTCGGGAGCCGACCGATGACGGACGAGCCTTTGGTCTGGGTCGGGTTCAGCCTGCTGGTCTTGGCCGTGCTGGCCTTGGACCTGGGCGTGTTCCATCGCCGCGCCCACGTGGTCAGCTTCCGCGAGGCGCTGGGTTGGACTGGGGTATGGGTGACCTTGGCATTGGTTTTTGGGGCTGGGGTGTGGCGGTGGGCCGGGCCGGACAAGGGACTCGAGTTTTTCACCGGTTACCTCATCGAGTACTCGCTGAGTGCGGACAATGTATTTGTGTTCGTGCTCATCTTCTCCTACTTCGCCGTCCCGGCGCAGTGGCAGCACAAAGTCCTGTTTTGGGGTGTGCTGGGCGCGCTAGTGATGCGGCTGATCATGATCGCGGTCGGCGTGGCTTTGATCAGCCGGTTTGCGTGGATCCTGTACCTCTTTGGGGCGTTCCTGATTGCCACCGGGCTCAAGATGGTGTTCGGGAAGCACGAAGCCATCCACCCCGAGCGGAACCCGGTTGTGCGCTGGTTCAAAGAAATGGTGCCGACCACCTCCGATTATCACGGAGATCGGTTCGTCGTGCGGGTGGACGGGCGGCGCATGGCGACCCCATTGGTGGTGGTGCTGGTTTGTGTCGAGGTCAGCGACTTGGTGTTCGCGGTGGACTCGATCCCGGCCATCTTCGCCGTGACGCTCGATCCGTTTATTGTCTATACCTCGAACGTCTTCGCCATCCTCGGGTTGCGCTCGCTCTACTTTGTGCTGGCGCGGTTGGTTGACAAGTTTCGCTACCTCAAGCCGGGCTTGGGGATCGTGTTGACGTTCGTCGGCGTGAAGATGTTGCTCGCGCACACGCCCTACAAGATCGATACCCGCTGGGCCCTGGGTGTCGTGGCGGCCGTCTTGGTCGTCTCAGTGGCCGTCTCGCTGCTGTCGTCCTCCTCGAAGAGCGGACCCCATCCCCCCAGCCTCGACCCGCCGGGCACACCAAGACCTGAGTCGCCACCGCCGCAGCCCCGCTCCGGAACCGCCACGGGACCGACGGCTTAGGGCGTGCAGGCGGCCACTACGCGGTAAAACCGGCGCGCATCGCGTGGACCCGGATCTGAGAACGCCACCTCGGTCTCGCCCGGTTTGGCGGTCAGGGAGCTGCCCGCCAGATCCCGGTGCCACTCGAGCAGATCGGCGCTGTGCTCGACTTGGTAGCTGACCCCTGGCTCGCTCGCCCAAACGATGCGCACCGGGTCGGTAGGCAGTTCGGCAATGATCTGGAGCGTGAATGGGGCGCACGGTGGCCCCGCCGACCGGTAAACCAGCGGATGCGCACACCGCCCGGCTACCTCCACCCACCCCGATGTCAGATCGCGCTCTTGGGTCCCGTCCGGGCTGATGCGGATCAGGTCGCCCAGGTACGGCGCAGCCCCAAACGTGGATGTGGCTGCGCGGGTAAAAACGACAAAACTGCCGTCTGGGGCGAAGTCGGGGTCGCCACAGTACCCGCTACTGAGCCTGCGTTGGGTGGTGCAATCCCCGGCAAGGTCGCGCACGTAGAGGCGGTGGACCCCGCTGCCGTGATCGGCCACGTACGCCAACAGCGCGTCATCCTGGGAAACCGCTAGGTCATAGTGATCGATCAGGAAGTCGCCCGGCACCTTGGGTTCGTCCGGTTCGTAGCTGAGCTCGATACAACGAGCGAACACCGTGTCCGGCGCTGCTCCGGACAATTCGCCCGCCACCGGCCGGACGCCGAATTCGCCGGGCACATCGCTGGTCGTGCTGAAGTACAATCGGCCCGGCACACGCGCCAGCGCGAAGCTGTCGGCTCCGGTGCGCCAAACCCAGAAGGGACCCGGGTAGACGCGGGCCTCGCCGGTGCCGTCCGTGTTGATCTTGCGGACATCGAAGTAAGGTTGGTCCCAACGATTCGAGAGGTACCCGAGGTAGTAGAGTGTGGTGTCGCTAGCCCATTGCACCGAGAGCGCTTGAACCTCCGTGCCGAGCGGGGAGCCAGGCCCGCCTTCGAGGTCACTCAGATGCAAGGTCCCCATCAGGGCCCCTCCCTCACGGGCGACGTACGCGAGACGCCGTCCATCCGGTGCCAGCGCCGGTGCCCATTCTGACACTTGGGCCGTCGAGGTCAGCCGCCGCAGGTCGGTGCCGTCGGCCCGCACGCTGTAGAACTCGAATTGCCCGGCCGGAGCCTGCTTGTCCGAGCAGAACAAGATCCGCGTTTCGCCTCGCGCTGCCGGCGACCGGATCAACGACCCGAGGGCGAGCGCGGTGATGAGGGTGACGAGTGCGAGGGGGATCTTCATAGTCGTGCCAAAGTGCCAAAGGGTGATGCGCATCGGTCCATGCCGGTTGGTTCGGGTTTGGGGGTTTGGGATTTGGAGGAATCAGTGAGACTCTAGCACGATGCCACACCCGGTCGCAAGCGCTGAACCTGCTCGAATCGTTGGTGCCGCAGGGTGGCGTTTGATGGGGGGTGCTGGGTTGTTGCGGCTCAGTTCCGCCTAGCTCCTGTTCCGAGGAAGCCCCGCCGCCAGGGTAAAGATTGGCGCACAGTCATGCACATGAATATAAATAAACCGGTAAATAGAACTTGACACCAATCACATTGCGGAACTAGGTTCGCCCCAGTTATGAGAAGGAACCGCATCAAAGTTAAAGGGCGACCGGCTGTCTACCACTGCGTCTCGCGCATCGTCGGTGCTCAACACCTCCTCGATGACCTCGGCAAGGAAACCTTGGTAAGGCTCCTCCGGCGCCTGGCCACCTTCTGCGGCCTGGAGGTCATCACCTACTGCATCATGTCCAATCACTTCCATGTCCTGGTCAGAGTGCCGGCCGAGCAGAACCCGAGCGACGAGGAACTGGTCGAGCGCATGAAGGCCCTCTACGGGAAGGCCAAGCCCCGAGAGGCCGGGTTGCTCTATGAGGCCGAGAAGGGGTTGCACGAGCATGGTCGGGTGGACGCGGACATTCGGGAGCGGATGCTGGCGCGGATGGGGGATGTGTCGGAGTTCATGAAGGAGTTCAAACAGCGGTTCAGCAAGTGGTACAACATACGGCATCAGCGGTTTGGGACGTTGTGGGCGGAACGGTTTCGGAGTGTGTTGGTCGAGGATCAGACGGGAGTGTTGGAGACGGTGTCGGCGTACATCGACTTGAACGCGGTGCGGGCGGGGTTGGTGGAGGATCCGAAGGATTACCGGCATTGCGGGTATGCGGCGGCGGTGGCTGGGGACGCGAAGGCACGGGCGGGGTTGCTGAGTTTGTACACGGGCGGGAGTGAGGGAGGGTCTTGGGGCGGGGTTGGGGTGGGAGGGGCGGTCGAGGCGGCGGGGGCGGTGGAGTCAGAGGGGGGAAGGGACCGCGGGCAAGATGCC
>VHCO01000148.1 GCA_016871715.1 Verrucomicrobiota bacterium
GAAGGTGTTTGCGTTGGTGTTGTTGGGTCTGCTGCTGTTGAGCGGGGCGGTGCATGTGGGGCAGTTGCTTGGGACGGTCTTGGCGGTGGGGGGGGAGGGGACGCGATCGGGGGGGCCGCGTCTGATCGAGACGGTGTTGGAGGAGGAGCGGTCGGCGCACAAGATTGCGGTGTTGGAGGTCGAGGGGATTATCAGCACGTTTCTGTTGGATGGTGGCGGTCATAGTCTGGTGGAAGTGCTGGAGCACCAGTTGAAGCGTGCGGCCGCCGACCGTGCGGTGAAGGCGGTGATTTTGGAGGTGAATTCACCGGGGGGAGAGGTGTTAGCTGCGGACGAGATTAATCGGGTCATCGATCGGTTTCAGGAGGAGAGCGGGAAGCCGGTGGTGGCGGCGATGGCGAGTGTGGCGGCGTCTGGGGGCTATTATGTGGCGGCGCCGTGTCGGTGGATTGTGGCGAACGAGTTGACGATCACGGGGAGCATCGGGGTGATCATGCACGGGTACAACTACCGGGGGTTGATGGACAAGTTGGGTTTACAGCCGAATGTGTACAAGAGCGGCAAGTTCAAGGACATGCTCAGCGGCGATCGGTCGCCGGAGGAGATCCCGCCGGAGGAAGGCCAGATGGTACAGGGGCTGATCGACGAGACGTTTGCGCGGTTCAAGGAGGTGGTTGCGGCTGGGCGGGGGCAGGCAGCGGAGCGCAACGGGGCGGCGGGTCGCCGGCTGGTCGAGGACTGGGAGGACTACGCGGATGGGCGAGTGTTGTCGGGCAAGCGCGCATACGAGTTAGGGTTTGTGGATGAGTTAGGCAACTTCAAGGTCGCGGTGGCTCGGGCCAAGCAGTTGGCGGGGGTGGCGCAAGCCAATTTGGTGCGTTACCAGGTGCCGTTCGAGCTCTCGAGTTTGTTTCGCTTGTTTGGCCAGAGCGAGAGTCGGACGCTGAGGTTGGACTGGGGTGTGGAGCGGCCGCCGCTGCGGGTGGGGCAGTTGTATTATTTGTTCTATCCGGGTCTGTTGTAGGTGGGATGAGGGGCGGCGCTCGGGGGAGCAGGGGGCTTTCCGGCTTGCCCCCAGCGGGGCGATTGTCGTTTGATCGCGTCATGATGAATCGCGCGGCAGCTTCGTTGGGACCTGGTGAGACGGGAATGGCAGCAACCTGGCGGATGGCGTCGCGCCGCGGCTTTCTGAAGGGGGCGGCGGCGGGCTTGGGGTTGTTTGGGGCGGCAGGCCGGTTGGGATGGGGCGGGGAACCGGGGCCGGGTGCGAGGGCGGGGCGGTCGCGGATGCGGCTGGGCTTGGTGACGTACAACCTGGCGAAGGACTGGGATGTGGCGACGATCATCAAGAACTGTGAGGCGGCTGGTTTCGAGGGGGTGGAATTGCGGACGACGCACGCGCATGGGGTGGAGGTTGGGCTGAGTCAGGCGCAGCGGGCTGAGGTGAAGCAGCGATTTCGGGACTCGAAGGTCGAGCTGATGGGGTTGGGGAGCGCGTTCGACTACCACACGCCTGACGCGGCGAAGCTACGGCGGGATGTGGAGGCGACGAAGGCATACATTGTGTTGGCGCGCGACGTTGGGGCGAGCGGGGTGAAGGTGCGGCCGAACGGTTTGCCCAAGGAGGTGCCGGTGAGCAAGACGCTGGAGCAGATTGGGCGCGCGTTACGGGAGTTGGGCGAGTTTGCGCGGGATTACGGGCAGCAGATTCGGCTCGAGGTGCACGGTGGGGGCACGTCGTCGCTACCGCATATTCGGACCATCATGGAGGTGGCGGACCATCCGAGCGTGGGGGTATGCTGGAACTCGAACCAAGCGGACCTCGACGGCGCGGGATTCGAGGCGAACTTCGAGATGGTGAAGGGGAAGATTGTGGCGGTGCACATGCGGGACTTGTTTTTGGGGGAGTACCCATGGCGGCGGTTGCTGACGCGGCTCAACGAGGCGGGGTACAGCGGGTTTTGTTTGGCGGAGATCTCGGAGAGCAAGGATCCGGTGCGGGTGATGCGATATTACCGGGCGCTGTGGTTAGCGTATCAGGATTTGGTTTGAATCGTTGGTGGCGATGAAACTGTTGATGTTGGCGGGTGGGTGTTGGGTAAGCGTTCTGCTGGTTTGCTCTTCCATGGCCGATCAACCTGATTCTCTCTCGGCCGGTTTGCTACCGGTGGGCGATGGCGCGTTGGAGGAGTTCCGGGCGCGCGCGACTCGGTTTGGCAATGTGGTGACGTTACCGGCGTACGAGACGAGCGTGGCGGAGGTGCGGTCGTCGTTGGAGCGGACGTTAGCGGAGGCGAACGCGGGGCTGGATCGGATTGGACAAGGCCGCACGGGCGAGGTGACGTTTGCGGGGACGTTAGGGGCGTTGGATGAGACGTTGTGGCGGGCCAACGCGACGGCGGGGCGGTTGGCGTTGGTGAAGGAGACGAGTCCGGACGCCGGGGTGCGGGAGGCGGCGACGGAGGCGCTCAAGGCGTATCAGGAATGGGCGGTGGCGCTGGAGTATCGGGAGGATGTGTACGGTGCGGTGCGGGCGTATGCGGCGACGCGGCCGGTGCTGGCGGGGGAGGAGGAGAAGTTGTTGGCGGAGGTGTTGCGGGATTATCGGCGGGCGGGTTTGGCGCTGCCGCGGGCGGATCGGGACGAGGTGGAGCGTTGGCGCAAGGAGTTGGCGCGGCTGGGGACGGACTACGAGAGTCACGTGACCAAGGCGCAGCAGGCCCTGCGGTTTAGCCGGGCGGAGCTGGCGGGGGTGCCGGAGTCGTTTTTGGAGCGGCCCGGGATCAAGACGGGGGCGGACGAGTACACGATCCAGGTGAACGTGACTTGGCAGTATCTGACGGTGTTGGAGAATGCGGAGCTCGAGGGGGTGCGCCAGCGGGTGTTGGTGGAGCACCATCGGTTGGCGAAGGAGGCGAATTTACCGCTGCTCGGTCAGATTCTGGGGTTACGGCATGCGATCGCGCGGCGGTTAGGGTACGCGTCGTGGGCGGACTATCAGATCGAGGTGAAGATGGCGCGGGATGCGGCGACGGCGATGGGTTTTCTGCGGGAGCTGCAGGCGGGTTTAGAGGGGAAATTTCGGTCGGAGGTGGAGGAGTTCCGGCGACTGAAGGTGGCGGCGACGGGGGACGCGGGTGCGCGGGTGGAGTTATGGGACTGGCGATACTTCGCGAACCAACTGAAGAAGTCCAAGTACTCGGTGGATGCGGAGCAGTTGCGGGTGTTTTTTCCGTATCAACGGGTACTCGAGGGGATGTTCAGCATTTACCAGCGGATATTCGGTGTGCGCTTTGCGCGGGTGGAGCCGCCGCATCGGTGGGTGGCGGAGGTGCAGCTCTATGCGGTATCGGATGCGGCGACGGGAGAGCCGCTGGGCTTATTTTATTTGGACATGTTTCCGCGGGAGGGGAAGTACCACCACTTTGCGGTGTTCCCGGTGATCGAGGGCAAGCGGCTACGGGACGGTTCGTACCAGCGGCCGGTGGTGGCGCTGGTGTGCAATTTCCCCCCGCCGTCGCCCGGGCAACCGTCGTTACTGTCGCACCAGGACGTGGAGACGTTGTTTCACGAGTTTGGTCACGCGATGCACAATATGCTGACGCGGGCGGCGTTTGCGCGGTTTGCGGGCTCGAATGTGCCGCGGGACTTTGTCGAGGCGCCCTCGCAGATGCTGGAGCACTGGGTGTGGGACAAGCGGGTGCTGGACAGTTTTGCGGCGGACTATCGGGAGCCGACGCGCAAGATACCGCCGGAGATTCTGGCGCAGCTCAAGGCGGCCAAGTTTGCGACCTACGGCTGTCATTACCGGCGGCAGCTTTCGTTTGGCTTGATGGATTTGGCGTTGCACACGCGCGTCACGGAGGCGGACTCGGGGGTGGCGCTCGAGTTGGCGAATCGCACGCTCAGCGAGGTGTTTTTGGCGCAACCCGAGGGGGCGGCGTTGGTGGCCTATTTTGGGCATTTGGTGGGATACGACGCCGGTTACTACGGGTACGCGTGGGCCGACGCGATCGCGGCCGATTTAGCGACGGTGTTCGAGCAGGCGCCGGACGGCTATTTCGATGTTGGGGTGGGGCAGCGGTTACGGGCCGAGATTTACGCGGTGGGCGATTCGCGAGACGCGACTGTGTCGATCGAGAAGTTTCTGGGTCGAGGGCGGTCGTTGGAGCCATTTTTGCGGAAGATAGGCGCGGGTGCGCCGGGCGGCTGAGTCGCGGTATGGGGATGGGGTAGGCATAGGGAATAGGGAATAACGTTGGATATGGCGCCTAAGCCGCTGCTTGAGATTCGGGATCTCGAGCTGGAGTTCGGGCGCGGGCGGGACGCGGTGCGGGTATTAGACGGCGTGGGTTTGAGGTTGGGGGCGGGTGAGACCTTGGGATTGGTGGGCGAGAGCGGCTCGGGCAAAACCTTGACGGCGTTAGCGATTGCGCGGTTGGTGCCGTGTCCGCCGGGGCGGTTCGTGGGTGGGACGGTGATGTTGGAGGGGGTTGACGTGTTGCGGATGACGGGGGCGGAGCTGCGGCGGATTCGGGGCGGGGTAGTGAGTTATGTGTTTCAGGAACCTGGGGCGGCGCTGAATCCGGTTCTACGGATTGGTGTGCAGATACGGGAAGCGCTTCGGCTGCATCGTCCTGAGGCGGCGACGGAGGCGGAGGTTGTCCGGCTGTTGAGGTTGGTGGGGATGCCGGCGCCGGAAGAGCGGCTGCGGGGCTACGCGCATGAGCTCTCGGGCGGGATGCAGCAGCGGGTTTTGATCGCGATGGCCTTGGCTTCGCAACCGCGGTTGTTGGTGGCGGACGAACCAACGACGGCGTTAGACGTCACGATTCAGGCGCAGATCATCGAGTTACTGCGTGAGCTCAAGGAGAGGCTGGGCATGGCAATACTGCTCATCACGCACAACTTCGGCATTGTGGGGGATTTGGCCGATCGCGTGGCGGTGATGTATGCGGGGCAGATGGTCGAGAGCGCCCCGACTCGGAGTTTACTGCGGGCGCCACGGCACCCGTACACGCGGGCGCTGCTCGAGTCGGTGCCGCGGCTTGGCGGGGGTGGGGATCGGTTGGTGGCGATTCCGGGGAGCGTGCCTCGCCTGGGCGCTTTTCCGGCTGGCTGCCGTTTCCACCCGCGGTGTCCGGTGGCGCGAGCCGAGTGCGCTCGACAAGCGCCTGCGTTGATGGAGGTCGAGCCGGGACGTTGGAGTCGGTGTCCGTATCATGAGGGCGATGCTCGAGGTGCGTGATCTGCGGGTGCATTTCCCGGTGGAGCGCGGATGGCTGGGGCAACCGCGCCATTGGGTGCGCGCGGTCGACGGCGTCAGCTTTGCCGTGCGTTCGGCAGAGACGGTCGGGTTGGTGGGGGAGAGCGGTTGCGGGAAGACGACGGTGGGTCGTGCGGTGGTGAGGTTGGTGGAGCCGACGGCGGGGCGGATCTTGTTCGAGGGTCGGGAGACGGTCGGGTTCAGGGGTGGCGAGATGCGGGCTTATCGGCGGCAGGTGCAGATGATTTTCCAAGATCCGTATGCTTCGCTCGATCCGCGGATGACGGTGGCGGACATTGTGGGTGAGGGATTAGACATTCACGGGTTGGCGCCGGAGCGGGGTGCGCGGGCGCGGCGGGTGGCGGGGCTGCTCGAGGCGGTGGGGTTGGATCCGGCGCTGGGGCAGCGGTACCCGCATGAGTTTAGCGGGGGGCAACGTCAGCGGATCGGGATGGCGCGGGCGTTGGCGGTGGAGCCCAAGCTGATCGTCTGCGACGAGCCGGTGAGCGCGTTGGATGTGTCGGTGCAGGCCCAGGTGATTAATCTGATGCAGGACCTGCAGCGGGAGCGGGGGATGGCGTATTTGTTCATCGCGCACGACTTAGCGTTGGTTGAGCATGTGAGCTGTCAGCTTCTGGTGATGTACTTGGGTCGGTTGGTCGAGGCAGGGCCGACGCGGGCGGTTTGCGGTGGGCCGCGGCACCCGTACACGCGGGCGCTGCTTTCGGCGGTTCCGGTGGTGGATCCGGAGTCGAAGCGGCAACGGTTGGTGTTAGCTGGGGAGGTCCCTTCGCCGATCCACCCGCCGCCGGGTTGTGCGTTTCATCCGCGCTGTCCGTGGGCGGAGGGGCGGTGTCGGGTGGAAGCGCCAGCGATGCGGGAGTTGGTGGCTGGGCACTGGGCGGCGTGTCACTTGGCGTAGCGTCTGGCTTGCCACGCGGGGATGCGGCTTCTACGGTGAACGCGGGTATGCGGGCATGGACCTGTCAGGTTGCGGTTTATTGTCTGTTATTGGCGTTATGGCCGGTGACAGGCAGCGCCCTAACGGTCGAGGGAGTTACGGACCAGTCGTGGAGCTGGGAAGAGGCTCGCTATCGGGTGGTGGTCGAGCCGGGGTTTGAGTACCAGGCGGAGCTGGACGGGGTGGCGAGTCTTGTGGGGGAATGGGTTGGGGTGAGGGTGGCCGGTTACCACGAGTTGACGGTCGCTCGCACAGCGACGGTGGGTGGGGGGCGGGAGACAGCTCGGTACCGGTTCGTGATTGTGGACCGGGAGCGCGGGGGTAGCGAGTACGGGTTGGCGCCTTGGACGCCGCAGGCATGGGTTGGGTCTGCGCCGGCGGAGTATGCGGGTGGGCGATTGGATCTGATGCTGCCGCGGGCTTTTCCGGCAGGGATGGCGATGCCGGCGGTGGCGTGGGTCCGAGCGGGGGCGGATCGGCGTTTGGGCGTGAATGGCGTGGTCGAGTTGCGGGGTGGGGGTGTGAGTCGGATCGTGGTGCGCCGGGGTGTTGGGTCGGGGTTTCTGCCGGCTGCCCCGGTGGCGTTGGGGGGTGGGGAGTTGGCGGTGGCTGGGCAGGTCGCTGGGCTGGAGGCGAGGCGGGTAGTGGCGATCGACGGCGGGGCCCGGTGGCAGCCGGTGGGGGAGACGATTGCCGAAGACACGTGGTGGCCGGCGCAAGGGCGGCTCGCGGTGTCGGCCAACCTTCGGATTGCGGCTGGGGCGCGACTGACGGTGGGGGCTGGGGCGGTGGTGCGGCTTGCGCCTGGAGTCGAGATCCAGGTGGACGGGGAGTTGGCGATTCTCGGGACGCGCGCGGAGCCGGTGGTGTTTTTGCCGGAGCGGCGCGAGGCGCCGTGGGGTGGATTTGTGCTGGGGCAAGCTCCGGCGCGGGTGGCGGCCACGGGTGCGATCTTCACGGGCAGCGGCGCCGATGCGGACTGGTACGGGAAGCATCCGTCGCCTGGGGGCGTGCACCGGCGAGAGCAGGCGCTGTTTCATTTGGGTCCGGGGGTGGAGGCGGTGCTGACGGACTGTGCGTTGATCGACTTGGCTGGGCAGGCGTTTCATGGGGATCAGGCGTCGCTGGTGCTCGAGGGGTCGCTGGTGCAGCGGTGCCTGACGAGTGGGCAGTTCAACGGCGGGGCGGTGCAGGTGCGGGCGAGCGCGTTGATCGAGTTTCCGAGCGATGACGCGCAGTTTCTGGATGCCGACACGGACGCGATCTACCTGACGTTGGGAACGCACTGGTTCACGGACAGTCTGATCGGGTGGGCCAAGGATGACGGGATTGACGCTGGGGGAAGCACGGCGGGGCGGGTGAGCGTGGACCGGTGTTGGATCGAGGCGTGCTTTCACGAGGGGCTGGCGCTTTCCGGGGCGGGCAAGGTGGTGGAGGTGGCGGAGACGGTTTTGATGAACAACGGGCAGGCGGTGGAATCGGGCTACTACTCGCCGGAGGTCACCGTGCGGGACAGCCTGCTGCTGGGCAACGGTGTGGGGGCGCGGTTTGGCGACAACTACGAATCGACGCACACGGGTTTCTTGGCGGTGACCAACTCGATTCTGCTGCACAACCGGCGCGATGCTTGGGGTTTCGTGCGCGAGCTCTGGGGAGAGGATTTGGTGCGACTGGCGGTTGCGGGCAACTACCTCACGCAGGCCGATCCGCTCCGCCCCGCGAACACGGTTTGGCAACCGGCGCAAGACGGGTCGCGTCTAGCGGCTTTCGGGGGTGCGGCCGCCGGAGTGGTGGGGGTGGGGTTTCTCGCGGCGGAGAGCCAACACGGTAACGGGCAGGGGGTAGGGCCGATTGCCGTGGGTCTGAGCACATTTGCCACACGCGAGGTGGTTGTGGGATACGCGGTTCGGCCTAGCAGCGCGCGGGCAGGAGCGGATTACCGGTTGGCTGCGGGCACCGTGCGGTTCACGCCGGGCCAGGTGGTTCAATCCATCCCGCTCGAGGTGCTGAGCCAACCGGAGCGGCGGTTCAGTGTGAGTGTCGAGTTGGCGTTGGTGGGGCCGGTGAATGCGGATTGGGCCGGTGCGGCGCCGCGGCATCGGGCGCGACTCATGGTGGGGGCGGGGCCCGGGGATAGCGATGGGGACGGTTTGCCGGATGCGTGGGAGGAGACGGTGGTTGGGGCGGACGCAGACGACGAGTGGTCGAGCCTTGCGGATGTCTGGCCGGACGACGACCCCGACGGGGATGGGAGCGACAACGGGGCTGAATACGTGGCCGGCACTCACCCGTTGCTGGAAAGCGATCGTTTGGTTTTGGCGACGACGCCTTGGGTGGGTGGCGGATGGGCGGCGCGGTTTGTGCGGAAGCCTGGGCGGCGATACCGACTCGAGGCCGTGGATGCGCTGGGGCCAGCGGCGGAATGGCGAGTTGTGGCGGAGGTGCCGGCCAGCGGTGGGGAGGGCGAGCAGGTGGTGCCGTTGCCGCTGCCGCTCGAGGGTGCGCGACGCTTCTTTCGGTTGGCGGTGTTCCTGGATTCGTAATGTGGACTAAAGGAAAAGAACCCGTGATGGCGATGTGGCAGCGCAGGTGCAGGTGTAGGGCGGTTGGTCGGACCGTGGGTTCGCCTGTGAGGGGGACGGGTGGGTGGCGGGGGGCGGGCCGGTATGGGCGCGTGGTTGGCCTAGGCGCGCTGGCGTGGTGGGTGGTGTCGGCCCTGGCGCAGGAGGTGGTGCTCAACGAGATCTACTATCATCCACCCTCCGGCGATGCGCGGGAAGAGTATCTCGAGTTGCACAACCGGGGCGCGCAAGCGGTGGACCTGACCGGGTGGCGGCTGAGTCGGGGGGTGCAGTACACGTTTTCGCGGGTGAGCTTGATGGCGCAGGGGTATTTGGTGGTGGCGGCAGATGTGGAGACTTTCAAGGCGCGCTATCCCGGGGTGACGGCGGTGGTAGGTGGGTGGACGGGCACGCTGAGTCGGCGGGGTGAACGGCTCGAGTTGGAGGATGCGGCGGGTGTCTTAGTGGACCGGGTGACGTATGCAGACGAAGGGGACTGGGCCGTGCGATGGCGGACGCACGATTGGCTGTTGATACCGACGTGGGAATGGCTGGCGGAGGCGGACGGGCGGGGCAAGTCGCTCGAGTTGATCGATGCGAGTCGGGACAACGACATCGGGCAGAACTGGGGGGCGAGTTTGGGGGTGGGGGGTACGCCGGGCGGGGCGAATAGTGTGGCGGGGGTGAACCGCGGGCCGTTTATCACGCAGGTGCAGCATCGACCGGCGGTTCCGCGCGCGACGGAGCAGGTGGCGGTGACGGCGCGAGTGGAAGGGGCCGGGCCAACGCCCCCGCGCGTGTTCCTGCACCATCGTTTGGACGGGCAACCTGCGTTTAAGGAGTCGCCGATGATGGATCATGGGTTGGCCGGGGACGGACTGGCTTGGGATGGGGTGTTCGGGGTGTACCTGCCGGCGCAGACCAACGGCGCCATTGTCGAGTTTTACGTGAGGGCGGTGGGAGCGGAAGGCGGGGAACGGTTGTGGCCGGCCGATCCGATTCCGGCGGGGACGGCTCGTGCCAATTTGTTGTATCAAGTGGACGAACAGAGCGCGGCGGGCAGCCAACCGTTTTACCGGATCGTCATGACGGAGGCGGACCGTGCGGCCTACGCGGCGCGGGTGGCGGAGCGTCCCGGGTTGTTCAGCGACGCCACGACCAGTGCAACGTTTGTCTCGACGGTCGATGGGGAAACGCAGGTTCGGTATCTGGCGGATGTGCGCAATCGGGGCCAGGGCAGCCGGTATGCGAACGTGTACAATTTCCGCGTCGACTTTCGCAGTGACGACCTGTGGCAGGGGGTCGAGAAGGTCAATCTCAACGCCTACTACCATTTCGTTCAAGTGTTGGGGAGCGCGCTGGGCCAGGTGGCTGGGTTGGTCATGCCCGAGTCGCGGGTGGTTCAGGTGCGACTGAACCGGACCAACATGTCGCCGGCGATCTACCCGCGGTACGGCATCTACGCCCACAACGAAGTGCCAGACGGCGACTACACGGCGCGGCACTTGTTGGGCCAGGCGAATGTGTACCGGGCCTTGCGCGACTATTCCGAGCGGGAGCCGGACTTATCGTATCGCGGGGACTCGCCGGATTTGTACCGGGCGGATTATTTCAAGGAGACGAACCAGAGCGAGGACGACTGGAGCGACCTGATTGGGCTGACGCGCGCGCTGGATGCGAGTCAGACGCCGGACGAGGAGTACGTGGGGGCGGTTGAGCGGTGGGTGTATGTTCCCAATTGGATGCTGTATTTCGCTCTGAACACCTTCGTGGTGAACCGCGAGACGTCGTTGGGCAACGGCATTGGCGACGATTACATGCTTTACCGCGAGGTGACGGCGGGGCGGTTCCACCTGGTGCCCTGGGATTTCGACACGATCTTGAACCAGGGCGACACGCGGGGGGCGGTGGACACGGGTTTCTTTCTGGCTACGCGGCTGCCGGCGATCCGGCGTTTTCTTCAGCATCCGCAGTTGGTGCCGACCTACTACCGGCGGCTGAAGGAACTCTGCGACACGGTGTTTGCGCCGGAGCGCTTTAACCCTCTGGTGGCGCAGGTGCTGCAGGACGCGATCAGCGAGCAGAATCTGGAAGACATTCGCGCGTTCACCGCGGCCCGGCGGGCGTCCGTCCTGAGCCAGATCCCGCTCGCGCTGACGCTGGAACATGACCTGCCCATCGCGCACGGTTACGCTCGAGCGTCGTCGAATCGGGTGGCACTCGCCGGCCGCGCCCATGCCATCGAGACACGCGCGGTCCGAGTGAACGGCGCACCGGCGCTGTGGTCGGCGTGGGAAGCGCGCTGGCGCGCCGACGCTGTGCCGCTCGAGGCGGGAGTGAACCGCTTGGTGGTCCAGGCATTCGATCAAGACGGGCGCGAGATCGATCGGCGCGTCTTGGATGTGTGGCGCGAAGCCACGGCGGTGACGCCTGTGGCCGGCACAATCCGCGGGGCGAATGTGTGGCGCGCGAGCGAAGGGCCGCGCCGGCTCACCGGCACGGTGACGGTCGAACCGGGGGCCACCTTGACTCTCGAGCCGGGCGTCACCGTTTATCTCGAGGCGGGCGCGAGGTTGGTGGTGCGGGGTAGTTTGGTGGCCGAGGGGCAAGACGCCGGTCGGGTGCGCTTGACGCGTGTGCCCGGGACGGACGCACGGTGGGAGGGATTGGTCTTCGAGGATGCGGCCCTTGCGAGTCGGTTGGTGGGTGCGGACCTCGAGTATGGGGGCGCTAGCAGACCGGTCGTGACGGTACGGCGCAGCGAGGTGTCGTTTCTGGACGTGACGTGGGGAACGGCGGCGCAGCCGGCTGTTGCGTTCGAGGACGCGTCTTTGCGCTTCGAGCGGTGCCAGTTCGGCAGCGCATCGGGGGCGGACGTAGTGACCGGGGTGGGGTTGAGGGCGGGCGGTGAGTTGTTGTTGCGCGGCAATCGCTGGGCGAACTTGGACGGAGCGGGCTGGGCCCTTCGTGTGACTGGCGCAGCGTCGGGTCCGCGGCGGGTGCGAATCGAGGATAATGAGTTTGCGGGCAGCCAAGTGCGCGCGGTCGAGTTGAGGGGCGCGGATGGCTGGCTGGACGGCAACGGGTTCATCGGGGCGGGAACGGCGGCTGGACCGGCGGTGCGGATGACCGGCGAACTCGATCATCGGTCTCACCTGGTGCTGGCGCGGAGCGGTTTTTTGGGTTTGGACCGAGCGATTGTGCTCGAGGAAGGCGCCTGGCTCACGGCTCATAACAACACCTTCAGCCAGGTGCGGCAGGCGACGGTGAGCTTTGGCGCTCAGACGGCCGGAGCGGTTGGCTCGGCGGGGGCCGAGTTGGTGAACGCCATTTTCGACGAGGTGACTGCCCTGTTTAGTGGTCACGCGCTCGTGCCACCCGAGCGCATCGCGGTCCGGTGGTCGCTTTTCTCGGGCGCGCCCTTTTGGGCAGGAGAAGGCAACCTCGAAGGCGCCGCGCGGTTGGACTGGGTGGCGGGCCGGCCTGAGCCGCGCCCGGGTTCGGCGGCACTGGGGCAGGGATGGCTCGGTTGGGACATGGGCGCCGCGGTGCCGCGCGGGTTGGGGTGCGTCGCGCCGCTGGTTTCTCCGACACCGTCGCGCCGCGCTCAAGTGTGGGTGTGGGGGCCTGGGTTGGTCGAGTACGAGGCGAGCGTGGACGGCGGCGCGTTTGGATCTGGCCGATCGCTCGCACAACCGCTGGAACTGGTCGGGTTGGCGGAGGGCATGCACTCGGTCGCAGTGCGCGCTCGGGATGCGGGTGGGGCGTGGCGCGAGCCGGTGGCGCACGAGTTGTTTCGTTGGCGGGTCGATCCTGCGGCGACGCCGATCTTACTGCAGGAAGTGAAGGCAGGCGAAGCGGTGGGTGGCACCGACGCTGTGGATACGGATGGTTGGGTCGAGTTGTTGAACCGGGGCGACGAGGCGCTCAATTTGACGGGGATGGGGCTCAGTGACGATGACCGAGATCCTTACCGGTACCTGTTTACCCCAGGACCAGAACTCGAGCCTGGGCGCCGCCGGGTGGTCTCGGCGAAGCTCTTGGGCTATCGCCTCAGCCCTGCGGGCGAGCGGGTGCGGTTGTTTGCGTCGAGGCTCGCGGGGGGTGCGATGCTGGACGAGGTCACTTTCGGCCCGCAGGTTTCGGGTTATGCGCTAGGCCGGGAGGAGGCTGGGGGCGCCTGGGGTTTGGCCTGGCCGACGCCGGGGGTAGCGAATCGCCGCAGCCCATTGGGGGATCCGTCGGGGGTCGTGATCAACGAATGGCTAACTCGCGGTCGAGATCCGGCGGAGCCGGATTTTGTCGAGCTCTACAATCGCGATGCCTTGCCCGTGGCGCTCGCGGGGTTGTACCTCTCGGATCATCCGGTGACGGCGCCGCAGCGGCAGGGTTTCCCGCCGCTGAGTTACCAGGCCGGTCGGGGTTGGTTGGCCTTATGGCGTGGCCAGGAGAGCGACCGGCACGCGGGTTTAGGCTTCGGTCTGACGGCAGACCAAGGGTTGATCGGTTTGCTCGATGCGGACGGTCGGCGGCTGGATGTGGTGTGGTACGCGCCGCAACAACGGGGCACCTCGATGGGGCGCCTGCCGGACGGAGGCGCGACGTTGGCCGTCTTCGCCATGCCGGCGCCGGGGGCGCCGAACGGTGCGCTGCCGCCTACGGGAGGGGCGCAGAGCTTGGCATTGGTGCAATTCACCGACACCTGGAGGTATGACGAGGGCGGGGTGAGTCTAGGCACGGCATGGCGGGCGAACGCGTTCAACGATGCGGCTTGGCCGAGCGGTGCGGGTTTGTTCTTTGCCAAACCCGCCCCGTTACCGGCGGCGCTGAACACGCAGCTCAAGCTCGGCTCGCTGACCTACTATTTTCGCCGGCGATTCGAGTGGCCGCTGAGTCAAAGGCCGGACGCATTGCGGCTCTGGACGATCCTTGACGATGGGGCGGTGATTTACCTTAACGGCCAGGAACTGTTGCGGATTGGCCTGCCGGAGGGAACGCCGGTATCGCACGACACGTTGGCGGGGCGCACGGTGATCGATGCCTTTGTCGAAGGTCCGTTTGCGCTGCCTCCCGACCGGTTACTGGCTGGAGAGAACGTTTTGGCGGTCGAGGTGCACCAGGCCACCCCCGGCAGCAGCGATCTCACCTTCGGTCTGAGTCTCGAGGCGGTCGTGTCGAATTTGCCGCCGGCCGAGGTGGTGATTAACGAGGTCTTGGCCGACAACCGCTCGGCCCTGCTGCAGGATCGTTACGACGGCGACTGGATCGAGCTGCGGAACCGCTCCGTTTACCCCGCTGACCTGGGCGACATGAGCCTCTCCGACGACCCGGCTGTGCCTCGGAAGTTCATCTTCCCCGCCGGCACCTGGCTCGCCGGGCACGGTTTGCTGGTGCTGCGCTGCGACCCGGACCAACCCGCCTCCGGTGACCACACCGGCTTTGGCCTCAACCGTGGCGGGGACGCCGTGTATTTGTTCCGCGCGCCGGCTGCGGGGGGCGCGCTGGCCGACGCGATCGTCTTCGGTTTTCAGGCGCCGGACCTAGCGTTGGCGCGCGTGCCGGGCGCGGGGTCCGGTTGGGGACCGGCGCGACCGACTCCCGGAGGGCAAAACGAGCCGGTGCTCGTCGGCGATGCCAGCACGCTTCGGATCAACGAGTGGATGGCCAGACCGACTCAGGGGGACGACTGGTTCGAGTTGTATCACCCGGAGCCTCACCCCATCGACCTCGGCGGGCTGTTGCTCTCGGACGATCCAGCCGAGCCGGGCAAGCGCCGGATTCCGGACCATTCCTATATCGGCGGGGATTGGTACCGGCACCAGAAGATCGTCGCCGATGGCAACCCCGATGCGGGGGCGGACCATGTGAACTTCCGGCTAAGCGCTGCGGGCGACGCGATCCTGCTGCATGACGCGCTGGGGCATTTGATCGATGGGGTCCGGTTCGGTCCGCAGGCCGAGAACGTCTCCGAAGGTCGCCTGCCGGACGGCGCGGCCACGCTCGCCACCTTCTCGAACCGAGCCTCGCCCGGCGCTGCGAATGACACCGATGCCGACCGGGACGGTCTGCCCGATGGATGGGAGTTGGCGCACGGACTCAGCCCGGCGGACCCGCAGGATGGGTGGCTCGACTTGGATGGCGACGGATTGGACAACGAGAGCGAGTATCTGTGCGGCACCGATCCGCGGGATCCGGCCAGTCTGCCGCGGGTGGAAGCCGGCTACAACCGCCTCGCCGAGCCCAGCCTTCGGTTCCTGGCGCAACCCGGACGCGCCTACGTCCTCGAGGTCAGTCCGCAGCTCCCGGTTGTCGCCTGGGCGTCATACGTGCGGTTCAAGCCGCGGGTGCGCGCCGAGTGGGTCGAGTTGTCCGTGCCTCGGCCGCCACACGGCACGGGCACTTCTATCGGGTTCCGCGTGGACTAACGCATGAAGTCTAGCCGACTTGACGGCAGGGGTCTGGCGTTTGGCCTTTGGCTGGCACTTGGATTGGGGCTGACTGCCGCGGGTGCTCCAGCGGGCGAGCACGTCACGGCTTACCTGGTGCTCGAGCGCGAACCGGTCATCAGCCTGCACACGCGTCATCGGCTCGAGGTCGGGCTGGCTGCGGCCACGCGGACGGCTCAGCGACACGGTGCGCAGCTTCAGGCGCAACAGGCTGCTTTGGCACAGACCTTGGACCCGTATGGGGCCCGCGTGATCGGCGGATTGAGTCGAGTTGCCAACGCCCTCAAGGTGCGCGCCCCAGCCGCTCAACTCGAGGCGCTGGCTGCCCTGCCTGGCGTGGCCCGCGTCCAGCTCGCCCAACGACACCAGCGCAGCTTGGCCCGGGCGGTGCCTTTCTTGGGCGCGGCCCGGGTCTGGGAGCCGCTGGCCCGCAGCGCCACTGGCGCCGGCATTCGGATGGGCATCGTCGATTCGGGTATCGATTACCACCACGCCATGTTCGGCGGGTCAGGTCGGGCGGAGGACTTCGCCGCCAACGACCCGACCCGGCTCGAGCCCGGCACCTTCCCGACGGCGAAGGTTGTCGGCGGATGGGATTTTGTGGGCGACCGCTACAACGCCAGCTCGGATGCGGACGCCTGGCCGCGGCCGGATCCGGACCCGTTGGATTGCGCGGAGATCGGCCACGGAACGCATGTGGCCGGCATGGCAGCCGGGTTGGGCGTGCAGGCGGACGGCACGACCTATCGCGGGCCGTACACCGCCGAACTGGACCCCTCGAGACTGAGCCTGGGGCCGGGTGTGGCGCCGGAGGCGGTGCTCTACGCGGTCAAGGTGTTTGGTTGCACCGGCTCGACCGATGCGGTGACCGAGGCGCTCGAATGGGCGGCCGATCCGAACGGCGACTTCGACTTCAGCGATCGACTGGATGTGGTGAACCTGTCCTTGGGGAGCGGCTTTGGCCATGTCATCTTTGACAGTGTGGAAATCGGCGCGCTGGATCGGCTGGCCGAGTTAGGGTGTTTCGTCACGGTGGCGGCCGGCAACGACGGCAACAGCTTCTTCATCTCCGGCAGTCCCGGCGCCGCCCGGCGCGCCCTGACGGTTGCCAACTCGACGCACCTGGCCGAAGGCCCCGCCATCGAAGCGACCGCCCCAGCCGCCCTCGCGGGCAGGTACTTCGCCGTCGAGGGCGCGATCACCCAACCGCTGGCTATCTCGGGGCCTGTCGAGGCTGGCCTGGTGTACGTCGAGCCGAACTTGGCCTGCGGGACCCTCCTCAATGCGGGCGCTTTGCGAGGTCGGGTGGCGCTTGTGGATCGGGGCACCTGCTTCTTCACCGACAAAGTCCGGCGGGTCCAGGACGCAGGCGCGTTGGCCGTCGTCATGGTCAACAACCAACCGGGTGCGCCGATTGTCATGGGCGGTGACTCGGCGGGAATTCGCATCCCGGGAGTTATGATCTCGCAAGGGGATGGCGCGCTCTTCAAAGCGGAGCTCAGCCGCTCGCTGCCGGTAACCGTCCGCCTCGCCGCGGACCTGCGCACCACACGCGTCGAGTTCCTTGACACCCTCGCGGACAGCAGCTCGCGCGGCCCGAGTTCCGGCGGCTATCTCAAGCCGGACCTGAGCGCGCCGGGCACGAGCATTGTGTCCGCCCAAGCCGGCTCTGGCAGCCGCGGGGTCGATTTCAGCGGGACCTCGATGTCTTCAGCGCTCGCAGCCGGCGCCGCCGCACTGCTGCGGCAGGTGCACCCGACGCGGTCGGTGGCCGACCTCAAGGCCGCCCTCATGAACAGCGCCAAGCCGCTGGTCGACCCGCACGGACAGCCCTACCCGGAGTCGCGGGCGGGCGCCGGTCGGTTGCAGGTGGCGGACGCAGTGGACTTAAGGGTCACCGCGAGTGGGGCGGCGGCGCCGGAACTAGTGGCGGTGTCCTTTGGCTCACTGGTCCTCGCGGCGCCCAGCATCGAGTCGCGCGGGATTCGATTGACCAACCACAGCGCCACGGCTGTCACCTACGAAGTCGCGGTCAGCAACACCGTGGCGCAAGACGGCGTCAGCTTCACGGTGGCGACCAACCGCGTCATTGTCCCGGGTCATGAGGCCGTGACGTTCGACCTGCGTTTGGCGGCTGTGCCGGCGTTGTTCGCGCACTCCTTGGACCCGACCACGCCGAGCATGCAAGGCACGGGCACGCTTTACCCTCGCCACGCCCTCTACGAAGCCAGTGGCCAGGTGTGGTTCCGGGCCATGGACCACGAGTTGCGGGTCCCTTTCTACGCGCAGGTGCGAGCGGCCTCGGAGTTCCGCGCTCGTGACGGCTCCGTGACGCTGCCCGCCGCTCTGAGTGGGCGGCGGACAGTACCGGTGAGCCTGACCCTCACGGGCCAGACTGCCCACGCCCAGCCCGTGGTCTCCGCGTTCCAACTCGGAGCGCTCAGCCCCGACCTGAAGTTCAGCGACCCGTACCGCGCGGCGGCGGACTTGTTGGCGGTGGGGGTGGCCAGCGACGTCGCCGTCGCCCGGACGATCCCAAACACCACACTCTACTTTGGTGTGGCGACCGCCGGTTCCTGGGCCACGCCGCAGCGCGAGTTGATCGCGATCGACGTCGAGATCGATACTACCTTCGATGGCCGCGCGGACTTTGTGGTTTACAATGCGAACACCACCGTGACCAACCTGGCCAACTCGCATGACGTCTTGATCTCGGTCGTCGAGAGCCTTGCCCCGAGCGGCGCCGTGTCGAGTCAAGACGGCGGCGGGTATCTCAATATCCTCAGCGCGGACCAGGGCGATACCGCCCCTTTCTACAACAGCGTGCTCGTGTTGCCTGCGCCTGCTCGACTGCTGGGGTTGCTGCCGGAACAGCCGCGCTTCCGCTATCGGGCGGTCACCTACGATCCCTCGCCGTTCTCCGGCCGTATTGACCACACCGCCTGGATCCCCTATGACGCCGCCCGCCCTGTCGTCGACACGGCCGCGGCCGGGTTGCCTTTGTTCGACGATGGCGAAGCCGTGTCGGTCCGCTTGGACCGTTCGGCGGCGGCGGATGCTGGGCTGCGCCGCGTGAGTGTCCTGCTGTTTCACCACCACAACCTCGAAGGCCAACGCGTAGACGTGGTGCCGATCGACCTGGGCGACGACGACACGGACTTCGACACCCTGCCGGACTGGTGGGAGCAGAGTTATTTCGGCACCTTGGAGGTCGCGGGTCGGGAGACCGATAGCGACGGCGACGGGGCCAGCGATCGCCTCGAGTTCCTCGCCGGTACCCATCCGCGCGATCCCGCGGCGCTCCTCCGAGTGCGATCGGTTCGGTGGGTGGCGGGTCTGGGCTTGGCGGTTCGTTGGGCCAGCGAGTTGGGCAAGACCTACATCGTCGAGCGCGCCACGGACCTGGCGCTCGGTTTCGATGCTCGAGTGGTCACCGAGATCTACGCCACGCCGCCCACCAACGAAATCGTCGATTCCACGGCCTCGCAAGATCGCACCTACTTCTATCGCGTTCGCCTGGGCGCTCCGTAGCCTGGAGCAAGGCAGGCTCCCGACGCGCGACACACCCGGCACGCTCCGGTTCGTGGGTGGAGGAACCCTCCGCGGACCGCGGTTTGGCGGAGAACGCCCTGGCAAGCGCCGGCCGGGTTAGAAGTTGGTGACGACGTTGATCTTGTAGAAGAGCACCCAACTGCCTTCCATCGAGCCCACGTCGATCGTCCCGCGCGCGTTCTCCACCTTGAACTGGCGCCAGTCGACGTGCCCGTCCTCGAACAGGAAATTGCCGCCCGTGGGTACGCCAGCCTTCCCGCGGTGGTTGGCGGAGGGGATGCTCTTGCCGGCGTCCGAGGTAAACCAGGTTACGTTGCCGCGGTTGGCGCTCAGGCTCCAGTTGCCTACGCCTTGCAGGCGATCGATGAGCACTGGCGCGTGCTGGTACTCGCTATTGAGCTTCTTGCGAAAATGCCAGGGACCGATGCCGTTGACGTTGTAGTTCCAACTGCCAGGGTCGCGCCCGGGCAGGTAGAAGTAGCCCGTCAAGATCGGTTTGACTTCGGATTGGGCGTCGGTGTTCCGCCACAGATCGGCGTGCCGATGCCACTTGTCCGTGGGACAGAACACGACGTGGAACTTGTCTTTCTCGCCGGTGCTCTTCTGGGACTTTATGAGGTAGTCCTGCCAGAACCGCGCCATGTTGGTGCCCATCCAACTGAGGTGGTAGCCGTCCCGGTTGTCGGGGAAGGCGTCGTTGTGCTCGGCGGCGTACATCTGGAGGGCGATGCCCCATTGGCGGCAGTTGCTGCTGCAGAGCGTGCGGTCGGCCTTCGCCTTGGCCTGGCTCAGAGCCGGCAGCAGCAGACCCGCCAGAATGGCGATGATCGCGATGACCACGAGCAACTCGATGAGCGTGAACGCCCGACTACTTCGGGCTAGCCAAGGAAACCGGAATCGAGGAGGAAACGCGCAACCCACGGATCGCACCCAGAGCATTGTTGTCTTCATAGCGCCGTTACCGTTCGATGAGCGAAAGGGCGAGATGGTCCCTACCATCCTTCGAGCGCCTCGTCAATCCAAGATGCTCGACATCCGAGACGCGCGCACGGAGCCGCGGCGCCACCCATCGGACGCGTCGATCAAGTCTCCGAGGTCCAGCATCGATCGCGATTGAGCGAGAACGAGCGCGTGCAGCCGTGGATGGCTGTCGCGAGCGAGCGAAGCGGAAGCCGTCCGGTGAGCTGCCGGGTTTGCACTTGGGCTTGAGCTTTCTCTTGCTCGCTGCTTGCGCGCCCATGCGAGCTCAATCCAGCGCTGCATTGGCCTAGGGCCGGAGTTGTGTTTGCAGACGGCCCGCCCGTCGGCTTCTCGGCAACCAACTGCGCTCGGGGTGACCTTCCGACAGTCCAAAGCGCAGGTGTTCCAGCCGCACGCGATTCGCACATCTTGCTAAACTAAATGACGCATTTTTAGTGGTTGACAGGAGTCTGCTCCAAGGGCAATCTCGGCGGCACCGATGAACAATGAGCACAGGACGCAGCAAGAGATTGGGCGGGTCGGGTCTCTGCCACGGGGTCCCCTAGGCATGACGCCCTAACTGACAGCAACTAAGTGACGCGATAATTATGATTGACATAATCAAGTACCTCGGGCATAGTGCCACCCGTTATGAGAACCACCCGCGTCAAAGTTAAAGGCCGCACCGCTGTCTACCACTGCGTCTCGCGCATCGTCGGCGCCCAACGGCTCATCGATGACCTCGGCAAAGAAACCTTGGTCAGGCTCCTCCGGCGCCTGGCCACCTTCTGCGGCCTCGAGGTCATCACCTACTGTATCATGTCCAACCACTTCCATGTCTTGGTCCGCGTCCCGGCCGAGCAGAACCCGACCGACGAGGAACTGGTCGA